>CAJUFR010000007.1 GCA_910585525.1 uncultured Angelakisella sp.
TTCAATTCCATGCTTTACATTATAACACACTCTTCATTATGTGAACAGCACCTAGAGAATCAATTATAAAGAAGCACTGGATCAAGGGCATTATCAGCCTTCCGGCAAACTTGTTTTACGGCACTGGCATAGCCGCCTGCGTGCTCGTGATTGATAAAGAAGGAGCTGCAAACCGACAAGGCATCTTTATGATTGATGCCAGCCGTGGGTGCGTTAAGGACGGCAACAAGAATCGTTTGCGTGAACGTGATATCTATAGAATCATTACGACGTTTAATGAGCAGATAACTACAGATCCAAAGTATGCGCGTTTCGTACCAAACGATGAAATCGAAAAGAAAAACGGGTATAACCTGAACATTACTCGCTATATTGACTCCACAGATCCGGAGGATATTCAGGATATTTATGCGCATATTCATGGCGGTATTCCGGCGGTTGATATTGACAGTCTGTCTAAGTATTGGGAGGTGTTCCCTTCGCTGAAGGCAGAGTTGCTGACGGCGATTAGCGATAAGTATTACAGCCTGAATGTGGAACATGAGAATATCCGTCAAACGATATATAAAAATGCCGAGTTCTCAGAATACGGCGAGAAACTTGATGAGGCTTTCGCAGCTTGGAAGGCCAAGGAATATCCTGCGTTATCTACTCTTGATGAAGATGTATCTGCGAGAGAGTTAATTGTTAGCCTTGCGGAGAATATCCTTGCTGAATTTGAACACCTGACGCTGATTGATAAATACGACGTGTATCAAGTGCTTCTAGCTTATTGGAATGAGGTCATGAACGATGACGTGTCGCTTATCATAAGCGAACCGGATGGCTATGCCAATGCCAGAGCGACAGACAATATCGAGGAAGAGATCACGCAGGGCAAGAATAAAGGCGAGATGAAAGTCACCGGATGGGAAGGCAGATTGATTCCAAAGGCCATAGTTATAGATACCTTTTTCCGTGAGGAAAAGAATGCCATAGAGGAAGCCGAGAATGTTGTCGCAGAAACTGAATCCCAGCTTTCTGATCTGATTGAGAGCGCCGATGAAGAATCTGCTCTTGCCGATGTTGCTGAGAACGGAAAAGTCAAGGCGAAGGACGTAGAGGCTAAGATCGAGGAACTTACACAGCATGTAGAGACGGAGGAAACCATAGAGCTGGAAATTTTGATGAATCAACTTCCTATGCAGAAAAAGCGTCTTCAGGCATATCTGGTGGGACACCCGCTTTGCGAAAGCGCATTAACAGAAAAAGGAACTGTTACAAAGTCTTCTATTATGCTGCGCCTATTTGTTATTCGTACAGTAGAGAGTGTACCGGAGAGCTTGCAGGATGATGTAAATCAACTCAGACAGGCTTTAGACCTTTGCGGTAAAGTGTCCGACTACAACAAGGTTGTAAAGGATCTGAACAAGGCGCTTGATGAGAAGTGCAGAGCAAGATATGACAGCCTGACAGATGAAGAGATTTTGGAACTACTGGTGAACAAGAAGTGGTTTGACAGTATCTTCTCAGGTATAGCTGATCTTTATGCGGCGATATCCCATCGCTTGACCAATAGGATTATTGAGCTCGCTGAACGGTATGAAAATACGCTTCCGGAGCTTGATAAGGAAACAAATGAGTATGAGACGAGGGTAAAGTCTCATCTGGAAAGGATGGGATTCAAATGGTAAATGGCTGGGTCGAGTGTCCGATAACTGAGGTGCTGAAACCAAATGGTATTAAAATCGGGCCGTTTGGTAGTCAATTAAAAAAGGAAATGCTTCTGTCCGACGGAGTCTACCGCGTCTATGGACAGGAAAATGTTTATGCACATGATTTTAATATAGGTGACAGGTATTTAACGCGTGAGCATTTTAATCGATTGAATTCCTGTGAAATACTTCCCGGTGACTTTGTTATGAGTACAATGGGCACGATTGGAAAGTGCGCTATTGTTCCAACTACAATACAGCGCGGGATAATGGATTCACATTTAATACGACTTCGTTTTGATGAAAAGAAGGTTCGCTCTGACTACATTCTGCAATTGTTTTCTGATCAGTTCCATTATTTGAGTGATCAGACAGCAAGGCTCGCAGTGGGAGGAATAATGGACGGTTTAAGCGTGGGAATCGTGAGTCGTCTTAATGTAATTTACCCAGAGAGTATCGAGGAACAAGGTAAAATAATAAAAACCTTGTCGGAGGTAGATAAGCTGATTTTCGACCAGCAAAAGCTCATCCGGAAGAAGAAGAATGTCCGTCAGGGTACGATGCAGAGGTTGTTGACCGGAAAGAACAGGCTTCAGGGCTTTAGTTCAGAATGGAAGGATACTACTCTTGGCAAAATATGTAATATCAAGGACGGGACACACCAAACGCCATACTATGTGGAATGCGGGATACCATTCTACAGTGTTGAAACTGTTACCAATGATGATTTTTCACACGTGAAATACATATCACTTGAGGAACACGAGAGATTAACCTCATCTTACAAAATTGAAAATGGTGATGTTCTCATGACACGTATTGGATCAATTGGGAAGGGAAAGTATGTTGATTGGAATCCTAATGCAAGCTTTTATGTTAGTCTTGCATTGCTAAAATTTAGAGGCAATAAACCTCTTGCAAATTTTATCGCTTTACTGACAGGTACAGAGGAATTCCAAAAAGAGGCAGAGCTTCATTCACTTCATTTTGCTATACCGACGAAGATTAATCTTGGTCAGATTTCAGATATAAGGGTAAGAATTCCAGCAGATGAAAGTGAGATCAAAACTATCATCACTATGTTGAACGATATGGGAAGCGAGATAAAACGACTCGAACAAAAGCTGAACAAGTATAAGCAATTAAAGCAAGGTATGATGGAAGAATTGCTGACCGGCAAGGTCAGATTAGTGTAAGGAGGTGCCTGTCAGATGAGTATTGGCGATGCCGAAATTAAAACACAGGAAAGAGTAATCCGTTTCTTTAAAGATCCGGAGATCTTAGGCTACCAGTATATTGGTAACCTGTCAGATTATCAGAATAAGAATATCAAGGAAGATCGTCTGCGCCAGTACCTTCGACTGAAGGGCTATGCAGACAAGCTGATCGATGGAGCCATTACGCAGCTACAACAGGAAGCAGGTAATCTTTCGCGTGGGCTATATGACGCCAACAAAACTGTATATTCTCGTTTAAAGTATGGTATTCCGGTTAGCGAAAGTCCTGAAAAGCCTCCGGTGACTGTACAGCTTATTGATGAGGAAAACCCTCTGAACAATGACTTTGCTATTGCCGAGGAAGTAACGGTCGTTGAACAGTCAGAGAAGCGACCGGATCTTGTAGTTTACTTGAATGGTATTGCAGTAGCGGTTATTGAGCTGAAACGAAGCAGCATCTCCGTCTCTGAGGGTATTCGCCAGAATTTGACGAACCAGAAGAATTCATTCATACAGGGCTTCTTTTCTACAATGCAATTTTGCATGGCGGGAAACGAATCAGAAGGCCTGCGCTACGGTACGCTTCTGACCGGAGAGAAGTTTTATATGGAATGGAAGGATGACGGCTTCAAAGAACATGAAGAGGAACGTGATCCAGTAGATGTTCGTATCAGTAAAATCTGCGAAGGCATCGAGAATAAACTCCTGAAGCAGATATACGCCATGTTCGATAAGAAACGTTTTATCGATCTTATCATGAACTTTGTCGTTTTCGATAAGGGCATCAAAAAGGTGTGCCGGTACAATCAATATTTTGGCATCAAGCGCACTCAGCAGAGGCTCAATAATCTGAGGACAGAGCTTCACAATCCGAACAGAGATCCGGATAAACCGATGGGGGGTATTCTTTGGCATACACAGGGTTCCGGCAAAACGCTGACAATGGTATGGCTTGCAAAATGGATTCTGACACATTGGACGGAGCTTAATGCCCGTGTCCTTATCGTGACAGACCGAGATGAGCTTGATGAGCAAATAGAAAAAACATTCACTGGTGTGGATGAGAATATTGCTCGTACCAAGAGCGGTAAAGATTTGCTGAATCGTTTGAATGTATATGATGATTCGCTGATCTGCTCCCTCGTGCATAAGTTTGGCCGTCGTGGCGGAGAAGCAACGGAGAACGATTACGAAAAGTATATTGAAGAACTGAAAGCCTCCCTCCCTGCTGATTTTGAGGCAAAGGGGAATCTTGTAGTATTTGTTGATGAATGTCACAGAACACAGTCCGGTAAGCTCCATACGGCGATGAAGGCTATCATGCCGAATGCAGTATTTATTGGCTTTACGGGTACTCCGTTGCTGAAAAAGGATAAAAAGATTAGTATCGAAGTTTTCGGTACATACATCCATGCTTACAAATATAACGAAGGCGTTGCCGATGGCGTCGTGCTGGATTTGCGATATGAATACCGTGATGTTCCGCAAGATTTGTCGTCACAGGATCGTGTTGACCAGTGGTTTGATGTAAAGACCAGAGGCCTCTCCTCTCGCGCTAAGGCAAAGCTCAAAGAGAAGTGGGGCACGATGCAGAAGGTATATAGCTCCCGCTCTCGTCTTGAAAAGGTGGCGTGGGACATCATTCAGGACTTTAATATGAAGCCACGTCTGATGGATGGAAACGGTAATGCGATTCTTGTAGCTGATGGTATTCCTACAGCTTGTAAGTATTACGAAATCTTCCAACAGATGGGCTTTAAGAAGTGCGCCATCATATCTTCCTATACACCGAACAAGGGCGAATTGCGCACTGATACCGTCAGCGATGAGGATGATACTGAAACCTTCCTCAAATATGAGACGTATTTGAAGATGCTGGGGCTTGATCCTTCTGACCTTCCGAATGCAGGCTCGGTTCAGGCCAAGGTGGAGGAATTTGAAAAGGAAGCAAAGCGGAAGTTTGTAGAGGAGCCTGCAAATATGAAGCTCCTTATTGTCGTAGACAAGCTGCTCACTGGATTTGATGCGCCTCCTTGTACCTACCTTTACATCGACAAGAGGATGCAGGATCACGGCCTGTTTCAGGCGATTTGCCGCGTCAACCGTCTCGATGATGATAGTAAGGACTTTGGCTATATCGTGGATTACAAGCAGCTGTTTGGACAGCTCCAGACTGCAATGAAGGACTATACTTCCGGCGCTTTTGAAGGATATGATCCGGAGGATGTAAAAGGACTTGTTAAGGATCGCCATGATGCTACGGTATCCTATTTTGAGGAAGTGTATGATGCCGTCGAGGAACTCTGCGAAGGTGTCGAGGAACCTCGTGGGGAGATCCAGTACATCCATTATTTCTGTGGCGTTCCCGGTCAGTCGGAGGAGAGCGACGAGATTTATGCACGCCTGAGAGAAAAACTCTATCGTCTGGTGAGCAGTCTTGTCAGAGCTTTCGCGGAAGCAAAGCCATATCTGGTTGATGATATCTCATCTGGCAAACTGAATGAATATGACAAGAAGGTCACTTTCTACATTGAGCTGAAGAAAACCATCGGTACGGCCAGTGGTGATTTCCTAGATTTGAAGGCCTATGAGCCTGATATGAGAAAGATGATCGATAACTATATCACGGCAGCGGATGCTGAGAAGATTGGCGATTTTGATGATCTTACCCTATTGGATTTCGTAGCAAAACAGGGCGAAACGCTTACCGGTGAAGGTGATAGCGGCCACAAGGAAGGTGCAGCAGAGGCCATCGAGAATAACATCCGTAAGAAGGTTATCGAAAAGGTTACCGTCAATCCGCGCTATTACGCAAAGATGTCAGAAATCCTTGATAAGCTCATCGAAGAGCGTAAGCAGGGAGTTCTTGACTATGCTGAGATGCTTGAGAAATATATAAAGCTGGCTAAGGACGTTGATTGCCCGGAGGATAACGATAAATATCCGGAAAGCATCCGTAAGAGCAAGGCGCTCATGGCTATTTATGACAACACCGGCGAGGACGAGAAACTTGCCCTACGAATTCACAAAGCCGTGAAAAAGCAAGCCCTGTCTGGTTTCAGGGATAATCAGGTTGTTGTCAGAAGAATAAAAAAGGCTCTCTTTGAGATTCTGGGTGATGATTCCGAGGTGGAGCGCATCTATAAGATCATTGAGAAACAGGAGGAGTATTAATGCGCATTGTCATTTCCGGGATTCCGATTGATGTGCAAAAAAAGAATATAAAGAATATGCACCTTCAGGTGAAGCCGCCGGATGGACATGTGGTAATTTCTGCGCCTTTATCCGTGGACGATAAAGCTATAGAGGCTTATGCCAGAACTCAGCTGGGCTTTATCAAGAGGGCTATTGCGCAGTTTCAGGATCAGCCAAGAGCATCGAAGCGACAGTATGTTTCCGGCGAGACGATGTATATCTGGGGGAAGCAATACTTTCTTGTCTTCAAGCCGGACAATCAAAAGAACAGCTTCGAGATTCAGAATCAGAATATTGTTCTATCCATGAGCGCCAAAAGTACCGTGAAACAGCGAGACGCTTATGTGAAAGAGGAATATAGGAAGATCCTAAAGGAAGAAATAGAAAAGCGTCTGCCTAAGTGGGAGACACAGACAGGACTTAAATGTGATTCTTGGCAAACGAAATATATGGTCACAAAATGGGGTGCCTGCAGCACAGATAAAAAGAAGCTGTGGTTCAACCTGCAGCTCGCCCAGAAACCGTATGCCTGCCTTGATTATATTATTTTGCATGAGCTTACACATTTAATCACAAGAAAGCATGATGCTACATTCATCGCACACATGGATAGGCACATGCCTAATTGGCGTGAAATACGTAAAGAGCTCAACGACAGCAGACTGGACTACTATGAAGCGCAGGATGAAAGCCCACTGCAGAAACTGATCGACCAATCTCGTTATGACGACATCCGGGATGCGGCCATAGCTTATATTCAAGAGGATCATTCTGGTGACACGAAAAGACTATCGGTCATTGATATGGAAATCGAGAATGTTATCCATATTGAACAGCCGGAGGATGGCGTGATTGCTTTCGATGTAATTGCATCATGCGATGTCGAAATGCCATCCGCATCTCGCAAGGGATATTTTAATGAGCGCTGGCTTAAGATCCATTGTCAGGTTACTCTTGGCATCGATATGAGCGGGTTCCGGATCATGTTTGTTGGTAATTGTGAGCCGCAAGAGGAATCTGATAATGACCGTCTGTCCGGAGAGCTGGTACCTATTATCTCTCGTGACCAGTTTGAAGGCGAGGCTGAGAAGTTCCTGACAAGGTATTGTCCGGAAGCACTGGATAAACCGATGAGGGTTCCAATCGAGACAATAGCCAGCGATATGAAACTACAGGTTATCGAAGATGTTCCTCTGTCAGATGATCTTACTTACTTTGGGACTATCATATTTGATAACGGGAATGTTCTCGATAAGCACCGGAAGATTACAATTCGCAATGCCAAACGAGGAACCGTTTATCTTGATCCGCGTGTCTCCTATGAGAGATCTGTAGGAACAAAGCGCACTACTCTGGCTCATGAATGTTTCCACTGGTACCGTCATCAGCCTTATCATGTGTTGATGAAAATGATAGGTGCTAACGATAATCTTGGAAGGGCTATCCAGTGCCAAATAGCTGCAAACACAACTGATTCAGATAAATGGAAGGCCGTAGACTGGATGGAGTGGCAAGCCAAAGGTGTCGCTCCGAGAATCTTGATGCCTGCGAAAACGACGCGCTTGAAGGTAGAACAGCTTCTTGCAGCTTATGGCGGGGCTGATGATGCGAGCATTGCAGCCTATGAGAACGTCATCGATGAACTTGCGGAGCTGTTCGATGTGTCGAGGCAGGCAGCCAAGGTTCGCCTGATGGATCTGGGGTATTCCAAAGCTGAGGGTGCATATCCGTTTGTGGATGGTCAGTATGTTCGCGGATATTCATTTGAAGCCGGTGCCTTGGATAAGAATCAGACATTCACTATTCCCTATGCCGATTTGTTTAAGGCATACTGCTTTGACCGTGAGTTTAAGAAGCTGATTGACAGCGGACAGTTTATTTTTGCAGATCGTCATCTCGTTCTCAATAACGAGAAATACATAGCGAGAGATCAGTCCGGGAATGCTACGCTGTCAGAATATGCGCTCTCGCACATGGATGAGTGCTGCGTCGTCTTCTCGAAGGGATATAGTTATCAATCGAAATATCAAGGGGCGAGGTATTACACGCAGTTTATGCGTAATTCAGCGCCAGTTGAAAATCAGGTCGAGTATTCCTTCGAGCTTAATGCACACAACAAGGCACTTCTTGATCAGATCAAGAACGCAAAGCGACGTTCTGAAGCATTACGCAGATATCCCGGCTCTTTTGCAGAGACACTAGTCGCGTTGCAAAAAGAGAAAAAGCTCTCAAATAAGCAATTGGCAGACCGCTCGCTTGTTGGCGAAAAGACCATACAGCGGTTGAGAAATGATGAGGAATACCCGACTTCAGTTCAGACAGTTCTTGCATTATGCGTAGGTCTGAAGTTGCCTTTGCCAGAAGCTGAGATGTTTCTCGGTAAAACGGATTTTAAATTGAATTCGATGAAAAACGAAGGTTACGTTTATCAATGTGTTTTAGCGGCCTGCGCTGAGAATACGATTTATGAAATAAATGAAATGCTCAAAGAAAACGGAATTACACCTCTTGGGAGTGATCCAGATCTTCAGTGAGTCAAGGAGGAGGACTAACAATGGCAGTGCCAAAATACGATGAATTGATGAAGCCTTTACTGACAACAGTAAAAGACGGTGAGGTCTATAAAATTAAAGACGTTACTGCCGTGTTAGCTCAACAGCTAAATTTATCAGCGGAAGACCTCGCAGAAATGCTTCCGAGCGGCAGGCAAACCGTGTTTAAAAACAGGGTCGGATGGGCGAAGACTTATCTGAAAAAAGCTGGACTCCTTGATAGTCCTGCCCGCGCTACTATTGTTATTACAGAAGCTGGAAAGAAGGTGGTTGCAGAAAATCCGGAGAAAATAGATTCCAAATATCTGGAACAGTTTCCTTCATTTGTAGATTTTGCATCCGCCTCTGATCCTACAAATGGAGATGATACAGTGCCTGTAATTTCAAAGCAGACGGATCTTACACCCGATGACCAGCTTGAAGACGCATACAAGCAGATTAATGCAAGCCTTGCATCTGATTTGTTGAGTGAAGTTCTGAAAATTTCACCATACACCTTTGAAAAGCTCGTTGTTGATCTTCTTTCGAAGATGGGATATGGAACTGTGGCTTACGGGAGTCATGCAACAGTCGCTTCCGGTGATGATGGAATTGATGGCGTGATCATGGAGGACAAGCTCGGCTTTTCTTTGATCTATATGCAGGCTAAGGAATGGGCACCGGATAGAGTCGTTGGACAGCCGAACATTCAGAGCTTTGTAGGTGCGATTGCCGGGAAGCACGGTGATGGACTTTTTGTTACAACAGCTAAATTCTCGCAGAAGGCTAAGGATTACGCAAATACTCATCACATTATTCTGATTGATGGTGAGAGACTTGCAAATCTGATGATTGAGTATAACTTCTGTGTGTCAACGAGGAAAACGTTTGAAATTAAGGCAATCGATACGGATGCTCTGGCTGAATATCAGGACGAGTAATTCGATTGCGAAAAAGTAGGAAGTTGGAGGGAATACATTATGGCAAATGAGCTGCAGCCATTGTCGCTGCTCTTTCAAAATAGATTATTCCGGATACCGGACTATCAGCGGGGTTATGCATGGCTGCAGCAGCAGTTGGTGGATTTTTGGGATGACCTTGTAAATCTTCAGACTGATCGGTATCACTATACAGGCCTCCTGTCCCTTAAGCCTCTAAAAGGCAAGGAGACCATCAGTTGGGGTGAAGATCTGTGGCTGGTCGAGAACGGATATAAGCCTTGCCATATAGTCGATGGTCAGCAGCGCATTACCACGTTCGTCATTCTCTTGAACGAGATTGTGGGATTCGTGCGCAGCTTGGATGAGAACAAGGGCAAGTCTGATAAGGAAATCACGCTGGGGTATGAAACGGTCGAAGAGATCGTCTCAAAATACATCTGCCGAAAAAGACCACCGAATGGAGTAGTAACAACATACCTTTTTGGTTATGAGGTCGATAATCCCAGCGCGGAATACATGAAATATAAGGTGTTCGATGAGCCGTATTCCGGTGCAGTGAATGAGACCTACTATACAAAAAATCTGAAGTTTGCAAAGAACTTTTTTGCGGAGAACATCAGAAAGCTATATGAGAAGTCCGGAGAAGGCGGACTTGAGGCAGTAAATACTCTGTACAAGAAGCTCACCCAGCGCCTGATGTTTAATCTCCATGAAATCGACGATGATTACGATGTGTTTGTAGCTTTCGAGACCATGAACAATCGTGGTAAGAAGCTGACGAATCTTGAATTGTTGAAAAACAGACTGATCTATTTGACCACGCTTTATGATGATGAGGTGTTTGACGAGAAGGACAAGTCTGCCCTCCGTAAGAAGATAAATGACGCTTGGAAGGAAGTCTACTATCAGCTTGGTAGGAACAAGAGTGTTCCTCTTTCCGATGATGACTTTTTGCGTGCCCATTGGATTATCTACTTCAGGTATTCCCGTAAACGTGGCGATGACTACATCAAATTCCTGCTAAGCAAGTTCTCTTCAAAGGGCATATTTGAAAAGGCACCCGTTCTGGTTGAGACAGAGGCCGAGTCGGTTATCAGCGATGATGTCACTGATGCAGAAGACACGGAAGTTACTGAAACAGAAGAACAGGAAATCATAGAGGTATCCAAACTCCAGCCAAAAGAAATTGAGGACTATGTCAATAGCCTCAAAGATATGGCGAAGTACTGGTATGACACATATTTCCCATTTGAAAGTGTTAATCTTACTCCTGAAGAGCAAAAACGAGTCGATAGGCTTAACCGTATCGGCATCGGACATTTCAGGCCGCTGGTTACTGCGGTCATTAGTCGGCGGGATATTTCTGCGAACAGCAGAGTTAAAATCTTTGAAGCAGTTGAGCGCTTTATCTTTGTTGCATTTCGCTTGGGTAATTTTAATGCATCCTATGGCAGCAGTGATTATTATCGAGCTGCACGTCAGGTGTATGTGAAAGAAACGGATGTGGATGAGCTCTGCAAAGAGATATATGACAGGACAACGAACGATATCGATTTTGCCACGCAGAACTTTGTCACCAGAATTGAGAAATATTTTTCTACAGGGAATGGCTACTACGACTGGAACAGTCTGCGATACTTCTTTTATGAATATGAGGCTAAGTTGGCAGAGAAAAATAATATAGATCGTTTCTGCACGTGGTCAATGTTTACAAAGTCCGAGAAGGATAAAGTGTCTATCGAGCATATTCTCCCTCAGACACCGACGAAGTATTACTGGCGTAATATGTACCGGCAGTTTAAGGATTCAGAAATCAAGATGCTTTCCGGAGCACTTGGGAACCTTCTGCCGTTGTCTCAGAGCGTAAACTCGGCTTTGCAGAATGATAGTTTTGAGGATAAGAAGCATTCCAAAACCACAGGACGTCGCGGGTACGAGAATGGATCTCACTCAGAGATAGAGGTATCCAAGCTGCAGGATTGGACTGCATTTGAGATATACAGCAGAACTGAAAAGCTCCTCGTTTTCATGCAGGAACGATGGAACCTGCAATTCGACGAAGAACAGTTGGAAAAGCTGATCGGCATTTCGTTCGTCAAAGATGGACGAGAAATCCCGGAGGAGTTGGAGGAAGTATCGGCAAACGTACCGGAATCCGAAGAAAGTGCAGAAGGCTCCGGAGATGATCAAAAACTACAATTCTGGATAGAATTCGTAAACTATGCTTATGAGCACGGCAGATCAAGTGATATAGCAAAACAGAAAGCTGCTGGTCGTACATATTACGATGTGCACATAGGCGCGAACGGTTATCACTTATTCTTTTCTATTCCCTATGGTAAACGAATCAAGATGGGCATCTACACCTATAATGTGGATACCTATAACCGTCTGAAGGAATTAAAAGACCAGATTGAGGCCGAATTTGATGAGAACCTAAATTGGGAATACTCAAAATCGACAGGTACAACACGTTCCATCGTTATTGAGGAGAAGGCTGATGTATTCAATCCAGCAGAGCAGCCGAAAATATTTGATTGGATCATCGACCATTTTGACCGGATCACGACAGCGTTATCTATGGCCGGAGAGCATCTCAGTATAAGCGGTGATTCCTCTGAAACGAGGTTTGAGCTCAGAAAACGTTACTGGACGTATGCCCTAACACAAATCCATGAGGCTCATGGTAATCCTGGCTCTTTCAGCAATGTAAATCCGAGTACGGACAATTGGATAAACGGCTTCTTTGGCATTGGAGGTTTCTACCTCTGCTGTGTTGCGAATTTTGACTCTGCACGTTCAGAGGTCGTATTTGCCAGAGCGGAGAGATCAGAGAATAAAGCAGCGTTTGATGCTCTTTACCAGCATAAAAGCGAGATTGAATCGAAGCTGGGAACGGAGCTTCAGTGGAACCGTGGAGATGATATCAAATCCTCAAAGGTATTTATTCAGCTTGATAACGTGAGCATTGAAAACGAGGATGACTGGCCGCAGATGGCAAAGTTCCATGCAGAATGGTCAAAGAAGTTCTACGATTTGATTGTGCCGTATATAACGGTAGATTGGCAATAGTCCACTCAGGACAAGGAGCACTGATGGCAAATTTAAATTCTGAGAATCCGCACGTCGGACGCAAGTTCCAAGAATTTGTGCAAACGATTCTCAAAGAAAAATATAATACATATTTTGAGCAAGAAGCAGCAATCCCTATCGGCAGACCGCCAAAGGAACACAAGTTTGATCTTGCCAATGCTGACAGGTCTATCGTGGCTGAATGCAAATGTTATACGTGGACTGATTCCGGGAATGTTCCGAGCGCAAAGTTGATGGGCTTGGACGAGGCTGTATTTTACTTTGGCTTTCTGCCTTCTGGGACAAAGAAGCTGCTTTGTATGAAAAAAGCAGTGTTTTGTGGCAAGCAGGAAACACTGGCTGAGTATTATGTTCGAGCACATGGGCATTTGCTTGAAGATGTCTCTGTAATAGAAATTTCTGATGATGGAACAATCAAGATTGTCAGAGATGGATCATCGATCCCAGCAGAGGCATATTAGGGCTATGACGGTGAAATCCCATGCACTTGCGGAGCTGTCAAAGGTTGAGGCGATTTAATGCTTGATAATATGAATGGAGAAAATGCATGGTTTTTAATACATTTATAAAATGTCAGGTTTGCGGAAGCATTACCAGAGTTCGATTACAGGTTGGATGGCAAGAAGAACATCCTATTGTTGTGGCTTGCGGTAAATGTGGTACTTCCTTATCTGGCAGCGTTAAGATAGGACAAGACCGACCGGGGCTAAAGTTTTCTTTTGACAATGCGGATGAAATCCCGGATGCTGAAGCTGATTACATGGTTGAATGCTCTGGTGAATTTCCGACCGTGAAACAAGGCAAAGCAGCGGAGTTGGAAGAAGTCGTCATTACTCCGTTTATCCGCTATATGAATCGTATGAAGACGGATGATTCATATGAGCAGTTCGGAAAAGCGGTATCACAGCTTAATGCAACAGAAAAGAAATGGAAGAGCTATAAAAGAATCATTGACCTCTTCAGAAGTAATAGTGAATACCTTGTTCAGGAGATACAAAAGGAATTCTCCGGACAATACTTTCAGTGCAGAGATGAGTCTGAGGTATTGAGAGCTGTTCATATGATTGAGGTTCATGGGTTTTATTCTGCACTCAAAAAAGATATCTTGGATAATCTCTCTTTTAGTGCAGGAATTATGAAACTGGACTCTGTTCAGCTGAAGAGCTTAGTAGACTTCTTAAATTCACATGATGGTTATCATCTTGAGGAGCTACAGGATTTGATATATAAGGTCTATGATGATTTTATAAGAATATACCAGCGCCTCATTCCTGCTCTCGCTTTACAATATTGCAAAGATGATTCTTTTGATTTTGAAGTTGAAGGCTCGACAACAAGTAGCTTTGATAGTGTAAAACAGTTCTATTTGGATGTTTATGAAGCCCTTGGTAATTTGCTTGTTATCCCGGTCGCTCTTAATAACATAAAATACAGGGCTGACGCGAATTCGATGAATCCTTTGGAAAAGAATGTATCTTCTTTAGAGGATTATATAAAGCTCCCAAAGGCATCAAGGTATCATTTTTGCTTGAACACAGAAGTCTATACCGATTTCTTGGATGTTGTAGTAAATGCAAAACTGAGAAATGCGATTGGACACAATGATGTTGAATATGACGCGGTGAGTCAGGTTATTACTTACATTCCAAATCCAAAAGACAGAACCATAAAGAAAACGGAATACCTTCTCGAATTTGAAAATGAAGCGATGCACATGTTTCAGGCCTTATTGGGTGTTTCAGAATACCTGTATCGACTAAGAGAACTTTCTCTTATGTATGATGGCAAAATACCACTTATGGTTCAGGAAAGAACAAACTGGCCAAAGAAGATAGGACGTAATGATCCATGTCCATGCGGAAGCGGAAAAAAATACAAATTCTGTCACGGGAAGAATTAAGGTTTAGACGATGGGATTTTAGACCTATTCCGTCAGAGCAAAGTCTTGAAGCGGTTGGCAAATCTGTGTGTTTGCATATTATAAGTAGGAGCAAGGCCTTTGACCTGTTTCTGAGAACGGACAAGGGTAAAAATCGGTGCGTTTTTAGGCAAAACTACGCTTTGATAAATTCCCGCGAACGACCGCAAATATTTGACATCAATCTGGAGCAATCGAGCCATGTGGAGTGCGTTGCCCTACTGTCCAAACCGGGAGAGGAATGATTTATTTGCAGAAAAAAGTCAGGCATTTTGGGACACGCTCCCCAAAACGCCTGACTTTTCCCTGTGTGCAGCAAAGGCCCTGCCGCAGGCTGTAGCACCGCCAGCGGCGGCCGCTACCCCAATATCCTCCCCCCGCAGGCCACCACGTCCCCCGTGTACACCACCAGCGCCTGGCCGGGGGTCACCGCCCGCTGGTGCTCCCGGAACCATACCCGCAGCTTCCCGTCCCCCAGCAGGATGGCTTCTCCCTCCGCCATCCCCTGAGAATACCGGATCCGCGCCGTCACCGGCGTCAGCGTCTCCAGCGCCTCCCGGGGCAGCGAGGTGAACCGCAGGTCCCCGGCGATGACCTCCTGCCGGTAAAGGAGTTTTTCGTCCTCCACCAGCGTCACCGTGTTCCTCTCCGGGTCGATGCTGCTGACGAACATGGGCCGCCCCAGGGCGACGCCCAGCCCCTTCCGCTGGCCGATGGTATACCTCCCGATGCCCTGGTGCTCCCCCAGGGGCTTCCCTTCCCGGTCCACGAACTGGCCTTTTTTGGGGGTCTCCCCGGTGTACCGCTCCAGGAAGGCGGCATAGTCCCCGTCCGGCACGAAGCAGATGTCCTGGCTGTCCCGCTTTTTGGCCACCGGCAGGCCGCTCTCGCTGGCAAAGGCCCGGATCTCCTCCTTGGTGTAGTCGCCGCAGGGCAGCAGAAGCCGCTCCAGTTCCGGCTGGGTCAGGGTGTAGAGGAAATAGCTTTGGTCCTTTTTGAGGTCCTTCCCCTGGCGCAGCAGCCACCGGCCGGTCTTTAACTCCCGGGCGATACGGGCGTAGTGGCCGGTGGCGATGTGGTCGATGCCCAACTCCGCCGCCCGGCGGAGGAAGGCCCCGAACTTCAGGTAACGGTTGCAGAGGATGCAGGGATTGGGGGTCTGCCCCTGGCGGTAGGCGCCGATGAAGGGCTCCACCACCTCCCGGCGGAAAAGGTCCTTGTAGTTGAACACGTAGTGGGGGACCCCCAGCTTTTGGCAGACCGCCTGGGCGTCCCGGACGTCATCGATGCCGCAGCAGCGGGAATCCTGGGTCTCCTCCTCCCACAGCTTCATGGTGGCCCCGATGACCTCGTAGCCCTGCCTTTGCAGCAGCCAGGCGGCCACCGAACTGTCCACCCCGCCGCTCATCCCCACCAGAACTTTTTTATTCATCTCCGCCCCCCTGATCCATCTTTTTGCGCAGATACCACCGCAGCACCAGGACCGCCGCCACCAACGCCAGGGTGAACACCGCCCGGACCTGGATGCTCAGGTACCAGGGGGCGGACTGCATAGCGTAGAGGCCCGGGCGGGTTTTGTAGTCGTAAAAGGTATAGATGCTGCTGCCCAAAAACACCCCGACAAAGGACCAGACGGCGATGCCCAGAAGGTCATACAGCTTTTTCATGCAAGCAGAGCCTCCAGGCAGTCGGCCACATAGGCCAGGTCCTCCCGGGTGACGTCGTGGTTGGTGACGAAGCGGAACTCCCCGGCGGAGACGCCGTTGATCTTGATCCCCCGCTCCAGGAGTTTTTCCGGCAGGGCCCGGATGACCTGGTCGGGGCGCTGGACGGTGAAGAACACCATGTTGATCTGGATGCCGTCGGCCTTGACCTGGACGCCGGGTATCTTGGCGATGCGCTGCCGGAGCCAGGCGGCGTTTTGGTGGTCTGTCTCCAACTGCCCCGGCATCTCGGTGAGGGCCAGGATGCCGGCGGCGGCCAGGATGCCGCACTGGCGCATGGCGCCGCCCAGGATCTTCCGGTTCTTCCTGGCCCGGGTGATAAACTCCCGGCTCCCCGCCAGCATCGAGCCAACCGGGGCGCAGAGGCCCTTGGAAAGGCAGAACATCACCGAATCGGTGCACTTCGCCACCTGGGCGGCGGGGACCCCCAGGGCCACGGCGGCGTTAAAGAGCCGGGCCCCGTCCATATGCACCATCAGGCCGCGGGCCTTGGCGGCGGTGTAGATGGCCTCCATCTCCTCCAGGGGGACCACCCGGCCGGTGGCCAGGGCGTTCTCCACGCAGAGGAGGGTGGTGGGGGGACAGTGGAGGTCATCCTCCCGGATGGCCTTTTCCAGCAGATGGGGGTGGATGATATCGTCCGGGCTGTCCACCGGGTCCAGGGTCACCCCGGACAGGACAGCGGAGGCCCCTACCTCGTGGACCAGGACGTGGGCGTTGCGGCCGCAGATGACGGCGTCCCCCCGCCGGGTGTGGGTCATGATGGCCAGCTGGTTGCCCATGGTGCCGGAGGGGACAAAAAGGGCGGCTTCCTTGCCGGAAAACTCCGCCGCCAGCTGCTCCAGGCGGTTGACGGTGGGGTCGTCACCATAGACATCGTCCCCCACCGGGGCCTCGGCCATGGCCCGGCGCATCTCCGGGGTGGGTTGGGTGACGGTGTCGCTGCGGATATCGATGATACGGTCCATCATAAGTAAAACGCCTCCTGAAAGATTGGATAAGACAAGGATACCGCATCCGGCGGAAAAAGTCCAGTGGGAAACGGTATCCTCCCGGGGGATATCTATGGAAGCGGTCCCCGATAAAAATTCCCGCCAGGCGCCTCCCCCGGTTGTAATCGGGGCGGGCAGCCGTTATAATGGAAGCAGCGCAGACCGGCCCATAACGAACAGAGGATGGATGTGATCGCTGGTGGAACACAAGAACATGGTGCTGACCCCCGCCGACCGGCTGGTACTGGAGGCCTACGGCAACCTGCTGGACGGCCTTGCCCAGTACCTGGGGGACGGCTATGAGATCGTCCTCCACAGCCTGGAGGACCTGGAGCGATCGGTGGTGAAGATCGTCAACGGCCACCACACCGGCCGCACGGTGGGGGCCCCCATCACCGACCTGGCCCTTTCCATGCTGGCCCGCATCACCCAGCAGGAGGGCGCCCCGGCCATCTCCTACTTTACCCAGAACCGCAAGGGGGAGCCGCTGAAGGCCGCCACCATCGCTATCCAGGGGGAGAACAGGCGGATCATCGGCCTGCTCTGTATCAACTTTTATCTGAACACCCCCTTTGCCCAGGTGCTGGCCGCCTTCACCCCCCCGGCGGCGGCCCCGGTACGGGTCATCGAGACCTTTGGGGAAAACACCGCCGAACTGGTGGAGGAGGCGGTGACCCGCACCCGCCTCCAGGTGGATACCCAGGCCGCCATCCCCGTGTCCATGAAGAACCGCCAGGTTGTGGCCATCCTCTACCGCCAGGGCATCTTCAACATCAAAAACGCCGTGGACCTGGTGGCCGCCGCCATGGGCATCTCCAAAAACACCGTCTACCTCCATCTGCGGCACATCAAGGAAGAACTCGCCCAGCTGGATTGACAGAAAAAGCGCCGGCAAACCGGCGCTTTTTTTGCCCTCCCGGCGGGAATGCTATCCATTTGATAAAAAATATGAAAAATTTTTCATCGAATTAGCCAATAGAATAAAATATATTTTATTGCTATAATGGTAGCAGAACGGTGCCGCGGAAGCGGCACAGGAGAGGAGGCCCCGGTCACCGGGGCTGGTGTGTGGCCCGTTTTTCCCGTTGGCGGGAGGGCGGGCAGAATGAAAGGAGGGTTTTCCTTGAAACTCATCGAGACAGGCAAGGCGCCTGCGGCCATCGGCCCCTATTCCCAGGGGTGGGTGGCGGCGGGGCTGGTGTTCACCTCCGGGCAGATCCCCATCGACCCGGCCACCGGCGCCGCCCCGGAGGGCATCACCGCCCAGGCGGAGCAAAGCTGCAAAAACGTCCAGGCGGTGCTGGAGGCCGGTGGCAGCAGCCTGGGGAAGGTGGTCAAGACCACCTGCTTCCTGGCGGACATGGGGGACTTCGGGGCGTTTAACGAGGTCTACGCCCGGTACTTCACCGGCAAGCCCGCCCGCAGCTGCGTGGCGGTGCGGGAACTGCCCAAGGGTCTCCTCTGCGAGATCGAGGCCATCGCCGAGTTGGACCGGTAAGGGAGGGGAAAGAATGGTAGACTTTACCAACAAAAGCATCGACTTCCAGGTGCTGCGCCAGCGGGCCTTCAATCTCCGCTGGGCGGAGGTGCCGGAGGGGGTCATTCCCCTGACGGCTGCGGATTCCGACTTCCACCCCGCCCCGGAGATCGCCGAGGCCATGATCCAGTACATCCAGGGGGGCTACTTCTCCTACACCCCCAAGCGGGGCTTCCCGGAGTTCAAGGAGGCCATCGCCAAGGCGCTGTGGGAACGCAAGCAGGAGAAGGTGGACCCGGAATTGATCCTCCCCATCGACAGCGCCGCCCGCGGGATGGACGCCATCGCCAAGGCGGTGCTGGAGCCCGGGGACGAGGCCATCGTGTTCGACCCGGTGGATTTCCTCTTCAAGACCTCCATGGAGGCGGCGGGGGCCAAGATCGTCCTTTTCCCCATGAAGCTGCGGG
Source organism: uncultured Angelakisella sp. (assembly GCA_910585525.1). Taxonomy (GTDB): domain Bacteria; phylum Bacillota; class Clostridia; order Oscillospirales; family Ruminococcaceae; genus Angelakisella. The sequence goes on from CAJUFR010000007.1 coordinate 19,250, forward strand.
AGGACGGCACCATCGACTTCAGCGACCTGGAACAGTACATCACCCCAAAGACCAAGATGCTGGGCCTCTGCAACCCCCACAACCCCCTGGGCAAGGTGTACCCCCTGGCCGACCTGGACCACATCCTGGCCCTGTCGGAAAAGCACGGCTTTTACATCATGAACGACGAGATATGGTCCGATATCGTCTACCCCGACGCCAAATTCAACAGCATCCTCAACCTGGGGAACGACCGGAACCGCCGCACCCTGTCGGTGTTCGGCTTCTCCAAGAGTTTCGGCATCGCCGGGCTCCGGGCCGGCTGCGTCTACGCCCAGGACCGGGAACTGTTCGAAAAGGTGGTGGAGGCCTCCCAGGTGGAGAGCACCATCGGCGGCATCTCCGCCCTTTCCCAGGTGGCGGGACAAGCCTGCGTGGGAAAGTGCTACTACTGGGTGGACCAGTTCGTGGACCACATCACCGGCAACCGGGATTACGCCCTGGAGCGGCTGGGCGCCATGCCGGGGGTCAGCTGCTACAAGCCCCAGGCCACCTTTGTCCTTTTCCCCGACATCAGCGGGGTGGGGATGGAGGCGGAGGAACTGGTGGGCTACCTGCTGCGGGAGCACAAACTCTCCATCGTCCCTGGCGGCGCTAAGTTCTTCGGCCCCGGCTCGGCGGGGCATGTGCGCATCTGCCTGGCCACCAGCCGGGAACTGCTGGCCCAGGGCCTGGACCGGATGGAAGCCGGCATCCGCGCCATCAAAAAATAACGTGGCTGAAAAAGTGAAGTGTAACGTGAGGTAAGGAAGTATGACTGTATTTATCATCATCGGGCTCTATTTCGTGGGCCTGCTGCTCATCGGATACCTCAGCTCCAAAAAGAACAAGAACTCGGAGGACTTCTTTGTGGCGGGGCGCAGCCTCAACAAGTGGACGGCGGCCAACACCATGGCGGCCACCGCCATCGGCTCCGGCACCACCATCGGCGTCTGCACCATGGCCTACGAGGCCGGCATCTCCGCCGGATGGATCCTCATCGGTTACTCCCTGGGCTTTGTCCTCATCGCCCTGCTCATCGGCAAAAAGATCTACCGCCTGGACGCCCTCACCCTCACCGACGTGGTGGGCAGCCATTACAACGAGACGGTTCGCAACCTCACCACCCTTCTGGTGCTCATCTCCTACGTGGGCATCGCCTGCGCCCAGTTCGTGGCCCTGGGGAACATCATGATGGTGCTGCTGGGGCTGTCCTACAAGACCTCGGTGATCGTCTGCGGCATCGTGGTCATCATCTACACCACCATGGGGGGCCTTTCCGCCCTTTCCCTCACCGATTCCTACCAGCTGATCATCAACCTCATCGGCGTCATGGTGCTGCTGCCCCTGATGGGCTTTGGCTCCACCCACGGCTTCACCGATATCGTGGCGGCGCTGCCCTCCTCCTTCTTCAGCATGGGCTCCTACGGCGTCGCGGCCACCCTGGGCTTCTTCTCCTGGATCATTCCCCAAGCCTTCCTGTCCCAGGAACTGTGGGTCCGCATCTTCGCCTGCAAGGATGAGAAGCTGGCGGTACAGTCCACCCTCATCGCCTCGGTGGGCATCTACCTGCCCTATGCCGTCAGCGTCGTCTCGGTGGGTCTTATCGCCGCCACCCTCATCCCCGGGCTGGTGGGGGACGCCGTCCTTCCCACCCTGATCTCCCGGTTGGGCAACCCGGTGATCCAGGGCATCCTGCTGGCCGGCCTTATCGCCGCCGTCATGTCCTGCGCCGATTCGGTGCTGCTGGTCTCCTCCTCCAACCTGATCCACGACCTGTGGTGCCGGGCCCTGGGGCACAAGATCGCCCCGGAGAACGAGTTAAAGGCCAGCCGCCTGGGCGTGGTCATCATCGGCGTCCTGGGCCTGGTGTTGGCGCTGTTCGCCCAGAACATCATCTCGGTGATGCAGCTGATGGCCACCCCCTTCGTGGGCTCCATCTTCCCCATCGTGTTGGCCATGTTCTTCTGGAAGAAGGTAACCAACAAGGGGGCTGTCATCACCATCCTGGCCGCCCTGGTGATGTTTGTCATCACCGGCATCATGAAGGTGGATATCCTGGGCCAGGACCCCAGCTTCGTCACCGTGGTGGTCTGCACCGTGGTCCTGATCATCAGCAGCCTGCTGACCCAGGACAAGACAAAGAAGGAGGCGTAAACTATGGATCTTCCCGCTATCATCATCGTTGTCATGGGTATCGCGGTCTCCGGCTTCGTCACCATCAACTTTATTTTGGAGACCTTCGTCAAAAAATAAGCCATACCCTTTCCTCTCATAAAGGAGCCCCCCGGCCCAAAAGACCGGGGGGCTCCTTGCGTGTGCTTTTGTCACGATCCCTCTTTCCCCAGTTCCGCCGCCTTGGCGGGGTGCTCGGTGTTCAGGTAGGTGTCCAGGGAGTAGGCGAACAACACCTGGCTGTAATCGTCGGGGTCAAAGGCGGCGATCTCGCTGGCGGTGAGGAGGGAGAGGTCCAGGAAGGTGATATGCTGGTAATGCCCCGCCAGGAAGGGAAGGTAGGCGAAGGCGGTGCGGTCCCCCAGCACCAGCAGCGAACTGCTGCGCGCCCCCTGGGTCTCGATCTCCACCCGGGGGGCGTAGCCCCCCAGCAGGATATCGGTGCCCCGGCCGGTGGCGGCGGCCTCCCGGGGGTAGAGGGTGCCGTAGCTGCGCTGGGAAAACCGCTCCCAGTGGAGCACCCGGCTGGCGTGGCCCCCGGTGACATCCCGGTAGGTGACGATGACGTCGGGGCGGACCCCGCCGTACCCCCACCGGGCGTAGAGGTCCCCGTAGTAGTCGTGGACGTCGTAGCTGACGGCGAACTGCTGGAGGGGCTTGGCGGTGAACCCCAGCCGGGGGGCCAGCGCTTGGTAGAGGGCGTACCCCCCCAGGGGGGCCAGGTTGTCCTCGGTGCGGTAGTAGAGGTAGCTGCTGTCCGAGTAGAGGAGGGCGTTGTAGGCGTCCACCGTGACGGCGCTGCCGTAGAACTGCTTGTAGGTGCTCTCGATATAGCTGCGCTGCTGGTACAGGGGAACGTAGCTGGGCAGCTTGTCCTGGTAGATGGCGCAGGCGGTGGGGATCAGCATCAGGTAGGCAGGGGAGGAGGCGTCCTTGATGGCGGCCAGTATCTGCCGGGTGTTGGCCCGGTGGATGGTGGTGTCACTGGTGACCACCAGGTCGGGGACCAGGCCGTCCTCCACCAGGAAGATGCCGTCCTGCTGGACAGCCCCGCCCACCATCCGCAGCCGCAGGGCGGTCCCCCGCAGTTCCTCCCGGAAGGGGAGGTTCTGGCACAAAAAGTCCTCCAGCGCCTCGGCCAGGATGGTGGGGTGGTCCCACCCCTGGCGCGCCACGCTCCAGGCTCCGGCGGGGTCCCCCGCCACCGAGGCGATCAGCAGCCCCGCCATGACGGCGATGAAGCCCAGGGGCAGCAGGCGTTTTTTGCTCTTCAACAGCGGGACCTCCTTTCTTGGACGATCGGCTTCAACTGACCATAAACGCCAGGGAGAGCCCCAGCAGCAGGATGTTGGTGAGGAAGCTGCCCATCTCGGTGAGACGGGGGAAGCGCAGCCTCAGCCGCCGGGCGTTGCGGTAGACCAGGCTGGTGCAGAGGAGGGCGCAGGCGGCCAGCAGCAACCAGTTTTGCGCCAGCAGGTAGAGGCTCTGGTCGTTCCAGGCCAGGGCGTAGGTGGTGTTGCCCCCCAGCTTCCGCAGAAGGTCCACGGTGCGCAGCCCGAACATGGTCTGGAGGTAGAACACCCCCTGGGAGATGGAAAGGCTGGCGTACCAGGCGAAGGAGACCACGATGACCACCAGGGTGTAGAGCCGCCGGAGAAGGGCGGGCAGCCGGTCGAACACCCGCTCCCCCCACAGTGTCTCCATCACGATGAACACCCCCAGGGAGGCCCCCCACACCAGGTAGTTGAGCCGCACCCCGTACCACAGCCCCATCAGCATGGTGATGAGCATGATGTTGAGGGTGGTGGGGAAGGGGCCGTTGTCCTCCGCCCCCAGGGCGCCGTAGACATACTTGCGGACGAAGCGGTTGGCGGAGATGTTGAAGCGGGAGAAGAAGTCGGTGACCGATTCCGACTGGAGGGGGTAGTGGAAGTTCTCCGGCAGGTCCAGGCCGAAGATGCCCCCGATGCCCCGGGCCATATCGCTGAAGCCGGAGAGGGTGTAGTAGATCTGGAAGATGACGCAGATGATGAGCATCCACACCGACAGCACTGTTTTGTCCAGGTAGGGGATGTCCCGAAGCTGCTGGGTCAGGATGGTGAGGCTGTCCGCCAGGATCACCTTCTTGGCCAGGCCGTGGAGGAGGAACACCACCCCTTCCCCCATCCGGGTGAGGGAGGGGCGGAACTGCCGCAGCTGGCGGGAAAAGTCGTTGTACCCCAGGATGGGGCCCACGTACAGCTTGCCGAAGAAGCAGCAGAAAAGGCCGTATTCGTAGGGGCTCATCACCAGGTCGGCCTCCCCGTTGTAAAGGTCCACCAGGTACCCCAGGCTGGTGAAGGCGTAGACCACCACCCCGATGGGCATCTCGGTGCCCCGCAGCTGGCTGAGGGAGGAGAGCACCACAAAAAGGAAGATGTTCTTGGCCGCCGCCAGCAGCAGCAGGGAGCGGGCCCGCTTGTCCCCCTTGCCCCAGAGGAAGAGGGGCCGGGCCAGCAGGTAGTCCGCCCCCACCGACCCCAGCATGATGGCCAGCCCCACCGGGGAGATGGAGCCGTAAAAGTAGAGGGAGGCCACGAACAGCACGAATACCCGGTAATGGGGCCGCGCGGCGTAGTAGACCGCCGCCGTGACAGGCAGGAACACCAGCAGAAAGGAAAGGCTGTAGATATGCAAGCGGCGGCACCTCCTTCCGGCAGCAAATTTGCAGAGATTATCAGCGATCTTGTCAGCTGTTCAGTAAAATCCGTATCTTTTCTTCCCTGTGAGTTACCGCACCGGGAACCGTGCCGCCATCTCCCGGAAGCGATGGATCATCAGCAGGAAATCCTCCTCGGTGAGGATGGCGGAGACCCAGAATCGCTCCCAGTCGTTTTCCTCCAGCCGCTCCTGGAGTTCCACAAAATCCGGGTCGTCCTCCTCGGCGGTGAGGGCTATCCCCAGGTTCACCAGCACGCCCCCCAGGCAGCGGTGGGTGTGCAGCCGCATGTAGGGCTCGATGAACTGGGCCTCGCTCTCCACCGTCAGCCCCTTGGCCACGTTCTCCAGCCCCCGCACCAGGTCGGCCAGCTCGTGGCTGGTCATGCAGGGGTCGTCGAAGGAGTAGGTGAGGATGCCCTCGGTAAGGCGGATGTGCACCATCAGCCAGTTGTTGTCGTAGATGGTCCGCAGCGGGTCGTAGGGGAATTGGTAGCCGGTGACATTCACCTGGATCGCCCGGTCCTCACAAAACAGTTTCATCGGTATCTCATCCTTTTGGTCCTGTCACTGTCAAAGGACCGTGTATTCCAAGTTATCGTAGAGCAGCCGGGTCCCCTCCCCGATGCCGTCGGGGAGGAGCGCCAGCGCCACCGGCAGTTCCACCGGCTGGGGGCAGCTTTCCGGTACCAGTATAGCATAATCCCCTTCGATCTTTGTAACGAAATAGTGAATGGGTTCCATTTCCTTCCTCCTATCCTTCCTCTTCCTCCCGCAGGCGGGCGGTAAGGGCTGCCAGTTCCTCCAGGGTCACCAGGCGGGCGAGGACCCCCGGCAGGGCGTTGGCGCCGATGCCCTCCGGCAGGTCCAGCCGCCGCAGCAGCCGCCGGCGCAGGGCCGCGCTCCCCTCCCCGCCGGAAAGCCCCAGGGCGTACAGGTCCCCTTTGGTGATGGGGGACCGCTCCGGGGGCTGGCTGTCCGCCAGCGCCCCGGCCTTTTCCAGCGCCTCCCGGAGCACCTCCGCATCCATCCCCTCCACCCCCAGGGTGCCCTCGGCGGAGGGGCGGGCCTTGCGCCGTTCCTTGCCCGGCACCTGGGGGATGTAGACGTGGATGAGTTTTTCCGGCGGCACCGCCCCGGCGATGTGCCCCCGGATGCGGAAGCCCGCCCGGTCGGAGTCGGTGAGCACCACCACCTTGTCCGCCTGGGCCAGCCGCCGGATCAGGGCCAGCTTCTTCTTGTCCGAAAAAAGCCGGAAGCCGTCGGTCTGGATGATATCCCCGGACAGGAAGGAGCAGAGCCGGGCCTTGTCGTACCGCCCCTCCACGATGACAGGGTAGCGTACCCGCAGCTTTTCCATCAGCCCGCCTCCATCCGGCGGAAGATATCCGCCACCAGCGTCTCCAGCACCACCCGGGGATCGATGCCGCTGGCCTTCATCCGGCCGTCGGCCCGGGCCAGCAGTTCCAGGATGTCCTCCAGCATGGGGAGGGAGAACCGGCGCTGGTTCTGGACCCCCTTGTCGTACCGGTAGCCGCTGCCGCCGTAGCCGTAGGCTTTTTTGGCCTCGGCGTCGGGGATGCCCTGCTTCCGGGCCACGGCGGCCCGGTACATGTCCACAAAGGCCATGGAAAGGATGGTGAGGATGGTCACCGGGCTCTCCCGCTGGAAGATCAGGTCGTTGATGGTAGCCATGGCGGCGGTGTAGTCCCGGGCGATCATCCGGTCGGACAGGTCGAAAACACGGGCCTCGGTGACCGGGGCCACCAGCCGGCGGATGTCCTCCGCCGTGATGCCGTCGGGGGAGTGGGCGGCCAGCTTCTGGGTCTCCACCAGCATCCGCTGGCTGTCCCGGCCGCAGTAGCTTGCCAGCAGCAGCCCCTCCTCCCGCCCCAGGGAACTGCCCAGCCGGGCGGCCTCGGCGGCGGCCAGCTGGGCGGCGGCCGAGGCGGTGGGCCGCTGGAAGCAGCAGGCCCCCCCGTGCCTGTCGCAGAGGGCGTGGACCTTTGCCCCCTTGCTCCCCTTCTTCTTCAGGTCCGGCAGGGCGCTTCGCATGGTGATGACCAGCAGCGTCTCCTCCGGCAGTTCCTCCGCCAGCTGCTGCAGCTTTGCCATGTCCCCGGCGGAAAGGAGGTCGGCGTTAAGGTCGTCCACCAGGGCGAACCGCCGGGGCGCCATCACCGGCAGCGCCAGGGCGGAATCCCCCAGGGCGTCCAGGTCGATGGGGGCCTTGCCGTCGCACCGGTAGCTGTTGAAGTCCGGGAAGGCGGTGACCACCGCCTTCTCCAGCCGTCGCTGGTACTTCTGCACCGCCGGGCCGTCCTCCCCCCACAGCAGCAGCAGGCGGGGGAAGCTCCCGTCCCGGAGCATCCCGTCCAGCTGCTTTGACCCTGCCAGGATCATCCTCCCGCACCTCCTTTATCTTTCCCCGGCGGCAGCATCAGGTTGCTGTCGCCGGTAGGCATCCTGCCGGGCCGCAGGTCCGGGGCAAGGGGATAAACCCTCCCCTCCCGGTCCACCAGCAGGTCCAACCCCGGCGGAAGCTGTGACATGTCTGCTATTATACCATAAGTGGACCAGGATTTCAGCACTTTTCTTCCCGAGACCTCCACCAGGGCGGTCCGGGGGCTGGGGAAGCTGACCCGGAGGCCGGGCAGCGGCTCCACCGGCTGCTGTCCCAGGGGGAGGAACGCCCCCTGCTGCTGGTCCCGGAGAAGGTCCAACTCCCCCTCCGGCACCAGGCAGAGATCGGGGGAGAGGGCCTGCCGCCACCAGAGGACGCCGTTGAGGGACACCTCCCCGGGGCAGACCAGCACCAGCGGCCCGCCGGCCCCGGACCGCAGCAGCTGGGCGGAAAGGGCCCGCTGCTGGTAGCCGCTCTCGCCGGCGGCCAGGACCAGGGTGCCCTCCGGCCCGGTGACCACCACTGCCCCGGTCTCCCCGGCCGAGACCATCACGGCGCCCCGATAGTAGGCGGCGGTGTAAAGGATGGCCAGGGCCATGGCGGCGGCCATCCCCCGGCGCAGCCGCCTGCCCTCCCGGGGGGATAGCCGGGGCCGGAGGAGAAGATAGCCCAGCGCCGCCGCCGGTGCCAGGAAGCAGAAGGCCAGCTGGTAGGGGAGCCGCACCGGCACCGCCCCGCCGGGCAGCCGGCCGGCCAGGGCGGCCAGGTCCAGCACCCGCCGGGCCAGCCACCGTGCCCCGTCCAGGAGGGTGCCCCCTGCCGCCGCCGTCCTGGCCAGGGGGAGGAGGGCGCAGCCCAGCCCGCCCAGCAGGATGACGCCGGATGCCAAGGGCACCGCCAACAAAGTGGTACCGATACCCCAGACCGAGAAACTGCCAAATACCCCCGCCAGCACCGGCAGCGTCGCCAGCTGGGCGCAGGCAGAGACCGACAGGCTGTCCAGCAGCCAGCGGGCCAGCCGCCCCGCCCGGCCGAAGCGGCCCTTCCACCAGGCCGTCAGCCTCCGGCCCAGGGGCCCCGCCCCCAGCACCACCCCCAGGGTGGCGGAAAAGGTCAGCTGCCACCCGGCCTGGAACACCACCGGCGGGGAGAGAAGGGCCAGCAGCAGCCCCGCCAAAGCCAGGGAGGTGACGCTGTCCCCCCGGTGGCCCAGGCAGCGCCCCGCCAACCAGAGGGTGAGCATCGCCCCGGCCCGGAGCACCGGCGTGGAAAAGCCCGCCAGCCCCGCCAGCAGCCACACCGCCGGGATGGCGGCCAGGGAACTGGCCCGCTTGCCCAGCCCCAGCCAGCGGCAGGCGGCCAGCACCCACCCCGACGCCATGGAAAGATGCAGCCCCGACACCACCAGCAGATGCCGCAGCCCCGCCCGGCTCATCTGCTCCAGGAGGGGGCGGGACAGCAGTTCCTGGCGGGAAAAGACCATGGACAGCACCACCCCGGTATCCTCCCCCGGGGCGCGCCGCCAGGCCCGCTGGGACAGTTCCCAACGGGCCGATACCAAACGGGCCAAGGGATGGAAGCCCCCGGGGGCCGCCATCGCCAGGGGGTCGCCCTGGACGGCGCCGTGGAGGGTGACGCCGCCGGGGGCGTCACCCTCCTGGCGGGCTTCCAGCACCAGCAGACTGCCGGTGAGCCAGCTGCCGGGGGCAAACTCCTCCCCCAGGCCCCGGAGGTCCAGGGTCACCCGGCAGGGGATGCCCTCCAGCAGGACGGACCCCTCCACCCGGCCCCGGCCGGGAGTGTAGGGGTCGTCCTCCCGCAGCCAGCCGGTGAAGGCCACCAGTTCCCCCGACAGGGACTGCCACCGGGCCAGCCGCTGCCGCTGCCCCCAGGCCATGCCAAAGGCCAGCAGACAGGCCAACCCGCCCGCCAGCAGCAGCTGACGCTGGACGGCGGGCCGCCTGGCGATGATGACGCACAAAAGAAGGGCCGTCCAGGCCACCAACAGCCCAAACAGCCCGCCCCCGCCCAGGAAAAGCGCCAGGGACACCAGAAAGACGGCGGAAAACCACAGCAGCGGCCTCCGCAGTCCCGTCCCCTGGTCCAGTCTCACGGCTCCCAGGGCGGGAGCGGCCCGTTTGCCGCCTCCCATTCGGCCATGTACTTATCCAGGATGTACTCCACCTGCTTGTTGGTGGAGCGTTTATTCATGATAGCCAGTTGCTTGACCTTATGCAGCAGTTCTTCGGGTATCCGAACGGAAAAAGGAGTGTAATAATTGGGCATGATGAAGAACGGCCCCTTCCATAATCATTATAGTATCAAAATAAATCAAACTGAATCACAAAGATGCTAATATGGTACAATCTTTAAAAGAATGTATTCTCTTTTATTCCAGTTTATTTTAGTTTAAAATGATTATGTTTATATGGTGTGACAAATGCGTCCAGGGCGGCAAAGCCCCCCCTCCCTTGACCCCTCGTCCCCCCGCTGGTATAATCATACCATTCCCAAAAGGAGGTACCGCCTGTGACCACAAGCCCGGCCCCCTCTCGCCGCCCGCCCCTGACCCCCTGCCAGCAGGTGGAGCGCAGCATCATCACCAAGTACCGTAAGACCATCTGGAACCGCTTCATCGGCGGCATCAAGGATTACCGGCTGCTCCAGTCCGGGGACCGTGTGGCCGTCTGCATCTCCGGCGGCAAGGATTCTATGCTCCTTGCCAAGTGCTTCCAGCAGCTGCACCGCCACAGCGAGATACCCTTTGAACTGGAATTTCTGGTGATGGACCCCGGCTACCGCCCCGCCAACCGCCAGCTTATCTTGGATAACGCCGCCCTGATGGAGATCCCCGTCCATGTGTTCGACACCCAGATCTTCGACGTGGTGGCGGATATCCCCAAGTCCCCCTGCTACCTCTGCGCCCGGATGCGCCGGGGGTTCCTCTACAGCCGGGCCAGGGAACTGGGCTGCAACAAGATCGCCCTGGGCCACCACTTCGACGACGTGGTGGAAACGGTGCTGATGAGCACCCTCTACGGGGCGGAGTACCGGACCATGATGCCCAAGCTGCACAGCACGAACTTCCCCGGGATGGAGCTGATACGCCCCCTCTATCTGGTGCGGGAGCGGGACATCCTGGCCTGGAAGAACTACAACAGCCTCCGCTTTTTGCAGTGCGCCTGCCGCTTCACCGAGGACGTGGCCGGGGGGGACCAGCCGGGGCTGTCCAAGCGCCAGGAGGTGAAGGAACTCATCCGGCGGCTGCGCCAGGACGATCCCCAGGTGGACATCAACATCTTCCGCAGCGTCCATAACGTCAACCTGGATACCATCATCGGCTGGCGGAGCGCCGCCGGTGGGGCCCGCAGCTTCCTGGATGGCTACGACACCCGGACCGCCGGGGAGGAGGATTGACCCATGGAACAACAGAGCAGACCGGAAGGCCCCGGCCCCTTCGCCCGGCAGCGGCTGGTGATGGGGGAGGAGGCCATGGACCGTCTGGCCCGGGCCCGGGTGGCGGTGTTCGGGATAGGGGGGGTGGGCTCCTACGTGGTGGAGGCCCTGGCCCGCAGCGGCATCAAGCAGCTGCTGCTGGTGGACGGGGATGAGGTGGCCCTCACCAACCTGAACCGGCAGCTGATCGCCCTGCACAGCACCGTGGGCCGCCCCAAGGTGGAGGTGGCCCGGGAGCGGGTGCTGGACATCAGCCCCGACGCCCGGGTGGAGATATACCCCGTCTTTGTCACCCCGGAAAACCTGCCGGATATCCCCCTGGAGGGGTGCGATTATATAGTGGACGCCATCGACACCGTCTCCACCAAGCTGGCCCTGGCCCAGCGGTGCCGGCAGCTGGGGGTGCCGCTGCTCTCCTGCATGGGCACCGGCAACAAGCTGGACCCCGCCCGGCTGGAACTGGCGGATATCACCGAGACCTCGGTCTGCCCCCTGGCCCGGGTGATGCGCCGGGAGTTGAAGAAGCGGGGCATTTTCCACCTGGAGGTGCTCTACTCCCGGGAGGTCCCGGTCACCCCCGTCCCCGGCGGGGAGGAGGCGGCCCCGGGCCGCCGGGCCGTCCCGGGCAGCACCGCATTCGTCCCCCCGGCGGCGGGGCTCATCATCGCCGGACGGGTGGTGCGGCGGCTGGCGGGGCTGGAATAACTGGGATAAAACTGCAAAACGCCCGGCTTTACGCCGGGCGTTTGGTGCTGTCTGGGGGTGATGTTACTTCAGCTCAGGGCCGTTGTAGCTGTTGTTCTGGGGGGCCTGCTGGGGCGCCTGGGGGGCCTGGGGGGCCTGGGGATAGCCGGGATAACCGCCGGCGGGGGCGGCGCTGTAGCCCTTGGGGCTGGGGCCGTACTTGTTGTCCGGGCCGCTGTCCTGGCAGAACCAGATGAGCAGAACGATGCAGCCGATACCGGTGAGGGCCAGAAGATACCACCAGCCGGAATGGTCGGTATCATGGAGACGGCGCACCGCCAGGGCGATGTAGGGCACCAGCACCAGCAGGGAGTAGATGCTGACCAGGATGGACAACGGCTCCACCAGGCCGCTGATAAAGCCGAGCACAAAGGCCACGATCATGTTGGCCAAAAAGGCGTACCAGTAACCGGAACGGCGGGTACGGCCGGAGAAGTTCTTCCAGTTGACCCATACGTCCTTGTAGCATTCGATGATCTGATTCATGATGACACACTCCTTCACGTCCACACATGGGGGGACATTAAAATAGATGGCGGGGGGACCGCCCCCCTTTTTCCGATGCGGTTTATTGCCGCATTACTACTATACTACTTTCCCTGTAAAAAATCAACAATCTATGAACAAATTTTTTGAAGTGCTTTATGTCAGGGGGGTCTCCGGGGCCGGGAATCCTTGCGTTTCCGCTCCGTAATGGCCCGCTGGGCCTCCATGCCGGCCATAAAGATCAGCAGCTTGGCCACCTGCGCCTTGCTCAACCGAGCGATGCGCTTCGCCGCCTCCTCCCGTTCCTGGGACTCCATCCAAATACCTCCCTTCCAAAAACTTGATTGATTCAATTATAAATGAACTGACTTTATTTGTCAAGATTCGTCCTTGACTTATTCAAGTTTCTTTGCTATTGTGTGACTATTATCAGGGAGGAGGAAACGGGAATGGACCAGTGCGGAAGGATACGGCTCATCCTGGGGGAGAACGGCCTAAAGCAGCGGCAGCTGGCCGCCGGGCTGGGGGTGACCGAAAGCTATATCTCCAAGCTGCTGCGGGACCCGGGCATCCGCCTTTCCCCCTCCCTGGCGGCCCTGGTGGAGGAGCGGTACGGCTACCGTGCCCAATGGCTCCTCACCGGCCAGGGGCCCAAGCTGCGCCAGGCCCGGGGGCAGCAGGGGGAACTGTCGGAACTGCACCAGCGGGCCCTGGCCCGGCTGGAGAAGCTGGACCCGTGGCAGCTGCGGGCGGTGCTGGCCTTTGTGGACTCCCTGGAGGAGGTGGGGCGGTGCCTGGAGGAAGGGAAGGAGTAGGCCCGCCGCCAAGAAAAAAGCAAAAAAACGGCCCTCCGCCGCCCCGACAGGGTGGTAGAGGGCCAGTTTTCTTACTTTTTCAGCACCCGCTGGTAGACCGCAAGGGTGCGCTCCGCCAGGCCCCGGGCGCCGTTCTCCCGGATGGAATCGATGACCGATTCCTTGAAGCCCGCCAGGGCCTCCAGGTCCATGGCCTGTATCTGGCGCAGCTTCTGGGCCATCTCCTGGGGGGTGTTGAAGTTGAAGCCGTTGGTGCCGTCCCGCACCTGGCCGGCGTTGAGGGGGTCGGTGCGCTGTAGCACCGGCAGCCCGGAGCACATCCCCTCCAGCATCGAGATGGAGTTGGTGTCCGAAAGGGAGGCGGTGACATAGACGTCGCAGAGGGCGTAGTAGGGGGGCAGGTCGGCGTGTTCCACCCGGCCGGTGAAGGTGACCATCTCGCTGATGCCAAGGGCGTTGGCCTGCTCCTCCAGTTCCGGGCGCACCGGGCCGTCCCCGATGACCACCAGGTGGATGTTGTCCTCCGGGGTGATGGCGGCCTTCCAGTAGTCCAGCAGCACGTCCACGCTTTTCTCCCGCCCCAGGCGGCCCACGAAGCAGGCCACCATGCAGCCGTCCCGGATGCCGCACTTCTCCCGCAGCTGCGCCTTGACCTCCTCCGGCACGTCGTGGGGGGAGAACTGGTCCACCTCCACCGCGTTGGGGATGACGTTCACGTCCTTTTTAAGGCCGGTTAGGCGGAAATACTCCTGGCACTTCTGGCTGGGCCCGGTGAGGGCGTTGGAGTGCTTGGCGATGAACTTGAAGTACCGGTGGGAGACCTTGGTGGCGGCCTTGACGAAGGGCTTGGGGGCGATGTAGTAGATGTAGTCGTCGTACATGGTGTGGAGGGTGTAGACCAGGGGCACCCGGAGTATCTTGGCGCAGATAAGCCCCGACATGCCGATGCCGAACTCGTTGTGGATGTGGATGATATCCGGGGCGAAGTCCCGGACGAACTTGAGCCGGGAGTTGCTCACCGGCAGGCTGAGGCTGTAATTGTAGAACTTCTTGGAGGTGAGGGCGGGACAATGTAGCACCCCGTCCTCCTGGCTGATATAGTGGTGGCGGGCCTCGGCGTCGGCGGTGACCACCAGCACCTCGTGGCCCAGCTGCACCAGGCCGTCCCGCAGTATCTTGACATGGGTGACCACCCCGTTGATGTGGGGCAGATAGGTCTCGGTAAACAATGCGATCCTCATGGACCCTCACTCCTTACTTTTGGTGGAACGGGACAGGGAGGGACCTGTCCGGGATGTACTCAACTATGTAGTATATCACAGGTCTTTTGGTTTGGCAAATACAAGAAAGACCCAGTCCCAGGTCAGGCAAGTTCTATAATAAATTTAGACACCCCGCCAAGGAGCGAGGTGCAAGACGAGAGGGCCGAAGAGCCCAGAAAGGAGCACTCGAAATGAGTAAAGAGAACACCAGCACGGTCCAGGGGGAACAGTCTGTCCAGGGGGAGCAGCCGGTCCAGGAGGCCCAGCCTGTAGCGGAGATGAAAGACTTTTCGGTCTCCATCGGCTACCCGGGGTATACCTTCGTAGGCTGGGCGGAGGGGATGTTCGACGCCAACGACGGGAGCAAGCGGCCCTTCTATAACATGTACGTCCTGGCCCCGGTGAGTTCCTTCGTGTCGGAGGATTACATAGCCTACGGTCTGAAGGCGGACAAGAAGAAGTGTCTGAGCCCGGAGGTCTGGAAAGGCTTTACCCCTGGTGACAGGGTAAAGCTGTTCTTTGATGACAAGCAGCGGGTCATCATGGCGGCGCTGGACGGCTGACATCCCCCCTAAGAGGCCCCGGAGAGCGGCCCTCTCCGGGCGCCCCCCCCCCGCTAACAGGGGGGTACTACCTACAATAGGGGGGTCGGAAGTGGATGACATGGTGCTCTACGACTGGCTCTCTTTCACGGTGAAATGGGAGGACCCCTACCAGGTGGCGGAACTCCTGGGGCTGGGCTCTTTGCCCTGGCAGCAGACCAAGGGGGCACGAGGGTACCAGGACAGGCTGTACTTCAACGCCATCTCCATCCACCACCACGGCCGCCCGGATATGGGGGTCTGGTGCGAGATGTCCGGCCAGGGCTGCCGGGCCTTCGAGACGCTGTCCACCCTGCCGGGGGACAAGTGGCAAAGCCTTCTTTCGGCCATCCTGGCCCAGGGGATGCACCTCACCCGGCTGGATGTGGCTTACGATGACCACACCGGCACCCTGGACATAGACCGGATCATCCAGGACACCCGGCGGAAGGAGTATGTCAGCCGGAGCGACTACTGGGAGATCGTGGAGAGCAGCAAGGGCCAGACGGTGCAGTTTGGTTCACCTAAATCGGATGTCCTTATCCGCATCTATGACAAGGCCCGGGAGCGGAACTGCCCGGAGGGGGAGCACTGGATCCGCTGCGAACTCCAGCTGCGGCGGGAGAGGGCGGCGGCCTTTGTCCGGCTGCCCCAGGCCATCGGGGAAGCCTACTGCGGGGTGGTGATGAACTATCTGCGGTTCGTGGAGCCCGTGGAGGGGGATATCAACCGCTGGCGCTGGCCCATCAAGGGGTACTGGGCGGATTTCTTGTGCAACGCCAACGCCATCCGCATCTACCAGGCCCCGGGGATGGAGTACAATCTGGACCGCTGCCGCCGGTATGTGATGCACCAGGCGGGCAACGCCATCGACGCCTATATCCAGATCGTGGGGGTGGGGTACTTCCTGGAGGAACTCCACAAAAGGCCAGTCATGAGGAACCCCAAATATGACCGGTTGGTCACGGAGTATCAAGCACTCGCCAACAGCTGACCTCTGGCTGTTTGACAAACCGGCGGTTCTCCCGGGAAGGAGGCCACCGGGATATATCACGGGGTAGAGAAGTGGTCACCTCGCCGGGTTCTCAGCCCGGAGAACGGCGGTTCGAATCCGCCCCCCGTAACCACCAGGCTAGCGCCTGGAGGCACGCCCTGCCCGGCCTTCGGCCTTACCGGGTGCAAGGCGGCAGGGAGTGCCTGGAGACACCGGCAGCATTTTGAGGAAGGGAGGGGAGGGTCGAGACTGCATCCACCGGAATGGCGGCGATTCTGGCCAGCATGACCACCATCACCGACTTGGTGACCTCGGTGTGGGAGTTGATGACCAGCAACCCGCTGCTGTCCCTGTTCCTGGCGGCAAGCCTGCTGGGGGTCGGGGTGGGGGTGTTCCGCAAGATCAAGCGGGCATCCCGCGGCTAAAGCGAAGGCAGGGCGCAGGCAAAAACCTGCGCCCTGTGGTCTTATGTAACACAAATTGGGGGGTGGCAGCATGTGGCTGGAGGAGATACTGGGGTTATTCAGCATGACGCTGGAGGTGATGCTGGGGGTGGCGGCGCTGCGGTTTTTCCTGGCGGTGCCGTTATTCCTGGTGGTGATGGCTTTGCTGGCCTACATGGTGCGGAGGGGTGGACGGGGGAAGCTGTGACCGGCCAACGATGATTTCTTTCAGCCAGCGAAACAGGTTCCGTATGACGAGATATAGGAACATGATAGTGAAGATTCCATAGAGGTATGATATAAGGTCGTGTAGATAGGACCACACATCATTCTCCCAGTAGAAAGCCCAGTTTCTATTAAAGTAATTCAGTGCTTCAGTGAAAACAAGCCCAAGGATAGCATGCCAGGGCTTTAATGTAAACTTTTTCAATTCGAGCACCTCCTTTTGGGGGTATTGTAACACAAGTAGTGGATGGTGTCAATTTATGAGGTCTGGCTTTACTCGACTGTGTTCTTTTTTTCTTGCAGTTGTTTTGATGATTATGGGCCTAACTTCGATAGCTTTTGCTACTGATGAGTACGTGCAAAAGCCCACCTTTTGGAATTGGTTAAATAATCAGGGCGGTATCTTTAATGGCGTTGTTGCATATAAAGCTGGTTTTGCTTGTCCAAACACCGAGGATGGTTATCATCGGGCATCTTCTTATTATCGAACAACTAGAGGCGGACTTTATAAGTGTATATGCGATTATTGTAACGCAGATTTCAATGCTTATGAAAGTGACTTAGACCTATCCTACCAGGACCAGGTGTCGGAACTGCCAGCACAGACTTACAATTCGGATGGTTCGTTGTTCATTATACCATCGCATAATCGTATGTATGCGACTTATGTAGGCTCAAGGCTATTTTATTATTTTTTATGTGAACACTGTGATTCTTCCTTCATTGAAACTTCTTCTTATTTTAATCATACGCATGATTGTTCAGATAATTCCGTTGTCTTTATGTTAAAATCCGGGTGTTCTTATTTTTATTTTAGTTCTGTCTATGTCTATTTTTCTTTTACCGCGCCTATTGACGGCTATTATTCCATAGCCCAACGACCTGTTCTTTCTGGTTTTTGTCTGGATGAAAATCAGAACCGTTTTTCTTCTGAGGATTTTCGTAAATTGTTTTCTTCTGGTATAAATGGCCGTGTTTTTTATTCCACCGGACACGAGTTTTCCTCTTATTTTGAATATTTAACTCCTTCTTCTTCTAGTAGACTTTCCTATTTTTCTGCGTCCGTTACCCCTCCCGTCTATAAGGTCGAACCATTTGACCCGGAAAGTGGCACCGTAGGCGAATCTTACGGCACCGACACCCGCCCCACAGTGATCACCGGCGACTACGGCATCGTGGACAACCAAGGCATAGCCACGGTGATCAAAGACTGCACCATCGTCAACGAGACCACAAACAACTATTACAACCCGGCCACCGGCCAGAACTACCCCATCAAGGACTGGTCATACGACTACCCCAGCCGGGAGTACACCATCACCACCGACAGCAACAACACCGTCACCATCACCTATGGCGACGAAAACGTCACCATCCAGGAGGGCGACACCATCTACAACATCTACTACGTGGTGGACGGCATCGGGGAGGAAAAGCCCCCCTGCGCCCACGATTGGCAGAAGGGCAACCGGACCGACCCCACCTGTGCCCAGCCGGGCTTGCAGGTCTACACCTGCTCTAAATGCGGGGAGCGGAAGTCTGAGACCATCCCCACCACCGCCCACGACTGGCAGGCAGAAACCAAGACCGACCCCACCTGCACCCAGCCGGGCCGCCAGCCCTACGCCTGCAACAAATGCGGGGAAACCAAGTCCGACACCCTCCCCGCCCTGGGCCACGACTGGCAGGTGAAACAGTCGGTGAACACCCAGTACGACGACACCGGCCAGCTGGTCCAGGAGGGGTACACCATCTACGAATGTACCCGCTGCGGGGAGCAGAACCGGACCACCTCCGGGGCGGGACCGCCCCCTTCCGGCGGAGGGGATGCCCCGGGCGGGGAGGAAGATGCTTCTATCTGGGACAAGCTGGGGGACCTTCTGGGCACCCTTATCACCGGCATCTCCGGCCTGCTGGGCTCGGTGCTGGGCAAGCTGCTGGAGGCCCTGACCTCCCTCTCCCAACTCATCCTGGACGGCCTGGGTACTGTGGTGGAGACAGTCTTATCCCTTTTCGATTCCGTCCCCCAGCTGTTCGGCGGCTTCCTGGCCTTTCTCTCGGCGGTGTTTCCCTTCCTCCCGGAGGAGATGGTCACCCTGCTGACCTTCGGCCTGGCGGCTGTGGTCTTTATCGGCATCCTAAAGGCGGTGAGAAAATGATCTCTGACCTTGGCGCCCTCATCAACTGGACCCGGGAGGTGTTCGCCCTGGAGTTCACCCTCTACGGCTTCAGCTTCTCCCTCTGGCAGGTGTTCTTGTTCGATATCGTGGCCGGTATCGTGGCCTTTGTGTTACGGGAGGTGTTTCTTGGTGATAGATGAACTTTTTTCAGAGGACTTTTTGGACTCCCAGACCATCCAGGATTCCGGCCCGGTCCACCCCGCTATGACCACCCCCTTCACCGATTACACCGTCACCGAGGCGCTGCTGCTCTTTTGCCTGCTCTTCGCCTTTGCAGCGGCCTGTGTCCGTATCCTGAAAGGAGGGTTTCCATGGCTGCGGTAGTGGCCGAGTTCTTCGGCATCCTGGGGCTGGAGCGGCTTCCCCCGGAGACCCTGGGGGAACTCATCCCCTACCTCCTCACTGTCCTGGTGGGGGTGGTGCTGGTCTCCGGGGTGTTCCGAGTGGTGGGTGCTCTGACAGACGCCCTCCTGGGCTTCTGGCGCTGGAGGTAGACGCTATGACCTCGATCTTGTTCCTGGCTCTCGGCCTGGCCCTTCTGGCTTTCCCCACCCTCCGCTGCGCCTTCTTCCACCCTGTTTCCCTGGTCTGGCACGGTGTCCGGGACCTCTACTGGTGGCTCTGCCGCCACGGCTACAACGTCTGTCCCTCCGGGGAACTGGTGGCCTTTACCGGCCTGTTCGGCAAGGGAAAGACCCTCTCCGCCGTCCACCGGGTGGTGGGGGCCTACCACCGCTACAACAGCCGCCAGGTCTGGTGCCCCAGGCGGAAGAAACATGTCACCCAGCGGGTGAAGATCATCTCCAACGTGGCCCTTCGTATCCCCTATGAGGAACTTGTCTCCCTGGAGCAGATCGTCCTGGCCGCCGAGAAAAGCCGGGACTACGACGACCAACACGACACCCTCACTGTTACTCTGGTCCTGGGGGATGAGTTCTCGGTCCAGATGAACAGCCGGAACTTCAAGACCAATATGGACCCTCTTTTCCTCAACACCATCCTCACCTGCCGGCACTATTATATCTCCCTGTATTACACCGCCCAGCGGTTCAGCCATGTGGACGCCCTGCTCCGCCAGGTGACCAGTTATGTTGTGGAGTGCGACAAGCTGTGGAGGTTCCAGCGGCTTGCCGTCTACGACGCCTGGGAGTTGGAGAACGCCGCCAACACCCGCCTGATCCTCCCTCAAGCCCGAAGCTGCTGGTTCGTCCGGGACCGGGATTATCAGGCCTATGACACCCTGGCCTGTGTGGGGAACCTCAAAAAGTCTATGCGGGCGGGGGACATGATGACCGAGGAGGAGATATTAAAGCTACAGCAGAACACCCAGCAGACCAATGTGGACGCTGTGACCCGCCCCTCCAGGGTGCTGCAGCGGCTCCAGAAGCGGAGGGGCGGAAAGTGAGCCAGGGGGCCCCCGACCGGAGGAAGGAGGTGAGCAGAACATGGCCTTGGTCCCCATCTGTGAACTTGGATATTGTCCTTATGCCGACCCCTACCCTCAACAGTTTTCTGATGTCTCGTCCTGTGACGACTGCCCCCACTCCATCTATGTGGACGAGACGGAACTCAACATTTCTTCTGGAGAGAGCCAGCCCAGTGAACGTCTGGGATAGCTGTTCATCCAGTCCTGACAAGCCCTGATCTCCTCCTCCGGGACCTTTGAAAAATCGGTCCCCTTGGGGAACCAGCGGCGGATCATCCGGTTCTGGTTCTCGTTGCGCCCCTTCTCCCAGGCGGCGTAGGAGTGGCAGTAGTAGACCGCAAACCGCTCCCCGCCCCGGATAGACCGGCGCAGCTGTTCATATTGCAGAAACTCCGGTCCGTTGTCGGTGGTGATGCTGCGGAAGTGAAGCCCGAAGTCCGGCAGTTCTGTTTCCAACCTATCAAAGACCGCCCGCACTGTGGCGGCCTTTTTGTTTTGCAGCAGGAAGATACGCTCCCGCAGGGTCTTGCGCTCGGTGAGGGTCAAGAGCGCCCCCTTGCTCCCGGCCTTTCCCACCACCAGGTCCATCTCCTGGTGGCCGTATTCCTCCCGCTCCCCGATGCTTTCCGGCCGGTCCGAGATAGAGGGCAGCTGCGGATGCGCCACCCGGCGGACCGGCCGGTATCCTCGCTTTCTCCGCCTGCCCTTCTCCCAGAGGTCCTTGTTGCTCAAGCAGAGGAACACCCGCTTGTCTATGTAGCTGTACAGGGTGGAGACGCAGACGCTGGTGGTGAATCCTTCCCTCCTGGCTGCCGCCAGCGCCGCCCCGGGGGAGTACCGCTTCCTCCGGTCCGTCTTTCCGTCCCCCTGGATGCCCAGCATCTTCTTTTCCAAAAAGTCCGCAAAGGCCCGGTCTTTTCCTATTTTGAGGGGGCGTCCCTTGGCGGTCTGGTTGTAGTCATGGACCGCCTGCCCCTTGTCCGCCGAGTACCGCTCCACATCCCGGTAGTCCACCGTGTGCAGATACCTCCCCCGGGCCATCTCGTTGTAGATGGTCTGACGGCAGAATCCCAGCTGCCGGGCTATCTGTGCCACCGGCAGCTTCGCCCGGAGCAGGGCTTCCAGCTGGTCCCGCTCCGGCCTGGTCATATAGTGCTGTTTTTTCGTCATCGCCCCGCATCTCCTCTCTGTGCGTCAAAGCAGCTGACCTGAAACAGGTAACAGTGTATTACTTTTTTTGCTGAGCCGCCAGGGCTCTGGCTGTCAGCTTGACAGCTTTTTCATCTTTCGTTCCTCCCAATATCTTTTTTCGCCCCCCGTGGGGTGGAGGGGCCTTGCCCCTCCGTGTTTGCGACACACTGCCCCAGGGCGCAGCTGTCAAGGGACCGCAAATAAAAAAACCGTAACGATCTCCCGCAGGAGACCGTTACGATTTTTTTATTTGCGAAAGCCCTTGACGGCTGTGCTCTGGGGTGGTACTGACCAGGATCTGGCGCTGGCCTTTCTCTGCTCGGAACTCTCCGCTGCCCTGCCCTTATCGCTTTGCGTTCGTTTTGTGTGGTTGTCTAATTTCTTCTTGACATTGGCCCCCAGTCCCAGGTCAATGCCCGGGCCGGGTCTCGTTTTTTTCACGCTATGCCAGCTTCTCGCAAAGCACCTGCTGGAGGATGTTGGCGGTGGCGATGCAGGTGGGCGGGGAGGTCCCCTCGGTGAGGCAGGCGGCGGTGCCGAAGGAGGCGGCGGTCTTGAGGGAGCGGACCAGGTCCTTGCCGGTGGCCTGGGACAGCACGAACCCCGCCAGGCAGTAGTCCCCGGACCCCACCGCCGACACCACGTTGACGTTGGGCACCATCACCTGGTACACCCCTTCCTCCCCGGTGTAGAGGATGCCACTGTCCCCCATGCTCACCAGGCAGTGCCGGACCCCGCAGCCCTCCAGCTGGCGGCAGAATTCCACCACGTCCTGGGTGGTGGGCAGTTCCCGGTGGGCCAGGGCCTCCAGTTCCTCCCGGTTGGGCTTGATGAGCCAGGGGGAGATCTCCGCCATGTCCTCCAGGGAGAACCGGGCGGAGGTATCCAGGGCCAGCACCCCGCCCTTCTCCCGGATGGCCAGACAGATGCCCTTGAGGACGCTGTCCGAGATGCCGGCGGGGAGGGTGCCGGAGATGACCACCAAACTCCCCTCCCGCACCTCCCGGGAGAGCAGCTGGGTCAGTTCGGTCACCGCCTCGTAGGGCACCGAGAAGCCCCCCCGGATGAACCGGGTGACGTTGTGGTCCTCCTGTACCACCGAGATGTTCTCCCGGGTGTACCCCTCCACCGGGATGAGGGTGTAACGGATGCCCTCGGTCCGCAGCGGTTCCTCGTACCGCTTGCGGTTGTTGCTCCCGGCCAGCACCAGGGCCAGGCTCTCCACGCCGTAGATGCGCAGCGCCCGGGAGACGTTCATCGCCTTGCCGGCGGATTCGTACCGCTCCATCCGCACCACGTTGTCGGCGCCGGTCTGGATGCGGTCCACCCAAAGGGTGGCGTCGATGGCGGGGTTGAGGGAAAGGGTGATGATATGATCGAACATAGAAAAAGCCTCCTTGATGGCGTGGCCCGGGGGGCGTGGTGTTGTTAATGTTTCAATATTATAGCATCCTTAAAGGGCAAATCCCACCGGTAAAAAAGGGAAAAAAGTTCCCATTCAGCGGCGGAAATTATCGAAAAAGCCCGATGCCCTGCCAGTTTCACCCAGGTGACGGGGTTGCGGCAGGGGGGATGGCATGGTATCATGGTGATACAGAACACGGAAGGAGGAAAGATCATGCGTTGTTACCGGCTGTTGACCGTCCTGCTGCTCCTCTGCCTCTGTCTTGGGGGCTGCGGCAGGCATACCGAGGCCCCGCCCCTGGCCAGCGGCGGCGGCACTGTGGAGAGCGGCGCCCCGGCGGCGGAGCCGGACCGGGAGCAGCTGGCGGAGACGGCCAAGGTCCTCACCCAGGCGGTGGTGCGCTGCACCAGCGGCTTCCCGGAGGGCCCTCTGACCCCGCCGTCGGCCCCGCCCGAGGGGGAGGGCCCGGGGAGAGTGCCGTCTTTCCTCTGTACAGTTATCTACTTCCAAAGCCAGGGCTGCCCCGGTTCCCTTTACGCCGGGGAGTTTTACCGGGACAGCGACCTGATGTACCACCTGGCGGAGGACGCCGGCCCCCGTGTGCTGGAGGAGGTGCTGGGCATCCCGGACTGGGACATGTCCACCATGGGGTTTGAGCACGACCAGGCCGCGGGGGAGTACCTCACCGGCTTGGAGTTCGGTCTCGGGGGCAGCTGGGATTACGGGGAGATAGGGGAGGTGACGGTAGAGGACGGCAGGGTCACGGTGGAGTGCCAGGCGGTCCCCCTCTTCCCGGAGGAGGTAGAATACTGCCCCTGCCGGTGCGTCTACACGGTGGAACAGACCGGGGATCGGTTTTTCCTGCGGCTGGAGAAGGTGGAGGTGGGATGAAGCCCTCATTTTCCCCCTTGACAACCCCGCCCGGCATTTGGTATCATATCTAACAACAAAACGCCAAACACGATGACGGAGAATAGTAGCAGGGAAAAAGGGTCCTCCCAGAGAGCCGCGGCTGGTGGAAAGCGGCAGACGCCTTGCCTTGTGAACTGGCTCCCGAGTGGCCGGCCCAACGGACAGGTCCCCTGTCCCAGTAGGCCCGGACGCAGCCCCAGCGTTAGCGGGGGAGCGGGTTATCTGACCCGGCTGAGGGGGCGGTGTATCCCGCCAAAAGAAGTGGTACCGCGGAAGCAGGTTTTCGGCTTTCGCCTTCTGAGACGTCAGAAGGCGAAGGCTTTTTTTCTGTCCCCCTAGGAACCAGTATTCACAACCGTCTGACGCAGTCAGGCCAGGTCTTTTTCCGCCCTGCCTGCATCATCCGATTATGAATACAGGTTCAAAAAACTACGAGCAGCAGGAGGTATCCTGGATATGGATGGATTCATGACCCACACCGTGGGGCAGCAGCTGGAGCGGGTGGCCGCCGCCTACCCGGACAAGGAGGCCATCAAGTACACCGACCGCCCCTACCGCCGCACCTGGCGGGAATTCAACGAGGAGTGCGACCGGGTGGCCAAGGGCTTTTTGGCCCACGGGGTGAAGAAGGGGGATAAGATCGCCATCTGGGCCACCAACATCCCCCAGTGGCTGCTGACCCTCTTCGCCGCCTGCAAGATCGGGGCGGTGCTGGTGACGGTGAACACCGCCTACAAGGTGTTCGAACTGGAGTATCTTTTGAAGCAGTCGGATACCAAGATACTGGTGATGATGGACGAGTACAAGGGCACCAGCTATGTGGACATCGTCCGGCAGCTGTGCCGGGGGCTGGGGAAGAAGTGGGAGCACCTGAACCCCATGCTCCCCTTCCTGGACGAGATCGTCTACGCCGGGGCGGGGGACTGTCCCGACGGCATGACCCCCTGGGACCAGCTGGAGAAGGACGGCCAGGCCATCCCCGACGAGGCGCTGCGGGAGATCGGGGAGGCGCTGGACTGCCACGACGTTATCAACATGCAGTACACCTCCGGCACCACCGGCTTCCCCAAGGGGGTGATGCTCAGCCATTACAACATCCTCAACAACGGCAAGGGCATCGGCGACTGCATGAAGTTCACCGAAAATGACAAACTCTGTGTGGTGGTGCCCTTCTTCCACTGCTTCGGGCTGGTGCTGGCCACCATGGCCAGCCTTACCCACGCCACCTCCATGGTGCCGGTGGACCTCTACTCCCCGGTGAAGGTGATGGACGCCATCAGCCGGGAAAAATGCACCGCCTTCCACGGGGTGCCCACCATGTACATCGCCATGCTGGAGCACCCGGACTTTGAAAAATACGACTTCTCCTCCCTGCGCACCGGCATCATGGCCGGTTCCCCCTGCCCGGTCAAGGTGATGGAGGCGGTGGTGGAGCGGATGAACATGCGGGAGATCACCATCACCTACGGCCAGACCGAGGCCAGCCCCGCCACCACCATGACCACCACCGACGACAGCCTGGAGTTGCGGGTGGCCACCGTGGGCCGGTCGATGCCCCACGTGGAGACCAAGATCGTGGACCCGGAGACCGGCCGCACCCTGGGCCCCGGGGAGGTGGGGGAATTCTGCTCCCGGGGGTACAACACCATGAAGGGTTACTACAAAATGGAGGAGGCGACCCGCCAGGTCATCGATAAAGATGGCTGGTTACACTCGGGAGACCTTGCAACTGTGGACGAAAATGGTTATTATAAGATTACGGGAAGGATCAAGGACATGATCATCCGGGGGGGAGAGAACATCTACCCCAAGGAGATCGAGGAATTCCTTTACACCATCCCGGACATACAGGACGTCCAGGTGATCGGCGTGCCCAGCCAGAAGTACGGCGAAGAGGTCATGGCCTGCATCGTGCGCAAGGAGGGCAGCGGCATCACTGAGGAGGAGGTCAAGGAGTTGGTACGCTCCCACATGGCACGGCACAAGGCCCCCAAATACGTGGCCTTTCTGGATGCCTTCCCCATGACCGCCAGCGGAAAGATACAGAAGTTCCGTTTGCGGGAATGGGCGGTGGAGCAGCTGCACCTCGACGACCCGGTGGAGACGGCCTGAATCTTGAGGATAAGTGAGGCTGCCGGAGATGACAAAACGCTACTGCATGGGATGTATGTCCCCGATGGAAGGGGACGGGACGGTCTGCTCCATCTGCTCTCACGACAACGGCATCGATAACCCCAAGGGGACGCTGCCCGCCGGCACCATCCTGGAGGAAAAGTACCTGGTGGGCAAGACCCTTTCCCAAAACGATCTGACCATCGTTTATATTGGCCTGGACCTTGAGCGGGGACGCCGGGTGTACCTGGAGGAATTCATGCCCCGGGCCTATGCAGACAGGAGCGGGGACGGGATCGCCATCGCCGCCGCCGGGGAAAACCAGGCTCAATATAAAACACTGCTTTCCGACATCAAGGAGCGGTGGAAAAGCACCGGCAGCATCGAGAACAAGGGCCTCATCAAGACCCGGGAACTGCTGCTGGTGAACAACACCGCCGTTTGTGTTTCCTCCTATGTCGCCTACATCACCCTGGACCAGTACCTGGAGGAGAAAGGCCCCCTGGACTGGGCCCAGGCAAAGAGTTTGTTCATGCCCTTTACCTCCCTGGTCTCCACCCTCCACAACCGGGGGGTCATCCACTACGGCATCTCCCCGGAGAACGTGGTGGTGGACCGCAAAGGCGGGCTGCGCCTCATCGGCTTCGCCCTGCCGGAACTGCGCACCGTGGGCAAGGGGCTTTCCCCCCAGCTTTACGACGGCTACAGCGCCCCGGAGCAGTACACCAGGGGACAGTGGCAGGGGGAGTGGAGCGATATCTACGCCATGGGCGCGCTGCTCTACCGCGCCCTCACCGGGCTGGAGCCGGTGCCCGCCACCCAGCGGGTCCGGGCCGACACCCTGGTGAAGGTCCGGGAACTCTGCCCGGAGGTGCCGGACTATGTCTCCGACGCCGTGGCCAAGGCCATGGAACTGGACCGGAAGGACCGCCATCTTTCGGTGGACGACCTTTCCGCCGCCCTGCTGGCCGAGGCCGGGAGCAACACCACCATCTTCCGCCCCGAACCCCCCGCCCCCCCAAAGGTGGAGGAGCCGCCCCCGGAAAAGAAAAGGTCTCCCCTTGCAGACGGGAAACTTCTTCTGGGCCTGGGGCTGGCGGCCAGCCTGGTGCTCAACGTGGTGCTGGCGGCAGGCGTCTTTTCCCCGGCCCCGCCGGAGGAGACCTCCTCCAGCATGCCGGAGGAGATCAGCCAGCCCGCCGTGGCGGTGATGGAGGAGAGTTTCGTGGGGGAGTACTGGCCGATGCTGCGCCAGCGGCTGGACCAGTACCCCGGCCTTACCCTGGAGACCGAGGACGCCTTCGATGAGGAGGTGCCCAAGGGGGTGGTGCTCCGCCAGTCGGTGCCGGTGGGGGCAGCCCTGCCGGAGGACGGCCGGGTGGTGCTCACCGTCAGCCAGGGCAGCCAGTTTGTCATCATGCCCCGGGTGGAGGGATGCACCCTCTCGGCGGCCCAGTACATGCTGGACAGCCTGGGCATCACATGGGATGAGAACATCAAGGAGGACAGCGCCCTGAACGTACCGGTGGGGACGGTGGTGTGCGACACGCCGCCGGGTTCCAAGGTGACGGTGGGGTACAAGGTGCGGCTCACCATCCGCGCCGGGGAAAGCAGTGGACCGGAAAACGACGAAGGCAGTTCCTCTTCTGCCTCCGATGAAGATGAATAAGGACCTTTGCCCGCCGGTGCAGGCAAAAGGAAGCGAGACAGCACCGGAGAATGGACGGATGACAACGTGATGAAACTGGCTTTTTCCACCCTGGGCTGCCCCAACTGGCCCTGGCGGGAGATCTATGCCGCCGCCAAGGACCTCCAGGTGGACGGCATCGAGATCCGGGGCATCGAAAACGAGATGTACGCCCCCCGGGTGCGCATCTTTGACGACACCAACCGCGGGGTGACGCTGGCCCAGCTGTCCTCGGCGGGCATCGCCCTGACCCAGCTGACCAGCGGGGCCACCCTGGGGATGCCGGACAGCCCCTCCGCCGGCCGGCAGGAGGTGCTGGACTACATCGAGATGGCCCGCAAGACCGGGGTGCCCTACATCCGGGTGATGATCAGCAACCAGCCCGGTCCCGAGCCGGTGGACCTGGACCAGGCCAAGGCCCTGTACCTGGAACTGTGCGGGGCGGCCAAGGAGAAGGGGGTCTGCCTCCTCATCGAGACCAACGGCGTCCTGGCCGATTCCAAGGTGATGGCGGAGTTTATGGAGGGGACCGACCCCGCCGCCGCCGGGGTGCTGTGGGACATCCACCACCCCTACCGCTTCTTTGGCGAGAGCCCGGCCCAGACCTTTGGGAACATCGGGAAGTACGTGAAGAACACCCATGTCAAGGATTCGGTGCTCCAGGACGGCAAACTCACCTACCGGATGATGGGCTACGGCGATGTCCCCATCTACGACGCCCTTCGGATACTGGACGGGGCGGGGTACCAGGGCTTTGTCACCCTGGAGTGGACCAAGCGCTGGAACAAGGAACTCCAGGAGCCGGGCATCGTCTTTTATCACTACGTCAGCTACATGAAGTACCTGCTGGACGAACTGGAAAAGGAGCGGAAATGACGCCGGAGCAGCTGCGGGAGGGTTGGAAGCGGGAGGAGCAGGCGGCCCACATCCACGGCTGGGATTTTTCCCACATCCGGGACCGGTACGAGGAGGAGCAGGACCTCCCCTGGGACTATGACGCCATCGTGCGGGCCCGCCTGGACCGGGAGGCGATGCTGCTGGACTACGATACCGGGGGCGGGGAGTACCTGCTCTCCCTGGAACACCCCTGCCACCGCACCGCCGCCACCGAGGGCTGGCCCCCCAACGTGGAACTCTGCCGCCAGACCCTTGTTCCCCTGGGCATCGACTTCCGCCCCTGCCATGACCCCTCCACCATCCCCTTTGGGGACAGCGTCTTTGACAGGATGATCAACCGCCACGGCAGCTTCGACCCCCGGGAGATACACCGGGTGCTGCGCCAGGGAGGGATATTCACCACCGAGCAGGTGGGGGAGAACAACGACCGGGACCTGGTGGAACAGGTGCTGCCCGGCCTGGAAAAGCCCTTCCCCGGCCTCAACCTGGAGCGGCAGCGCCGCGCCTTTGAAGAAGCGGGCTTCGAGATACTGGATGCCCGGGAGGCTTTCCGCCCCATCCTCTTCTACGACATAGGGGCCTTTGTCTGGTTCGCCCGGGTCATCCCCTGGGAGTTCCCGGATTTTTCGGTGGACCGCTGCTTTGACCGGCTGATGAGGATGCACCGGACCGTCCAGCGGGACGGTATGGTGCAGGGAACGATCCACCGGTTTTTGATCGTGGCCAGGAAGCGATAGAAAAAATCTTTTTTACATCCGAAAAAAATATCACCCTCCGCCAAGCAGGAGCCCTCGGCCGTCGGCCGGGGGCTTTCGGACTGTCGAAAAGTTTTCCTCGGAAAATGCGTCTAACGGTCAAGAGGGGAAAAAGTGTGAAAAGGGGGGTGGCCAAAGGCCACGTGCCCGAAGGGCTGAAGGCCCCTCTTTTCGCGTCGAGCGACCGCAGGGAGCAGATGATCCCGCCGCAGCGGTTCCCGGCTTGTCAAAAAGACCTTTTCGACAAGCCGGGAACGGGCTGGCATTTTTCCAGAAGCTATGGTAAAATAATTATGTTTGTTGTCTGCGAAAAAGAGAGGTCACGCCATGAAGCGAATTTTCTATCTCCGCCTGCTGCTGGTGGCGCTGTTCTGTTTGGGGACGGCGCTGATCCTTGGCCTGCTGCCGGCGCTTTTTGATACCGTCCTTCCGGTGGCCGGCCCGCCGGCCCCGGCGGCCCCGGCGGCAAGGGAGACCCCTGTGGCCCAGAAGGACCTGCCCCCAGTCTCCTCCCCGGTCCCCTCCGCCCCGGAGGGACCGGCCTCCACGGAGAAGGCCCCCCCTTCGGCACCGGAGGCCCCGGTGTCCTCCCGGGAGCCGGAGCCCCCTTCCTCCACGCCGGAGGTCCCCGCCGGGCCGGTGACCCCGCCCAAGGCGGGGGAGGAATGGGCGGTGCGGCTGGTGAACTGGGAAAATCCCCTCCCTATGGATTACGAGCCCGCCTACGAGGTGGTGCAGAACCGCTTCGTGATGGACAGCCGGGCGGCCCCGGCGGCCCGGCGGATGATCGCCGACGCCTGGGCCCAGGGGGTGACGCTGGTGGTGAACTCCGCCTACCGCCCCTACAGCGCCCAGCAGCGGGTCTATGACGCCCAGTACCAGGAGTACCTGGCCCAGGGCTACAGCCAGCAGGATGCCCGGCTGCTCACCGAAAGCTACGTGGCGGTGCCGGGGCACAGCGAGCACCAGCTGGGGCTGGCCATGGATATCTCGGCGGTGGACGACGGCAAAGGGTCGGAGGACTGGCTGTCCATCCACGCCCCGGACTACGGCTTTATCCTCCGCTACCCCGCCGACAAGACCGAGGTGACCCGCACCGCCTACGAATCCTGGCACTATCGCTACGTGGGGACCCCCATCGCCCGGGAGATCACCGACCGGGGGCTCTGCCTGGAGGAATATCTGGAACTGCTGGAGGTGTCTTAGCTGATGGATATGGAGATGGTAGAAACGCTGCACCGGCGGGCCAGGCTGCTGCCCCAGGAGCCGGGGGTCTACATCATGAAGGACGGCAAGGGGAAGATCATCTACATCGGCAAGGCGAAGATACTGAAAAACCGGGTATCCTCCTACTTCCGTTCGGTGGAAAAGCACCAGGCCAAGGTCTACCGGATGGTGGAGAACGTCCGGGACTTTGACTACATCGTCACCGACAGCGAGTTTGAAGCCCTGGTGCTGGAAGCCAGCCTGATCAAACTCCACACCCCCAAGTACAACATCCTGCTGAAGGACGCCAAGGGGTATTTCTACGTGGGCATCTCCCCCGGGCCCTACGGTCGCATCACCTTTGAGATGCAAAAGACTGACAAGACACTGACCTATATCGGCCCCTACACCTCCTCCCTGGTGGTGAAGCAGACGGTGGACGAGGCCAACAAAGCCTTCCTTCTCCCCACCTGCACCCGCCGCTTCCCGGAGGATTGTAAAAAAGGCCGCCCCTGTCTCAACTACCATATCAAGCAGTGCATGGGGGTCTGCACCGGCAAGGTGACCCCGGAGCAGTACGCCGAGGCCTTTGAGGAGGCCCTGGCCTTTGTCAAGGGGGGCGGCACCCAGACGGTGGAGCAGCTGACCCAGCGGATGAACGACGCCGCCGAGGCGCTGGACTTTGAACGGGCCGCCCGGTACCGGGACCGGATACGGGCAGTGGAAAAGCTGTCCCAGCAGCAGAAGGTGATGGCCTACAACCACAAGAGCCTGGACGTGGTGGCGGCGGTCCAGGGGGCCGATACCGTCTACCTCTCGGTGCTGGTGTTCCGGGAGGGGCGGCTGCGGGACAAGCGGGACTTCACCTTCGACTGCTTCGGCAGCATCGAGGACGTGGAGGAGGAATTCCTTCTCAGCTACTACACCGGGCGGCCGGACGGCCCGTCGGAGCTGTTTTTGGACCGCCCCCTGCCGGACCAGGAACTGCTGGCCCAGCTGCTCACCGAGGACCGGGGCCGGAAGCTGACCATCACTGTCCCCGCCCGGGGCCAGCCCCTGCGGCTCATCGAGATGGCCCAGAACAACGCCGCCCAGGCCCTTGCCACCCGCACCCGGCGCACCGGCCGGGAGATGACGGCGGTTGGGGAACTGGGGGTGCTGCTGGGCCTCCCCGCCCCCCCGGCCTACATCGAGGCCTACGATATCTCTAACTTCGGGGGCCAGACCATCGTGGGGGGGATGGTGGTGTTCGAAAACGGCCGCCCCCTGCGGAAGAATTACAAGCGTTTTACCATCCGGGACCAGGCCCAGCCCGACGACTACGCCGCCATGGACCAGATGCTCTCCCGCCGGGTGGCCCGGTACCTGGAGCACCGGGACCGCCCCGGGGAGGGGAAGCCGGACGGCTTTGAGCGGCTGCCCGACCTGTGGCTCATCGACGGCGGCGCCACCCATGTGGCGGTGGCGGAGGAGGTGCTGCGGCGGCACGGCCTTGCCATCCCGGTGTTCGGCATGGTGAAGGACAGCCGCCACCGCACCCGGGCCATCACCTCCCAGGACCAGGAGATCGTCATCAGCGCCAACCGGGGGGTGTTCGCCTTCGTCACCGGCATCCAGGACGAGGTGCACCGGTACAGCATCGAATTTTCCCGCAAGAGCCACCAGAAAAGCGCCGTCAGCACCCGCCTGCTGGAGGTGGAGGGCATCGGGGAGGGCCGGGCCACCGCCCTTTACAAGCACTTCAAGACCTGGAAGGCCATCGCCCAGGCCAGCCCCCAGGAACTTGCGGCGGTAAAAGGCATGACCGCCCCCGCCGCCCAGCGGCTTTATGACGCGCTGCACGAGGGGGAGGGGGAGAGCGGGACAGCGGAGAATGGTGAGTGAGCAACAGTCCCCCGGTAGAAAAAGAATTGACAGGGAAATAAGATGTACACTATAATGTAATGTAAATCAAAAAGGAGGCGTCCCCTATGGAGAAAGAAACCATCGAGGAATTTGACCAAGAGATGGTAGACAAGCTGCTGGAAGGGAAAAATACGCCTATCGCTGATTGTATCCCAGAAGAAGAAGCGGGATGGTAGTTTATACTTGATCGTTGACAGAGGAAACAGATAGAACGAGAGAGGATAACAGATTTATCAGGAGGAAACAGGATTGAGAGTCATCACCGGGACCGCCCGCGGGCGGAAGCTGGCCGCCCTGGAGGGGGTGGAGGTGCGGCCCACCACCGATATGGTGAAGGAGGCCATGTTCAGCATCCTTCAGTTTGAGGTGGAGGGGGCCAATGTTCTGGACCTCTTCGCCGGGTCGGGGCAGCTGGGTATCGAAGCCCTCAGCCGGGGGGCCAGGGCCTGCGTCTTTGTGGACAGTTCCCGGGATTCCCAGAACATCACCCGGCAGAACCTGCAGCACACCGGCCTGTCCTCCGCCGCCCGGGTGGCGGCTATGGACTACGCCGCCTTTCTGCGCTCCACCAAGGACACCTTCGATATCGCCCTGTTGGACCCCCCCTACGAGAAGGGCCTGGCGGCGGATGCCCTGCCCCTGCTGGTGGGGAAGATGAGCCCCGGCGGCGCCATCCTCTGCGAGACCCGGAAGGGGGAGCCGATGCCGGAGCGGGTGGGGGAGTTCGCCATCCACAGGACCTACCGGTACGGCAAGATCGCCCTCACCCTCTACCGCCGGGCGGAGGAGGAGCGGGAGGAGGCGGAGGGATGAAAACGGTGGTATGCCCGGGGAGTTTCGACCCCATCACCAACGGCCACATGGATATCATCCGCCGGGCCAGCGGCATCTTTGACCGGGTCATCGTGCTGGTGGCCTCCAACCAGGAGAAGCGGTGCTTCTTCACCGCCCGGGAGCGGGCCGACATGATCCGCCGGGTGGTGCTGGAGGAGGGCCTCCCCAACGTGGAGGTGGACCAGGACGACGGCCTGCTGGTGAACTACATCCAGCGGGTGGGGGCGGTGGCCATCGTCAAGGGGCTGCGGGCCGTCTCCGACTTCGAGTACGAGTTCCAGATGTCCCTGACCAACCACAAGCTGCTGCCGGAGTGCGAGACCATCTTCTTCACCACCAGTTCCCGGAACATGTACCTTTCCTCCAGTATCGTCCGGCAGGTGGGCACGCTGGGCGGCGATATTACCCAGTTCGTGCCCCCCTGCGTCTATCCGCAGATACATGGCAAGCTGACCCAAAAGGAGGTATGACCTATGGCAAACCTAGAATCCATCCTCAATGAACTGGACGAGGTGCTGGAGAGCGCCACCACCCTTCCCCTCACCAGCAAGTGCATGGTGGACGCCGACCGCATCAGGGACCTGATCGACGACATCCGCCTCAATATCCCCTCCGAAATCAAGCAGGCCCGGGCGGTGGTGGCCGACCGCAACGAGATCCTGTCCATGGCCAAGCAGGAGGCGGAGGAACTGATCCGCAAAGCGGAGGAGCGTGCCAAGGCGCTGGTGGACAACGACACCATCGTCCGCCAGGCCAACGCCAAGGGAATGGCGATGCTCAGCGAGGCCAGCGCCAAGGCGTCGGAGATGGTGAACCAGGCCACCGCCCGCTCCAACGAGATCATGAGCCAGGCCAGCCAGAAGGCCACCGAGATGCTGACCCAGGCCAACCTCCGCTCCAAGGAGATGAAGCAGACCGCCTTTGATTTTTCGGAGAGCATGCTCCGTTCCACCGAGGACACGGTGGCCAAGGCTCTCTCCGGCATCCAGACCACCCGCCAGGCGATCCTCCAAAGCGCCCGGGCGGCGGTGCAGCAGGGCACCCCCATGCAGGGGGGGCGGGGCGGGCTGTGATGGCTGTGCCCCAGGACAAGTAAGATCTTCCGCCCCGGTCCGCCGGGGCTTTTTTTGTTCTCCCCCTCTTGACAATCCCGCTTCCCGGTAGTATTATGAAGTAAACTTCATGTGAAGTGTGCTTCGTATTTTGGAAGAAGGTGCTGGATGCTTACAAGAGTAAAGGAACTGCGTACCCAGCGGAAAATGACCCAGCAGCAGCTGGCGGAACTGGTGCATGTTTCGTCTCGCACCATTATTTCTATCGAAAAAGAGCAATACTGCCCCTCCCTGATGCTGGCCTACCGCATGGCGGAGGTGTTTGGGGTGACGGTGGAGGAACTCTGCTGCCTGCGGGAAAACAAGGAACGGGAGGACATGCAATATGAAGATCTATGACAAAAAGGCGTTTGTTTACGGGATAGGACTTTCGCTGCTGGCCGCCGGGCTGGTCTTGACGGCGGAACGCCCCATGGGGATGAAGCCGCTGGTGCTGGCGGTGGTCTGCGGCGTCATCGGCTGCTGTTTTCTCATTGGCAGCCTTTCCCGGAAGATCGCCCGGGAGGCCCGGCTGGAGGAGCAGGACGAACGCAACCGCCTCATCGCCCTGAAGGCGGGAAGGCGGACCGCTCAGATCACCCAACTGGGCAGCGCCCTGATGACGGTGGCCTTCCTGGGCATCGGTAAGGGCAGTAGCAACCGGGAGTTTATCGCCATCGGCCTGGGGGCGGCTTTTTGTTACACCCTCTCCCTTTTTGCCGAACTGTTCGCCAAACTCTACTATGAAAAACACAGCTAGGAGGTGGCAGATATGCCCAATACCTTTCTGGAACGGCTTCCCTTTGTGTTCCTCTTCGGTGTCGCCTTTGCAGTGATGCTGGCCGGGATGGGCGCTGGGGCCTGGCTGCTGGGGAAGCTGGTCAAGGCCCTCCGGCGGCTGGCCCTCTCCCCGGAGGAACGGCAGAAGCAGGCGGCAGCCGCCCGGCACCCCTTTGCCGGGGTCTCCCTTCGGGGCAAGGAGGCCTGGCTGGTCTGCTGTTTGGAGGAGGCCCTTGTCGCCTGCGGCCTGGACGCCGAACAGGGGGAGCCGGGCAGCTGGTATCCCCTCCTGGCCCTGCTGTGGAAATTTCCAGAGTTGCCGGAGGAGTTCATCGAGGACTGGCTGGATGAGACGGCGGACATCCTCCCCAGCAGCGTCCTCTCCTGTGATCCCGGAGGGCCCAGGGAGTTGTCCCAGGGGGAAAAGGAGCGGTCTGCTGCCGCCTGCGCCCTTTACGCCACAGCCAGGGCCAGGATGGCCCTGCTTGGCCCCCTGGTGGAGTTCCCGGTTCGCCTGGTCCGGGAAAACCAGGAGGACCCCGCCGCCCGCCCGGAATTGGCCCTGACCCTCCTGGACGAGGTCGGAGAACTGCTGGAAAGCTACGGCGTCCCGCTGCCCGCTCCGTGGGTCCGGGATCTCCTGCTGGCCCAGCGTTCCCCCGGCCTTGGGGACCGGTTCGTGGGGAGACAGTGCTCCGGGTTTGTGGGGTGGTAATTGGAGAAAGATCATGCTATACTATATCCTGGAAAGGGAACAATAAAGCCTGGGGGAGGGCGCTATGAGCCAGAACAAGAAGCTGATACAGTCCATCCTTAGCGGTTGTCAGGATAAAAATATCCTTTTTTCCGACCTTTGCTCGGTGCTTGGGCATCTTGGATTTGCGCACCGGGTCCGTGGGGACCACTTCATCTTTACCAAAGACAATGTGGAAGAGATCATCAATATTCAGCCGGCGGGAAATAAAGCAAAACCTTACCAGGTGAAGCAGGTTCGTGAGATCATCTTAAAATATCACTTAGGAGGTGACGACCATGAGTAAATATGAGATCATCCTTTACTGGAGCCAGGAGGACGATGGGTATATCGCGGAGGTCCCGGAGTTGGCGGGGTGTATGGCGGACGGAAAGACCCCGGTGGAGGCGGTGAAGAACGCCGAAGTGGTCATCCAGGAGTGGCTGGAGACCGCCGTCCGGCTGGGCCGCCCCATCCCGGAGCCCAAGGGCCGTCTCCACTACGCATGATCCCGAAGCCCCTTTGGGGGCTTTTTCTTTTACCCCTACCATTCCAGGTAAAATCATGCTATACTATATCCTGGAAAAGGATACTCAAAAGGAATGAGGGGAGACCGCCTTGCAGATATCACTGGAAAATATCGCCAAGTCCTTTGGCAGCGACCTCATCTTCTCTGGGGTCAGCGCCCGGATCGAGGACAGGGACCGCATCGGGCTGGTGGGCATCAACGGGGCGGGCAAGACCACCCTGCTGAACATCATCACCGGGGGGCTGGAGCCGGACAGCGGCACCGTCACCCGGGGCAGCGGCCTTTCCATCGGCTACCAGCGGCAGAACGCCGGGCTCCAGAAGGGCAACACCATCCTGGAGGAGATGCGCTCTGTCTTTGCCGATGTCTACGCCCTGGAGGAGCAGCTGCAAAAAACCGCCGAGGAAATGTCCAACGACCCGAAGTCCGCCGCCCTGGCGGATCGTTATAAAGAATTGGAGGACGCCTTCCTGGCCCGGGACGGCTACCAGACCCAGGTGAAGATCGACACCGTCCTCACCGGCATGGGCTTCGCCGCCCACGGGTACGAAAAGAGCATCGACAAACTCAGCGGCGGGGAGCAGACCCGGCTGGCCATCGCCAAGCTGCTGCTGGAACAGCCCAGCCTTCTGATCCTGGACGAGCCCACCAACCACCTGGACTTTAAGACCCTGGGCTGGCTGGAGGAGTATCTGGCCTCCTACAAGGGGGCGCTGCTGGTGGTCTCCCACGACCGGTACTTTCTGGACCGGCTCTGCGGCAAGATATGGGAGATGGAGTACGGGGAACTCACCGTTTTCCCGGGGAATTACACCCGGTACATCCAGCTGCGGGACGAGCGCAACATCCGCCAGCAGAAGCTGTACGAGGCCCAGCAGGCGGAGATCGCAAAACTCCAGGACTATGTGGACAGGAACCTGGTCCGGGCCTCCACCACCAAGATGGCCCAAAGCCGCCGCCGGATGATCCAGCGGCTGGAGGCGGAGCCTGCCGAAAAGCCCAAGGCCCGGATGAAGCCCCCGGTCATCCACCTGAACGAATACGCCGGCGAGCCGGTAAAGGACGTGCTGCTGGCCGAGGACCTGGATGTGGCGGTAGGGGAGGGGGAGAAACGCAGGACCCTACTGGCCGGGGTGGAACTGTCGGTGGCCCGGGGGGACAAGATCGCCATCATCGGCGGCAACGGCACCGGCAAGAGCACCCTCTTAAAATGCCTGCTGGGCAAGCATGACCTAGGCCCCGGCGCCCGGGTCACCTGGGGGCGGGGCACCCGCATATCCTACTACGACCAGGGCAGCGATCACCTGGACGGTAATTTGACGGTGCTGGACACCCTGTGGGACTACTACCCCAAAAGCTACGAGACCCCCCTGCGGAACATGCTGGGGGCCATGGGGCTCAAGGGGGAGGACGTCTTTAAGCGGGTGAGCCAGCTTTCCGGCGGGGAGAAGGCCCGGCTCAAGCTGGCGGTGATCTGCCTTGCCAAGTCCAATGTCCTTATCCTGGATGAGCCCACCAACCATCTGGACCTGAGCACCAAGGAGGTGCTGGAGCAGGCGCTGGCCGAGTTTACCGGCACCCTCATCATGGTCTCCCACGACCGGTACCTGCTGGACCGTATCCCCACCCGGATCATTGAACTGGAGGGGGGCCAGCTGCGGCAGTACAAGGGCCGGTACACCGACTACCTCCGCCAGGCGGCGGGCAAGCCCGCCCCGGAGCCCGCCCCCCGGGAGGAGCCTAAAAAGCCGGAACAGTCCTCCTACGCCAAGGGCAAGGAGCAGCGCCGGGCCGACGCCCTCCGCCGCAAGGAGTATGCCGAGACCGAGAAGCTGGTGACCCAGCTGGAACGGGAGGTGTGGCAGCTGGAGCAGCAGATCGCCGACCCGGCTACCGCCGCCGACTACCTCCTCCTCCAGGACCTTTGCGCCCAGGCGGAGGAGAAGCGGGACGCCCTGAGCAAGGCGGAGGACCGCTGGCTGGAACTCTCCGAGGAATGAAACGCCTACTATTTTGAACGATAAGGAGATGGAGCCCGGATGAAAAAGATAGAATGGAACAACAAGTATACCACCATCGCGGTGTACGTCTTTCTGGTGGTGGCGGCCTGCCTGCTGTTTAAGGCGGGGGTGGAGCAGTTTGACGTGATCTGGGGCTGGTTCCAGAAGATCATCGGCTACCTGTTCCCCTTCATCTACGGCTTTGTCCTGGCCTACCTCCTTTCCCCACTGGTGCGCCGCATCGAAAAGCCGCTGAAAAATAACACCCAGCTGAGGCCCAAGGCCCGGCGGGGCATCGCCATGGCCTGCGCCTACCTGCTGGTAGTCATCATCATCGGCGTGTTCGGCATGGTGGTGGGCCCGGTGCTGGCGGAGAGCACCGCCCAGCTGGTGGGCAACGTCAGCTTTTACAGCAAGAAGATCAACGAACTCATCAACCAGCTGATCTCCTACATCCCCGACGAGAGCATCTCCCAGGAGGTCCAGGCCGCCCTGACCCAGGTGTTCGAGGTGCTGTACGCCTTTATCTCCAGCTTTTTGACCCAGGTGGTGTCCATCGCCACCAAGGTGGTCAGTTCGGTCATCGAGGTGGTGATGGGCATCATCATCTCCATCTATATGCTGGGGGATAAGGAGCGGCTCATCGCCCAGACCAAGAAGGTCTTTTCCGCCCTGCTGCCGGAGCGGGCCTACCGCCAGGTCATCCGGGTGGCCCACGACAGCAACCAGAAGTTCAGCGGCTTCATCACCGGCAAGATCGTGGATTCCACCATCATCGGCCTTCTCTGCGCCGTGGGGATGCTCATCTTCCGCATGCCCTTCGTGGCCCTGGTCAGCCTGATCGTGGGCATCACCAACGTCATCCCCTACTTCGGCCCCATCATCGGGGCGGTGCCCGGGGTGATCCTGGTGCTCATCGGCGGCGACCTGATGCAGGCGCTGTTCTTCGCCATCTTCGTCCTGGCCCTCCAGCAGTTTGACGGCAACATCCTGGGCCCCGCCATCCTGGGGCAGTCCACCGGCCTTTCCGCCATGTGGGTGGTGTTTGCCATCCTCCTCTTCGGCGGTCTCTACGGCTTTGTGGGGATGATCATCGGCGTCCCGCTGCTGGCGGTGATCTTCGGCGTCCTGCGGAGCATCATCGACGCCATCCTCCGCAAAAAGGGGATGTCCACCGATTCCCGTGACTACGCCTCCGACCAGCACCCGGTCCAGTGATGGATATTCCACGGTACCTGCTGGAGGAAAAGGGCATCCCCCTTTCGGACCAGCAGCGCCAGGCGGTGGAGGCGGAGGGCGGGGAGATCCTGCTTTTGGCGGTGCCCGGCGCCGGCAAGACCACCGTCCTCACCGCCCGCATCGCCCACCTGATGGCCAACCGCCAGGCCGACCCCCGGCGGGTCCTCACCCTCACCTTCAACAAGGAATCCGCCCGGGAGATGGGGGAGCGGTGGCAGCGGCTGTTCGGGGGCGTTTTTTCCCGGGACCCTGTTTTCTCCACCATCCACAGCTTCTGCCTGGGGCTGCTCCGGGACCACGCCGCCGGCAGGGGCACCCAGGTGCCGGAACTGCTGGAGGGGAAAGGGGCGGGCCTGAAGGACCGTCTCCTCCGGGAGTTGTACCAGCAGGACACCGGCAAATACCTGGCCGACGAGGACCTGAGCAACGCCGTCAACGCCATCGGCTACTGCGTCAACATGCGGCTCACCGGGGAGCAGGCCGCTTCCTTTGACCAGGAGATCCCCGGCTTTTCCAGGCTGTTTTCCCGCTACACAGGCTACAAGCGGGAAAACGGCCTGATGGACTTTGACGACATGCTCCTCTTTGCCGCCACCGCCCTGGACCGGAACGCCGCCCTCCGGGACCGGGCCCGGCAGCGGTACGACTACATCCTGGTGGACGAGGCCCAGGATACCAGCCGCCTCCAGCACGACATCCTGGCCAAGCTGGCCCGGGGGGAACTGTTCCTGGTGGGGGACGAGGACCAGAGCATCTACGGATTCCGGGGGGCCTGGCCCCAGGGGCTGGTGGGGTTCTTCCAGCGGTACCCCGGCGGCCGCCTGCTGAAGCTGGAGGAGAACTACCGCAGCACCCAGGCCATCGTGGCCGGGGCGTCCCGGCTCATCCAGAGGAACCGGCAGCGGTACCAGAAGGATATCTTCACCAGCCGGGAGGAGGGCGCTCCCATCCGCGTCATCCGGGACCTGGCCCAGGAGGAGGCCTACGGGGCCATCGCCGACATGCTGCTCCAGGTGCCGGAGGAGGAAAGCTGCGCCGTTTTGTACCGCACCAGCTTCACCGGCATCGGCCTGGGGTGGACGCTGCGCCGCCGGGGCATCCCCTTTTTCTCCCGGGAGACCCGGCTGGGGTACAGCGGCGACACCATCACCCGGGACGTGGAGAACCTGGTCCGCCTGGCCCGGGAACCGGGGGACGCCCGGATATTCCGCCAGGCCTATTTCCGCCTGGGCTGCGGCATCCCCAAGGACGTGGCGGAGATCGCCGTGGCCGCCCGGCCCAGGGACCTGCTGGGCTACATCCTCACCGAACTGGACTACCCGGCCAAGAGCAGCGGCCGCCTTGCCTGGGTCCGCCGCGCCCTGGACCGGATGGCCAAGCTGCCGCCCCGCAAGCAGTTCGATATCATCCTGGAGGACCTGGAGTACCCCCGCGCCCTGGAGCGCCGCTGCCAAAACGGCTACCAGCTGAGCGGCTACTACCAGAAGCTGGCGGTGCTCCGGGACTTTGCCCGGTCGGCCCCGGACACCGAGACCTTCCTGGGCTCCCTCCAGGGGGCGGAGCAGGTGCTGGACAGCCCCCGGCGGGAGCATATCGTCCTTTCCACCGTCCACTCGGCCAAGGGCAAGGAGTTTGACCGGGTGATCATCGCCGACGCCCTGGAGGGCATCTTCCCGTCGGCGGACGCCCTGGAGGACCGGGCCATGGGGGAGCCAGAGAGGCTGGAGGAGGAGACACGGCTCTTCTACGTGGCCATGACCCGGGCCAAAGACCGCCTGGCCATCGTGGCCCCGTCCCGCTGCCTGGGCCGGAGCCTGGCCCCCTCCCGGTTCCTCTACGACGTGGGCCAGAGCGTGCCCACGGTGGGGGATGTCCCCCTGGTCCCCGGCCTGCGGGTGATGCACAGCTTCTTCGGCCTGGGGGTGGTGGAGGAGGTGGACGGGGTCCGCCGCCAGGCCCGGGTGGCCTTCCGCCACTACGGCAAAAAGACCTTTACCATCGACAGCCTGTCGGATAGCAAGCTATTCCAGCTGATGTGACGGAAAAAAGAGGAAAATATTCCAGGGAAAAGGGGGAGACCCGTTGACAAACGGGCGGAAATCTGATAATATATTACAGTCGCTTGGAGTTATATAGTCCCCCGGGTCCTGCGGGTGTAGTTCAATGGTAGAATTCCAGCCTTCCAAGCTGGTTACGTGGGTTCGATTCCCATCACCCGCTCCATCGTCCGCGGCAGCGGCGTAGATGTGCGCTAGTAGCTCAGCCGGATAGAGCAACTGCCTTCTAAGCAGTAGGCCGGGGGTTCGAGTCCCTCCTAGCGCGCCAAGAGACATGGTGGGTATAGCGCAGTTGGTTAGCGCGCCAGATTGTGGCTCTGGAGGCCGAGAGTTCGAATCTCTCTATCCACCCCAACAGAAAAAGGAAGGACCAGGTGACAAAGAGCAGGCTCTTTTGGCCAGGTGCTTCCTTTTCTATTTATATTGGGCCGTAGCCAAGTGGTAAGGCACGGGTCTTTGACTCCCGCATCCCGCAGGTCCGAATCCTGCCGGCCCAACCAACTAACCCAAACACTTTAGATGCCATGCGGATAAACCCGCATGGCATCAAGTGTTTTTGGGTTTTTTAGGGGTCAAAAATCAGATAGTCAAACGATAGATGCAAATGAGGTTTTGTGAGCAACCGGCAGGATTTGAACCCCACGATTTCCCCGTTTTGGGCAGTTTTGAGCCTGTGCCCTTTTTGAATCGGGCAGGGGCTCGTAAAAAAGGCACCACCTTTCCCGTAAAAAGATAGACGAAAATAAAGGGTCCGTTTTGTTGGTTGTCCACAGCCAACAGACCGGTGCCGTTCTATTCACCGGCGGCTTCCTTTTTGTCCTTCCGGTATTTTTTCGGCGTGTATTTCCGGTTTTCCTTTTTGGCAAGCCAGTAAGCGTCCATCAGTGCCTGCATCACACCGTCCATCGCCTCATCGTCCAGACGCCCGCCTGCAAACAGCCCCTGTACTTCGCTGACCAACTCGTCCACATCCCTGGCGGCCTTAGCGCCGCCTTTTTCGTGGGCTTCCACGATCAGCTTGCCGCCGCTGCCCAAAAGATATTCCACCGTGGTCCCCAGGGCATCCGCCAGCTTTTGCGCGATCCCCAGATTGGAAGGGACACGCTCCCCCATTTCATAGTTCTGGATGGTTCGGGTGGTCACCCCCGCCTTCTGAGCCAGTTCCGCTTGGGTCAAGCCTGCTTCAGCCCTCTTTTCTTTCAGTCTGTCTTTGAGATCCATGGTCCGCCGCTCCTTCCCGTTTCGATTGGTCCACGAACAAATTTTCAAAATGCTCTTGACACGAAAATACAGTTCGTGCTACAATGATTTCGCAAAGAACAAATGTTTACACTGAAATGATACCACGGACACCACGAAATGTCAAGAAAAAGGAAGCCGGAAAGCGAAAGAAATTTCGCCAATCGGGAAGGGATGTGAAGAAATGAGCCGGGCCAACCGGGTGGTTGAACCGTCATCGGAAATGATGCGAAAACTCTATGCGGCAAAAACAGCCGTTGCAGCACAGAACGCACGGGTATTGAAGTGTCCTTACTGTGGACGAAGCGCGCTGATTGTATTTGATGATACATTCGGTCATATTCAAACCAAATGCAAGGGCTGTGGGTATGAGGTAATTTTTGATACTTCCAGAGAGGGGCGATATTCTTCCTAGACCCAGGGGCGGAGACCCTGTAACAAATCAATATCGTAATCATGGACTGTGATATGGAGCCACTGAACGGTGCTGTCTTCCTAATGCCGCATGAAACAAGGGAATACCTTGTTTTTGCGGTGGAAGAAAACACCGCGGCGGCTCCTCTTTTTGTTTCCGTTCTGCTCGCTCCCTATCCGGGGAAAGGACGGAAACATGAAAAAGCTGAACGATTTCGAGTACGACCTCTGGACCACGGAGGATGGCAGGCGCATGGTGCGGGTGAGGGCCACCAGGGAGGAGTGCCAGGTGGACCAGGAAACCTTCCGGCTCCTTCGGGCGGAGGAAAAGCGGCTGCGGCGGGAGCAAACGCCAGAGAAACGAGAGGGTGTTGCGGAGGAAACTGCCAAGCGCCCGCTCTCGTTAGACATGCTGAATTTCTTGTAAAGGTAGCTGGTCGGTACACGCAGGCCGGTCTTTTCGATAAGGGTGCCGATGATCTCTGCCGTTTGTGTGAGGTCTTCCGATTCCTCGCAGTCAAACCGGATGTGCGGGATGCGTTTATCCTCCC
>CAJUFR010000008.1 GCA_910585525.1 uncultured Angelakisella sp.
GAGCCGACGTAAAGAGTTATGCTATCTAACATACATCAAAAAGAGGTAAGATAACGCCCTCTGCAAAAAAGGTTACGTTATCTTACCTCAACAAATACCCGGCCTGACTGCGTTAGACGGTGGTGAATACAGGTTCTAAGGCCCCCAGCCAAGCTGGGGGCCTTTTCCGTGCACAAAAAATCCCCCCGCCCCAAAAGGGCAGGGGGAGGGGAGAAATAAGAACTCAGTAATTCTCGGCAGAGATCTCAAAGTAAGCCTGGGGATGGGCGCAGACGGGGCAGACCTCCGGGGCGGCGGTGCCGACGACGATGTGACCGCAGTTGCGGCACTCCCACACCTTCACCTCGCTCTTCTGGAACACCTCCTGCATCTCCAGGTTTTTCAGCAGGGCGCGGTACCGCTCCTCGTGGTGCTTTTCGATGGCGGCCACCATGCGGAACTTGGCGGCCAGTTCGGGGAAGCCCTCCTTCTCGGCGGTCTCGGCGAAGCCGGCGTACATGTCGGTCCACTCGTAGTTCTCGCCACCGGCGGCAGCCTCCAGGTTCTCGGCGGTGCTGCCGATGCCGGCCAGCTCCTTGAACCACATCTTGGCGTGCTCCTTCTCGTTGTCGGCGGTCTTGAGGAACAGGGCGGCGATCTGTTCAAAGCCCTCCTTCTTGGCCTTGGAGGCGAAGTAGGTGTACTTGTTCCGGGCCTGGGATTCCCCCGCAAAGGCGGCCAGC
Source organism: uncultured Angelakisella sp. (assembly GCA_910585525.1). Classification (GTDB taxonomy): domain Bacteria; phylum Bacillota; class Clostridia; order Oscillospirales; family Ruminococcaceae; genus Angelakisella. Next base: position 723 of record CAJUFR010000008.1, read on the forward strand.
AGGTTCTTTTCGGTCTGGGTGCCGGTGTATTTGGACATGATATCTTCCTCCTGTTGTAAAATTTTTCATTGTCTTGGATGATACCACAATTTTTGACAGAAAGCAACGGCTCCGGGAAATTTTGTTCCCAGGGGCCGTCACAGACCACTCCTAGTATATCCCCCGTATCCCCCCCACCCCATAGATGACCGCCGTCATCAGCACCGAGGTGAGCAGCGTCATAGCGGCCCCTGCCTTGGCCATATCCATGATGGAAAAATAGCCGCTGGAGTGGGGGATGACGCTGGTGGGGGTGGAGGTGACCAGGATGAAGGCCAGGGAAAGGGTGAGGCTGGCGGGGATCACCACCCCCATCACCGGCAGGCCGTGGCCCACCGCCATGGCGATGATGATGGGGATGATGACGGTGGCGGTGACGGTGTTGCTGGAGAGAGCCACCTTGAGGAGGGAGATCATTAGGATGATGACGAATATCTGGGCCAGGGGGCCCATGGTGACGATGCCCCCCAGGAGGATCTGGGACAGCCACTGGGCCGCCCCGGTCTGGTAGATGAGCATCCCCAGGGAGATGCCGCTCACCGTCAGGATGATGCCGTCCCAGGCCACGTCCTGCTGGATGGCCTTCCAGGGGATGCGGGTCAGCCCTGGCAGGAAGAAGAGACAGCCGCCGATGATGGCCGGCAGGGCGGTGGGTATCTCGATGCCCAGCAGGCCGGCCAGCCAGTCGGAGCCCAGCCACAGCGCCACCGTCACCAGGAACACCCCCAGGGTGATCTTCTCCTCCCGGTCGGGGGGCGGCAGCTGCTGGAACTCCCGGCGCAGGTCCTCCCGGGTCTTGGAAAGCTGCTTGATCTCCGGCCGGAAGAAGGCCATCAGCACCAGCCAGGCCGGGGGGATGAGCACCAGCGCCGCCGGGACGCCGTAACACATCCACTCCAGGAAGGTGATCTCCACCCCGGTCATCTCCCGGATGAAGCCGATGGCGATGGGGTTGGGTCCCGCCCCCGCCGGGGTGCCGATGCCCCCGATAAGGGGGCCCCAGGCGCAGGAGATCATCAGCGCCTTGCCGAAGTTGCTTTTAAGGGGCTGCAGCCCCTCCTCCTCCAGCATGGCCTTGGCCAGGGGCATCAGGATGGCGGCCACCGCCATATCGGTGACCCACATGGACAGCAGCGCCCCCACGGTGAGGAAGCCCAGCAGGATGGCCCCGGTGCTGTTGCCGGTGCGGGACAGGACAAAGAGACAGAGCCGCTTGCCCAGGCCCGAACGACTGATGAAGGAGGAGATGCACAGCACTCCGATGAAGAAAACGATAATCTGGTTGCCGAACCCCAGCTTCACGATCTCCGAAAAGCCGGCGGTGCCCTGGAGGGCCAGGGCGATCATCCCCAGCAGGCCGGTGATGTGGAAGGGCAGGGCCTCGGTCATCCAGAGCACCAGGCAGAAGGCCAGCGTCCCCACCGACACCCGGCCCGCCGGGCTGAGGGTCACCTCCCCCGCCGTCAAAAGGCCCTCCGGCAGGGGGAGGTAGGCGACGGCCAGCAGCGCCAGCACCGCCCCGGCCAGGGCCAGGAGGCGCTTTGTAGTGCGGGTATGTTCCATCATCTCACCTGCTCCCCGTCAGGCTAGGCGGATGGCCCGGTAGGCCGCCACCGTCTCCTTGATGGCCCGCTCCACCGGCAGCCGCTCCACACTGGACGCCCCCACAAAGCCCTTGGCGCAGCTGTGGCCGATGACATAGGCGGCGTCCTCCGGGGTGGCGATGCTGCCGCCGTGGCAGAGTGGGATGACCCCCGGGTGCTCCTCCAGCGCCACCGAAAGGATGGCCTGGGTCCGCTCCGCCGCCAGGTCCAGGGGGGCCTGCTCCCGGGCCCCCACGTCGCCGCCGGTGGTGAGGCCGCAGTGGGAGATGATGATATCGGTGCCCACCGCCGCCAGCCGCCGGGCCTCCTCCGGGCTGTAGCAGTAGGACATGGTGAAGAAGCCCTTTTGCCGGGCCAGGGCCAGCATGTCCACCTCCCGCTGGAACCCAAGTCCCACCGATTCCAACTCCCGGCGCATGTCCCCGGAGAACTTGGCCACGGTGGGGAAGCTGATGACCCCGGAGTAGCCCAGTTCCCCCAGCTGCTCCATGAACCGCCCCAGGTCCCGGGTGACGTCCAGCCCGTAGACCCCCGCCGCCACCGGTGTGTCCCGCACCATGGGCAGGATGTCGTTTTTGCCCATGTCGTAGACGATCTGGTTGCTGTCCCCCAGGGGGAGGTTGCCGGCGATGGCGGGATGGCCGCTGATGCGGTAGTGGCCGGAACTGTAGACGACGATGATATCCGCCCCGCTCTGGTCCTCCAGCCGGGCGATGAGCCCCGCCCCGGCGCCGCAGACCAGAATGGCCTCCTTCCGGGCGATCTTGTCCCGGAGCCTTTTCAGCACATCATCTCTTTTGAACCGCAGGTCTGTCATATGGTCTCCCCCTCGTTATAATTGATACTGTTTGTTTTCGATCATTCGGAGTATCTGCTTTACCAGCTGGTCGGCGAACTCCCGGTCGTTGATGTGCAGGTCGAAGAACCGGGTCTGGACGTTGCCGGGCATCTTGTACTTGATGGCCTTGATGAACACCTGGTCCGCCGCCGGGTCGTAGAACACCTTCCCCGGGCGGTTGACGTCGGAAAAGCCCCGCAGCGGCACGCAGACACAAACATCCCCCCCGGGGGCGGAGAGCCGTTCCACGAACAGTTCCCCCAGCGCCCCCATCTCCTCGGCGGTGGCGCGCATCTTCACCGAGCCGGGACTGTGGTGGTAAAGGGTCCGCTTCAGCTGGTGGGGCTGCAGGGTGTCCTCCGGCCCCAGGTTGATCATCTCCAGGGCGCCGGGGACCACCACGTAGGGCAGCCCCTTTTTCACCGCCCCCCGCAGCCGCTGGGGCCCGGAATTGTAGATGCCGCCCCCCACCTCGTCGGTGAGTTCGCTGGTGGTGATATCCATGACGGCGCAGAAGTTGTCCTCCAGGATCATCTTCTCCATGATCTTGCCCCCGCAGATGCCCCGGGAGGTGAAGGCGATGACCTCGTAGCCCTGGGCCTCCAGCAGTTCCACGCACCGGTCCACGCAGGGGGTGGTGACCCCGAAGCTGGTCATGGCGATGGCCTTGTTGCCGGTGCGCTTGGGCGGCCCCACCCGGAGCATGGAATCCAGGATGCCCGCCGCCTGGCGCAGGGCGTAGCTGCTCATAAAATTCAGGTTCTGGACATCCACCACCGTGTTCAGCATCAGGATGTCCTCCCCCATGGTGTAGGGCAGCACGTTGCCGGCGGCCACCGGGGTCACCATGATCTTGGGCACCCCGATGGGCAGCTCGTGCATGGCGGCGCAGGCCAGGGCGGCCCCCCCGGACCCTCCCACCGAGAGAAATGCGTCCAGCTGCCCCTCCCGGTAGAGCCGTCGGACGATCTGCACCAGGCCGATGCGGATGTAGTTGGAGGCGTCGGTGCGGGTGGAGGAGGCCTGGAGGTTGCGGAAATACTGCCCCGCCACCTCCCGCTGGGTGTAGGCCACCCCCGGGGGGCTCTCCCGCCGCATCCCCACGTCGATGATCTTCACCTCGTGGCCGTAGCCCTCGATCTCCTCCTTGAGGAAGAAGGCCTGGGTGGCCTTGGTGTCCATGGTGGCGCAAAGCAACACTTTTTTCGGTGCCATAGGTCCCTCCTTTCGTCAGCCGGATGCCGCCGGGCCGCCCTTGCCCATGGACAGGGCGTGGCGGACGGTGAGCAGCAGGAACAGCGCCAGCCCCACCAGGTCCAGCCACACCACCGGCAGCAGGAAGCAGGCGGCGGCCACCCCGAAGAGGAGCCGTTCCGGCATGGCCAGCCGGGCCATGAAGAACCCCTCGCAGGCGATGATAAAGGTGAGCAGGAAGGCGGCGATCATCACAAAGGCCCACACCAGTTCCAGGCCGGTGCCCTGCAAGAGCAGCGCCGGGCGGTAGAGGAAGAGGAAGGGCAGCACGAACCCGGCGATGCCGATCTTCAGCGATTCCAGACAGGTACGCAGGAAGCTGGACTTGGCCAGCCCCGACGCCACCAGGCAGCCGATGGCCACTGGCGGGGTGAGGGCGGACATCTCCGCAAAGTAGAACACGAAGAAGTGGGCCACGATCAGCGGTACCCCCAGGCCGGTGAGGGCGGGCGCCCCCAGCAGCGCCGCCAGGATGTAGGCGGGCCCGCTGGGCATCCCCATGCCGAACACCAGGCAGGTGATGGCCACCATCACCGCCAGGGGGAAGAGGTGGTCCCCCGCCACCTGCAAGGCCATCTGGGACATTTTGGAGGGGAGGCCGGTGGCGTTCAGTATCTCCACCAGGATGCCGGTGCAGGAGCAGACGATGGCGATGCCCGCCACCGACTTGCCGCCCCCCGCCAGCCCGTCCAGGAACTTTTTGCAGAAGGTCCTGAGGGGATGTGTCTCCTTCATGCGGAACTGCCAGATGAACCCCAGGGCCACCAACAGGATGGTGGAGAAGAACAGCGCCTTGGCGGTGGAGTACCCCTGGATCATCAGCACCACCAGCAGGGCGATGGGCATCAGGAACACCAGCAGGTTCACCAGCGCCTTTTTCGCCTCCGGCAGCAGTTCGTCCCGGGTCTTTTCGTCCCCGATCTTCAGCGCCCGGATGTAGACGCTCATGGCGATGCCCAGGTAGTAGAGCAGCGCCGGGGCCAGCCCCACCATCACCACCGTGATGTAGGGCACCGAGATCCAGGATGCGATGATAAAGGCGGCGGCGTTCATCACCGGGGGCAGGATGGCCCCGCCGGTGGAAGCGGCCGCCTCCACCGCGGCGGCGAACTCGGCGGGGTAGCCCCGCTTCTTCATCAGCGGGATGGAGAAGGCCCCGGTCATGGCGATGTTGGCCGCCACGCTGCCGGACACCGACCCCACCAGGCCGCTGCTGATCACCGCCACCTGGGCCCCGCCGGAACGGATCTTGCCGCTGGCGGTCATGGCCACGTCGATGATCATCTGGAGGGCCCCGAAGGCCTCCAGCAGCCCGGCGAAGATGGAGAACTGGACGATGGTGTTGGCCGACACCGAGGCCAGCATCCCGTAGATGCCAGTGAAGTTGGTGGAGGCGTAGGTGATGAGCCGGGGGAAGGAGAGCCCCCCGTGGTGCAGGAAGCCGGCAAAGTGGCTGCCGAAGTAGCCGTACAGCAGGGCGATGACGGCGATGACCGGGATGACCCTGCCCCAGCGGATGCGGGTGGCGATGAGCATCACCAGGATGACGATGATGCCGGTGAGCACCTTGTCAAAGGGCTGCTTGCCGATGGCGAACTGGAACCGGGTGGCGTTCTGGTGGATATACACCATGGTCACCGCCGTGACGGCGATCAGGGCCAGCAGCAGCCCGGAGATGACCCGGTCCTTTTTGGTGGCGAACTTCATGGCCTGGAGGAACACGATCACCAGGGCGAAGAGGATGTGAAGGTTGATGTGCTGCTCCGAGCCGAAGATGGAGTACTGGGAAGCAACGATGTGGTAGACGCTCATCACCAGGGCCACCCAGTAGGTGATGGTGTCCGCCAGGCGCTGCATCTTTTCTGCGCGTTGTTGGTCCATTGGTCGTTCCTCCTTGGACCCCGGGGAGGGGGCGGGACAGGCCACTGTCCTCTCCCCGGGGAAAAACAAAGCGAATGGCTCTTAGCCGCCGTAGACGGTGAACCGGTCCTCCCAGAGACCGGCCTCCTTCAGGGCCTTGGCGGCGCCGGGGTGGAAGGGGATGTTCTCGGCGCAGACCGCCACGGCGTATCTCTCGAAGCCGTCAAAATACTGGCTGATGCCCCGCAGCTCCTCCAGGTTGTCCAGGACGCACTTGACATAGGTGTAGACGGTCTCCTCCGGGATGTCGCCGTTGAAGATGACCACGCCGGAGTTGGCGGGGGCGTTGACGGTGGCGCCCTGGGGGATGGTGGCGTTGTTCTCGGTGGTGAGGGCGGCGATGCCCACGCCGCCACCGGTCTTATCGTAGACGTTCTGGAGGGCGGTCTCGTCCATGCTCAGGCAGCGGACCCCCTTGGTGGCCTCGATCTCGATGATGCCGCTGATGGCCTTGCCGTTGGCGTAGGAGCCCATAAAGGCGTCGATGCGGCCGTCCTTGAGGGCGGTGCAGCCCTCGGACCAGGTGTAATACTCCAGCTTCACGTCATTGGTGAGGCCCAGTTCCTCCAGCCAGAGGTAGCCCACGCTGGCCGAACTGGAGGCGGCAGGGGGGAAGCCCAAGGTCTTGCCCTTGAGGTCGGCATAGCTTTGGATGGGGGAATCCTCCAGCACGATCACCGGCAGGGCCCAGGTGCAGAAGCCGAAGCCCTGGAGGATGTTCTTGGTGTCCACCGCTTCCTCAAAGGAGCCGCCGGCGTTGGCGGCGTTGTACAGGTCGATGGTGCTGTTGTTGCCGCCGCTGACGTCGCCGGAAACGGAGAGGAGGGTGATCTCCGGCCCGCCGGTGGTGGTGATGGTGGAGCAGGTGATGCCGGTGTGCTTGTTCACCACCGAGGCGATGGCCTCCAGCACCACGTTATCGGTGCCGCCGGTGGAGCCGGTGCCGATGACCAGCTTCTGGTCCCCCGCCGGCGCCGGGGCCGGGTCGGAGGGATCCGGGGTGGTGGAGGGAGCCGCCGGTGTGGAGACGGGGGAGGAGGTCCCGGCGGGACCGGAGCATCCCGCCAGCATGGCCAGGACCATCAGGAGAACGATTATCTTTTTCATTGTCAACTTCCTTTCTCGTTTGATCGTACATTTTGTACGGTCCCATTCTAGAAAAACGCCGGAGGAATGTCAAATTGCCGAAAAATCAATGGTTTTGGCCAAAAAAATATGCAAGTGTCCATATTTTGGGAGAGGCTTCTTAGTCAAAAAAGCGACAGGCTTTTTGGGGCTGTTGTGTCTTGTTACAGTTTCAGGACGGTTTTTTTATGGATAACGCCGGAAATTTTTGAGATTCACGAATTTTGGGAAAAATCATTTTTGTGATCTTTGATAGTTTTCGGGCAGGTTTTTGTGGGATGTGTATAGGGGGGCTCCTTTGTCTCCTATCCAAAAAAACCGGCAGACCGCCACATCGCGTGGCAGTCTGCCGGTTTGGTCATTCTCTTTAGGTGATCTCAGTGCCTGTACTTCTCGATGATCCCGTATTGGTCCATCATCGCCCGCAGTTCCTCCAGCTTTTTGCCCCCCAGGTCCTGGTAGGGCTGGCGGAGGTGACCGGCGGGCAGGCCCAGGATGTTCAGGGCCGCCTTAATGACCACCGGGTTGGAGAACCAATAGAGGGCCTTGAGAAGGTCGTAATACCGGAAGTAGGTCTCCCGGCATTCCCGGGCGATGTCGGCGGTGGTCCAGGGGCGGGCCATTTGGGCCATCTCCTCCGGGATGATGTTGCCGCCGATGTTGGCCGCCCCGTTGCCCCCCAGGGCCAGGGTGGGGATAAGGATGGAATACTTGGGGTAGTCACAGCAAAGCAGGTTCAGCCGGTCCCCCACCCGGCGGCGGACCTCTACCAACTGGGCCACGTTGCCCATGGCCTCCTTATCCACCACAAAGTTGGGGCAGTTATCCGCCAAAAATTCAATGGTCTCCGGCTCGATGTTGACGCCGGTGCGGCTGGGATTGTTGTAGATGCCCACCGGGATGGTCACCGACTGCATCACCGTCAGCAGGAACTCCTTCACCGCCGTTTGGGGGGGCAGCAGGTAGCTGGGGGCCGGGAACACCAGCCCGTCCGCCCCCTCGGCCTGGGCGTATTGGGCAAACTCCACCGACGCCTGGGTGGTGTTGAGGGTGGAGCCAAAGTAGACCGGAATGCGGCCCTTGCAGATCTTCACCATCTCGTGGACCACCGACTTGCGCTCCTCCAGGGTCATCATGGTGGCCTCCCCGGCGGAACCCAGGCAGAACAGCATATTGGTGCCGTGGGCGATGTGGTGATCTACCAGGACCCGGAAGCCCCCAAAGTCTACCGTGTTGTCCTGGTTGAAGGGGGTGGGGATGGCTACCCAGGACCCGGACGGTTTTTCTGTCATAATTAAATACCTTCCTTTCACAGGCCGTTGATCTCTTTGACGAAGTGGCAGGCCACCAGATGGTTTTCCCGCACCTGGACCAGCTGCGGGGTGGTGGTGGAGCAGACCTCCCGGGCGTAAGGGCAGCGGTTGGCGAACCGGCAGCCGGGCTGGGGGTCGATGGGGGAGGACAGTTCCCCCTTCATCAGCACCGGCTCCTGCCGGCGGTGGATGTTGGGGATGGGGATGGCGGAGATGAGCCCCTTGGTGTAGGGGTGATACTGGTGGTGGAACAGTTCCTTGGCGGGACACTTTTCCACCATGCAGCCCAGATACATCACCAGGATATGGTCGGAGACATGCTTGACCACCGACAGATCGTGGGTGATGAACAGGTAGGTGAGTTCCTGGGCCTGTTGGAGGTCCTGCATCAGGTTGAGGATCTGCGCCTGGATGGAGACATCCAGGGCGGAGACCGGCTCGTCGCAGACGATGAACCTGGGGCGCAGGGCCAGGGCCCGGCCGATGCCGATGCGCTGGCGGCGGCCGCCGTCCAGTTCGTGGGGGTAGGAATTTGCAAGCCGGGAGGCCAGGCCCACCGTGTCCATGATCTCTGCCACCCGGTGATCCAGTTCCCCCCGCCCGGCACACTGTTTGTAGATGATGAGGGGTTCGGCGATGATCTCGCTTACCGACATACGGGGGTCCAGGGAAGAAAAGGGGTCCTGGAAGATCATCTGCATCTCCCGCCGGAGCCGGAACCGCTCCTCCCCCTTGGCGCGGGTGATGTCGCTGCCGCCGTACAGCACCTGTCCGCCGCTGGCCTCCAGTAGGCCCAGGATGACCCGGCCCAGGGTGGACTTGCCGCAGCCCGATTCCCCCACCACCCCCAGGGTCTGGCCTTTTTGGATGGAGAAGCTGACCCCGTCCACCGCATGGAGGGTCCCGGCAGCGGTCTTAAAGTATTTTTTCAGCTCCTGTACCCGGATGAGTTCATCCATGGGACGCCACCTCCTTTTCCGTCTCCGGCCTGTGGCAGCGGACAAAATGCCCCGGGGCGATCTCGGTGTTAGGCGGGCTTTGCTTCCGGCAGATATCGCAGGCGCGGGGACAGCGGGGGCTGAAGCTGCACCCCTCCGGCAGGTCGGTGGGGTCCGGCATCAGGCCGGGGATGGGCTTTAGCCGCTCCACATCCTGGTCCAGGCTGGGGATGGAATCCATCAGCCCGATGGTGTAGGGGTGGGCGGTGTGGTCAAAGATGTCCTCCAGCGAGCCGTATTCCACGATCTCCCCGGCGTACATCACCGCCACGCTGTCGCAGGTCCCCGCCACCACCCCCAGGTCGTGGGTGATAAGCAGCATCGAGGTGCCCAGTTCCCGTTGCAGCTCCTTGATCATCACCAGCACCTGGGCCTGGATGGTAACATCCAGGGCGGTGGTGGGCTCGTCGGCGATGAGCAGCTTGGGGTCGCAGGCCAGGGCGATGGCGATGACCACCCGCTGCTTCATCCCGCCGGAAAACTGGTGGGGGTACTCGTGGGCCCGCACCGCCTGGATCCCCACCTTCTCCAGCATCCGCAGTGCCTCGCGTTCCGCTTCCCGCCGGGAGCATTTGCGGTGGAGGCGGATGACCTCGGCGATCTGGTCGTCCACCGGGATCACCGGATTCAGGGCGGTCATGGGGTCTTGGAAGATCATAGAGATCTGGTTGCCCCGGATGGCCCGCATCTGCTTTTCAGTCTTTTTCACCAGGTCCTCCCCCTGGTAGAAGATTTCCCCGGAGACGATCCTGCCCGGCGGGTCGGGGACCAGCCGCAGCAGCCCCAGGGCGGTGGTGGTCTTGCCCGCCCCGGTCTCCCCCACCAGGCCCAGGGCTTCCCCTGGCCGGATGGAAAGGTCGATGCCGTTGACGGCCCGGACCACCGCCCCTTCAGTGGTGTAGAGGACACGCAGGTCCTTTACCTGTAATAACTCCAAATCGTTCCACCTCCTACTGCTTCAGTCTGGGGTCCAGGGCGTCCCGCAGGCCGTCCCCCAGCATGTTGAAGGAAATGACGGTGACCATGATCATCACGCCGGGGAAGGTGACGATGGGCCAGAAGTCCCGGATATAGGCCCGGCCCAGGGAGAGCATCGAGCCCCACTCGGGGGTGGGCGGTTCGATGCCAAGGCCGATGAAGCTGAGCATGGCGATGGTCAAAATGGCGTTGACGATGCTCAGGGTAGCCTGGACGAAGATGGGGGAGAGGGCGTTGGGCAGGATGTGCTTTAGGATGATACGCCCGTTTCTGGCCCCGATGGACCGGGCCGCCTCCACATACTCCGTTTCCTTGACGGTGATCACCGAGGCCCGGGACACCCGGGCAAAGGTGGGGATATTGGAGATAGCGATGGCGATAGCCGTTTGCAGTTGGCCGTTGCCCAGGGCCGAGGAGATAGAGATGGCCAGCAGCAGGGAGGGGATAGCCATAAAGCCGTCCAGCAGCCGCATGATCACCGTCTCGTAGCTGCCGCCGAAGTAGGCCGCTGTCACCCCCAGGGTGACCCCGCAGGCGATGCTGATGGTCACCGACATCAGGGCGATGACCAGGGAGACCCGGGCGCCGTAGATGACCCGGCTAAAGATATCCCGGCCAAAGTCATCGGTGCCCATGATATGTTCCCAGGAGGGGTACTGGAAGATGGCGGTGGCGTCGGGGATGTCGTAAGGGTAGGGGGCCACAAGGTCGGCAAAGACGGCCATAAAGACGATGACAGCGATGATGCCAAGGCCCAGCATAGCAGTCTTGCTTTTTTTCAGCCGTCTCCAGACGGTGCCCCGGCGTTTTTTCGGTTTCATCTGTTCCATGGGCTAGCCCTCCTTTCCCGCCCCGGCGGCGGCTTCCGCCGGGGCCCGCTTCCGTGCCTTGGGCCGGACATATTGGGACTTGATGCGGGGGTCGATGTAGGCGTACAGAATATCCACCATCAGGTTGATGAGACAGAAGGTGAGGGCGCAGAAGAGGATGGCTCCCTGGATGATGGGATAGTTGCGGGCGTAGATGGCGTTGACGATAAGGGAGCCCAGCCCCGGCACCGAGAAGATGTTCTCCACCACGATGGACCCCGCCAGGGTGCGGCCCAGCTGGATGCCGATGACGGTAATGACCGGGATGAGGGTGTTTTTCAGCCCGTGGCGGAGGATCACCGCACCCTCCCCCAGGCCCTTGGCCCGGGCGGTGCGCATGTAGTCCTGGCGGATCACCTCCAGCATGGCGGACCGGGTGGTCCGGGTGATGGTGGAGATGGGGATGGTGGCGATGGCTACCGATGGCAGGATCCAGTAGGACGGCCCGTAGAAGCCGGAGGCGGGCAGCCACCCCAGATTGACGGCAAAGACCAGCATCAGCATCAGCCCCAGCCAGAAGGAGGGGATGGACACGCCCACCAGGGACAGGAAGGTGGCGATGTAGTCAAAGACCGAATACTGCTTCACCGCCGAGATGACACCCAGGGTGATGCCCACCACCACGGCGATGCCCATACTGCACAGGGTCAGCAGCAGGGTGGTGGGGAACCGGTCCAGCACCTCGTCGATGACGTTTTTGCCGGTTTTGTAGGATATGCCGAAGTCGAATTCGGTGACGATGCCCTTGATGTACCGGAAGAGTTGCTCGTGGTAGGGGTCGTTGAGCCCCAACTCCTCCCGTTTGGCGTCGATCTGCGCCTGGGTGGCTTCCGGTCCCAGGATGTCGCTGACCGGGTCGCCCTCGCTGAAATAGTTGATGGTAAAGACCAGGATCACCACGAACAGCATGGTGGGTATCATAAGGAGCAGTCGTTTCAGCACATATCTGCTCAAACCAGGGTCATCCTCCCTTCTGTGGAAAGGTATCTCCGGTGTTATTCAAAGTAAATATACTTGAGGTCGGGCTGGACCCCCACGTCGGGGATGAAGCCCTTGACGTAAGGCTGGGCGGCGTAGCTGATGATGTTCTCCACCAGGGGGATCTCGATGGCGTGCTCCTTGATGTAGTCCTGGAGTTCCGCATAGATAGCCAGCCGCTTTTCGTTGTCGGTCTCGCCACGGCCCTCCTCCAGCAGGCGGTTCACCGTCTCGTCCTTGGTGCTGACGGTGACAAAGCCGCTGTCGGCGTACAGGTGCATATAGTTCTGGTCGGGGTCGTAGGTGTCGGCGGTAAGGTTGTAGGGGGCGGAATCGGCGGAGCCGTCCCGGAGTTTGGTGCCCCGCCAGGTGGCGGCGTCATACTGCTCGATGGTCATGTCGATGTTCACCGCGGCCAGGAATGCCTTCACCGCTTCGGCGGTCTTGATGCTGGCGGCGACGCTGGGGCAGACGGTGTTAAAGCTGAAGCCATCGGCGTAGCCGGCCTCGGCCAGCAGCTGCTTGGCAAGGTCCACATCATACTCGTGCAGACCCACGTTCTTGTAGCCGTACAGGGTGGAGGGCATGGAACTGGTGGCCAGGATGGCCCCGTCACCGTAGGCCATCTTACAGACGCTTTGGGCGTCGATGGCGTGGGCGATGGCAAGACGGACCTTCTCGTTGCTGAGGATGGGATGGGATTCATTAAAGGCCATATAGACCACCTTGGTACTGGGGACGGTGTAGGCCTCGATGTTGGGATTTTCCTTAAAGCGGGTGACGTCGGCGATATTCAGGCTGTCGGTGAGGTCGATGCCGCCGGTCTCCAACTCCATGGCCCGGGCGCTGTTGTCGTTGATGATGCGCAGGTTCAGGTTGGTGTAGGCGGGCTTCTGGCCCCAGTAATCGTCGTTGCGCACCAGGGTGATGTGATCACCGCTGACCCACTCCACGAACTTGAAGGCGCCGGAGCCGATGGGTTCCCGGCCGAAGGTGGTCTCATCCACCGACTGGGCGTAACTCTTGCAGACGATGCCGGAGATGGCGTTTGCCAGGATGTTCAGGGCGCTGGCGTAGGGGCTCTTCATCTTAATGGTGAGGTGGGTGTCGTCGGTGACCACCGTGTTCTCCACGTCGAAGCTGGCGTAAAGGGTGGCGGTAGCGTTGCCGGTGGCGCACCGCTCCAGGGTATAGGCCACATCGGCGGCGGTGAGCTTCTCCCCGTTGTGGAAGGTGACATCGTCCCGGATGGTGACCTCCAGGGTCAGGTCATCGGCCCACTTCCACTCGGTGGCCAGGTTGGGGCAGATGTTCTTATCCTCATCCACCACGAACAGGGTGTCGTATAGCTGCTTATTAGTCATCTTGGTCACCAGCAGCGAATCGTTCTGGGGGTCCAGCTTGCCCGGCTCCTGGGGCATGCCGTAGTTGAGGGTGTCCCGCGCCGGGGCGGCGGTCCCGCTGTTGCCGCCGGGGGCGGTGGTGCTGGCGGGGCCGGAGCCCGGGTCGCTCTGCTGCCTGTTCCCGCAGCCCGCCAGGGCGCAGGAAAGGGCCAGGCTGATGGCCAACAAAGCGGAGAACAGTTTCTTGGCTTTTTTCATCTTGATGACTCCTTCTTTTTTATTCTTCCTGTTGACCGGCGTGTTGTTCCAGCCAACGGATGGCACAATGGGCGTGGGCGGCGGCTCCGGCAGGCAGGGCCGCTTCGTTGAAGATGACCTTGGGATCGTGGGAGCCCACAGTATACCCCTCAGCGGTGCTGCCGCCGCTGAGGAAGAGGAATACCCCGGGGACCATCTCGGTCATCCTGGCAAAGTCCTCCGACCCCATGCGGGTGGGCATCTCTGCCACCCGGTCCGGGGGCAAGATCTCCCTCAGGTAAGACTTCATTTCCCGGGTCATGGCGCTGTCATTCACCAGGGGCGGCATCCCCGCCTGGAAGGTGACCCGAGCCTTTCCTCCCAAGGCCTCCGCCGTCTTTTCGGCGATCTCCACCAGCCGCCGTTTTACCAACTGCCGGTCCTCTGTCCGCAGAGTGCGGAGAGTCCCCCGCAAAAAGCCTTCCCTGGGGATGCTGTTGGGGGTGCTGCCGGCGGCGATCTGCCCGATGGTGAGCACCACCGTCTCCCTGGGGGCCACCTCCCGGCTGTTGATGGTCTGGAGCAGCGAATGGATGTGGCAAAGGATGTTGATGGGGTCGATGGCGGTTTCCGGCCGTGCCCCGTGGCTTCCCCGGCCGGTGACGTCGATCCTGAACATATCATTGGAGGCCAGGGTCACCCCGGGGCTGGCGGCGACCGTCCCGGTGGGCAGGCCGGTGGCGATGGCCATATGCAGCCCCATCACCGCGTCCACATGGGGATACTCCATTACCCCAGCCTCGATCATCCGGGCCGCCCCGGCGGCGATCTCCTCCGCCGGCTGGAAGCAGAGTTTGACACAGCCCTGTAGTTCCTCCCGCTGCTCCGCCAGCAGCTTTGCCGCCCCCAACAGCATAGCGGTGTGCATGTCGTGGCCGCAGGCGTGGTTCAGTCCCGGGCATTGGCTGGCGAAGGGCAGGCCGCTTTCCTCCTCCAGGAACAGGGCGTCCATGTCGGCCCGGAGCAGAAGTGTCTTTCCCGGCCGTTTCCCCTGTACCAGGGCCACCACCCCGCCCCCCAGCTGCCGGGGTTCCAGGCCGAAGCCCTCCAGCGTCCGGGAGACGAAGGCCGCTGTTTCCGGCTGGTCCAGACCGCCCTCCGGGTGCTGGTGGATGTGACGCCGCCACCGGATCAGGTCCGGCTCCAGTTCCTTTGCTCTCCGGTAGACATTCAAGGTACCATTCCCCCTTTTCAAACATTCTGCACAATAAAATCTCCACTAGCTTTCCCTGTCTTGTAGGGAAATTATAGTGGAGATCAGATATTGTTTCAATATTGCATTATGCAACGTATCATTGGTTACAACAGATAAAATTATACATCCCCGGTGTCCAGCTGGTTGGCCCGGTCCAGAAATTCCCGATACTTCTGGATATTGATCTGGGTGCTGCGGTTGATGGTGCGCAGAAATCCCTCCCCGCACAACTCGGCCATCAGCTTGGCTACCGTCACCCGGGCGCTGCCGATGATGGAGCAGATGTCATTCTGGGAATAGGTTACCCGCAGGTCGTACCATCCCCCGTCCACCACCTGGGAGGTGTCGGCGATGGTGCAGAAGAGGTATTGCAGCCGGTACCGGCAGGAATTGAACGAAAGGCTGGCGATCTCGTGCTTCATGATGAGCATCTTGTAGCAGCAGCTTTCGATGATGGCGTTGCAGAAGGTGTCATTTTCGGAGAGCAGCTTCCAGTACACCGGCATGGGGATGGAGTAGATGACCGTGTCCACATCCGTCTTGGAGAAAAGTTCGGTGGTCTTTTGCAGGTTGCAGGTGGTCTCCCCAAAGAACCAGCCCTCCGAGAGAAAGTACAGTACCTTTTCCGACCCGTCGTGGGCCACCATATAGTGGCGGGTGCGGCCCTTGGCGATGTAGTAGATGCCGTCCATGGATTCCCCCGGCTCCAAAAAGACCGTCTTGGCCGGGATGCTCATGATCCGGGAATTTTCCCGCAGCAGCTGGTCCAGTTCGGCAGTGTGGTACTGGGGGGAGGTGATGTTGGAATGGTTTTTCATCTTGCTCATACTCTTTCTTTTTTAGGACTTCAGAACGGCGTCCACCGCCGCCTGGGCCGCCGGGGAAAGGGGACAGGCGCTCCAGAAGGCCCGAATATGGTCCGGCGTAAAAAGGGCTGAGAACTGCTCCAGGGCCCGGACAGCAGCCCTTTTCCCGTCCTCCCCCAGCCGTTCCGCCAGCTGTTCCGCCATCACCGAGAACATGTCCCCGGTGTGGAAGTCGTAGTCCCGGATAGCCCCGTCCCCCAGGCTGGCCCGCTTTTTGGCGATGTATTTTTCCGCTTTTTCATCCATAGGGAAGCCCCAGCGCATATCGCAGCAGTTGTTCCCCCAGCTGAGCCAGCCACCGATCTGTACCTCGTAGCGGTCCCCGGAAAAACCACGGGTCAGGCTTTTGTCAATATCCAGGCAATAGTATTTGCCGTACTCCAGCAGGTCATACTTCCTCCAGGCGTCCACCCAGGCGCACTTTTCCACATGGACGGTATACTCCGGCAGCTTGGCGGCAGGGAGGGACCGCATCTGCCCGGGGCGGGAACTCCGCTCGTTGTAAGCCTGGTAGTTCACGGGGGAAAGCGGATCCCCGTTGTCCTGGCACCGGCGGGCCATCCGCCCGCCCCGCTGCCGCCCGTACTCCCGCACCCCGGCCCGGACCGCCTCCAGCCCGGTCTCCGGGCAAAGGGTGATGGCCTCCCGGGCCAGCAGCCCGAACAGGACCGCATGCTGTTCAATGTCGCAGCATTTCTTGTTATCTTCCATATGCAGACCTCCGCCCCGTTTTTTTGACCTTGTCCTGCATAGTATAGCATCATTTTCCGGGCAGCACAAGCTGCCGTTTTTGGGGGTGCCTATCTATAAAGATATCTTGTATCATTTGTTACTGCCGCCACAGGGAAGTCATGGTAGACTGGAGGTCAGAGTTTCCCCTTTTCCCCGATGTACTGGTGGTACTGTTCCCGGTTAACCTGGAGCCTGCGGTTCACCGTCCGCAGAAATCCTTCACCGGCCAACTCAGCCAGCTGGCGGCTGATGGTGACCCGGGCCACCCCCACGATCTCCCCCAGCTGGTGGTGGGTGTAGCGAACACGCAACTCGTACCACCCGGGGTCGGTCTCCCGCTCCGGGTCCACCGAGGCGCAAAGCAACCGCTTGAGCCGGTCCTTGCAGGAATTGAAGGTGAGGCTGGCTGTCTCGTACCGCAGCATCAGCGTCTTGTGGGCAAGGCACCGCATCAAGGCGTCCCGGAAGGGGGGATGTTCCCCCATCAGGCGGCTGCATTGGGGGTAGGGCAGCAGGCAAAGGCGGGTCTCCTCCTCGGTTTGGGACCAAAGGCCGGTGGGCAGCCCCAGCAGCAGGGGGGTCTCCCCGAAAAACCAGCCCTTGGTGAGGGTATACAACAGCTTGACGCTGCCGTTTTCGTTGTCCATGTAGTGCTTGGTCCGGCCCTCCAGGATGTAGTAGATGCCGCTAAGGCGGTCCCCGGGGCGGGAAAACACCTTGTTGGCCGGGTAGCACACCTCCCGGCCAACCGGCCGGATAAGGGCCTCTACAGCGGGGTCGTACAGGCAGGGGGCAGTCAAGGTCATCCGCTCCAGTTCTTCCATAGGACACCTCCTCCCCCTGACGATATCGTTACCATTATAAAAGAAAACCCCCGGCCTGACAAGGGCTGGGCCGGGATGGAATAAGGAGGCATACAGTATGCAAATGGTGGTCATCGGCGGCACCGCTGCGGGGCTCAGCGCCGCGGCAAAGGCCCGGCGTCTGGACCGGGAGATGGAGATCAACGTCTTTGAAGCCACAAGCTATGTCAGCTACGGCTCTTGCGGGCTGCCCTATTTTGTAGGGGGCTGCATCGCCCAGCCGGAGGAACTGGTCTCCCTCACCGTGGAGGAACTGCGGGAAAAGCGGGGCATCGTCGCCCACACCCGGCACCGGGTGCTGGCTATTGACCGGGAGGGAAAAGCGGTGAAGGTGCTGGCCCTGGACAGCGGACGGGAATCCTGGCAGCGGTATGACCGGCTGGTGCTGGCAACCGGGGCTTCCCCTGTCATGCCGCCCATCCCTGGGGCGGATGGTCCCGGCGTCTGCACCCTGCGTACGGTGGAGGACGGCATCCGGCTGAAGCAGCTGGCCGGGAAGGCGAAGCATGTGGTGGTCATCGGCGGCGGCTTTATCGGGCTGGAACTTTCGGAGCAGCTGGCCCTTCGGGGGTTGGAGGTAGCGCTGGTGGAGGCCCAGCCCCGGCTGCTTCCCGCCTTCCCGGAGAAATATGCCGGGATGGCCGCCGGGGAACTGGCCCGCCAGGGGGTTGCTTTGCACACCGGCGCAAAGGCGGCGGCTATCCTCCGGGACGAAAAAAAACAAGTCATTGGCCTCCGGCTGGCGGATGGGCGGCAGCTTCCGGCGGAACTGGTGGTGGTGGCGGCGGGGGTCCGGCCCAATACCCTGCTGGCCAGGGATTGCGGCTTGGCCCTGGGGTCCACCGGCGGCATCCTGGTGGACGAACGGCAGCAGACCACCGACCCGGCGATCTGGGCCTGTGGCGATTGTGTGGAGATGCGCCATCTGCTGACCCAAAAGCCCTGCTGGTTCCCCTTGGGCACCACCGCCAACAAGCAGGGTCGTGTGGCGGGGGAGAACGCAGCAGGGGGACAGGCCCGGTTCCCCGGGGTTCTGGGGTCCCAGGTCACCAAGGTGTTCGACCTTTACCTTGCCGCCACCGGTCTCGGCCTGGAACAGGCCCTTTCCCAGGGTTTTGAGGCCCAGGCTGTTTCTATCACCAAGTCGGACCGGGCCTCCTACTACCCCGGGGGCGGGGAGAACCACCTCACCCTGGTGTTCCGGCGGAAGGACGGCCGTCTGCTGGGGGCCCAGGGGGCAGGGAGCGCCACCGCTCCAGGGCGCATCGATCTGCTGGCTGCCGCCATCACCTGGGGCGCCAGCGTGTCCCAGCTGGGGGAGTTGGACCTGGTCTACTCCCCGCCGGTGGCCCCGGTCTACGACCCCATCCTCATCGCCGCCAGCCAGGCCGCCAAGCAGGTGTCGGGGTAACATGATGCAAATCCCCGGAACAATAGATCAAGGGACACGCCCCAAAGCGTGTCCCCCGGCCCGCCGGGTCACTTCTCCCCGGCGGGTGTTTTTTTCTCCAAATTCCCCTCCACCGCCTTCACCACCCGGCGGTCCTCCTCGTCCAGCACCATTCCCCCGGCATGGCGCAGGTACTCCCGCAGCAGACCTTCTCCGTCCTCCAACCCGGAGATGCCCGGCAAAGGTGACTCCACCAGCAGCGCCTCCACCAGGTCACGGACGGCGTCACGCTGGTCCGGCGGAAGGAAACTTCGGGAGAGCAGTTCCCTCAGCTGGCCCTTTTTGGCGCAGAGGGCGGCGGAGTAGTTGGGCAGGATGTCGTTCCGCCACCCCTCCCGCAGCAGCCAGTCCCGGATCTCCGGGGTGTCCGGCTCCAACTCGTGGACCAGGAAGATGCGGCCCCAGCCGTGGACCTGCTTTGCCAGGCGGAACATCTGGTCGTTGCCGTCCTCCCACCCCCGGATGACATACATACAGAACAGGGTGAACTCGTCGCTGAGGGCCAGGGTCAGGATCACCTGCCGGTCCTCGGGCTGGCTGTCCAGCAGTTCCAGCAGCGACAGGGCGAACTTGACGCACTCCTTGTTGCGGCTCTCCCGCAGGGTGGTCATGGCGAAGCGGTGGAAGGCGGTGGGGTCCAGTTCCTTGCGGTGGGCTATGATCCAGTCCTGCATCCCGTCGATGATGGGGAGCATGGTAGGGCCGTCGGGGGAGAAAAACTCCTCCAGCCGCTGCCCCGCCCGAAGGTATCCGGCGGCGATGAGCCCCAGTATCTCGTGGAGGGGGGTCACATCCCCCGGGGTGACGTTGGTGTGGTACATAACGATACCGTCCCAGGCCCCGTCCACAAACCCGGGCTTTTTCCCCTCCCGGCCGGGGTAGCTCAGGGAAAAGTCCTCGGGAAGTCCCTCTGGCCCCGCGGCGGCGGTGATCTGCTGGTAGAAGGAGGGGACGCCCCCCTCCGGGGCCGCCGGCGTGGGAGCCGGAGGGGCTGCGGGGGCCGGGGACACCGGGGCGGGGGCAGGCGGCGCTGGCGCGGGTGTAAAACCAGGGGCCGGCGGGGCTGTCCCGCCCTTGGCTGCGGCGGCCATCTCCTTGCTCCGGCGGATGAGTTCCTCGGTGATCTGGTTCAGGATGACGCTGAACTCCCGGTTCTCCGCCGGGATGGCGAGCCAGAGGGTGGTCCCCGCCAAATAAAGGAGGGTGACCGCCTCCGCCGCCAGCATGACAAAGTACAAAGGGCGGAAGCCATCGGCGATGCCCAGGCGGTACCAGCGGAAGAACTGGATCAGATCGGTGCCCAGACTGGCGGCGGGCAGGAGCAGCAGGAAGGCGAACCGGTGGTCCCCCCGCCAGGCCGACAGGACGAAGATACCGGGGATCACAAGGCCAAAGGGGACCCGGAGCGCCGCCGTCATCGGGCTGCCCACCGAAAGGTACATGGCCATATCCAGCAGCCGCAGAAGGAGGAACAGCCCCATGACGCCCCAAAGCAGCGCCTTCTTCCGCCGCCGGAATTGCTCCAGCCCCGGGTGCTCCTGGTAGGCCCGGGCGTACCGTGCCAGCATCTCGTTTTTCAGTTCCATAGGGGACCCCTCCTCTGTCGATAGTCTAGGACCATTGTACCACATCTTGGCAGGGATACCAAGAGGACCGGCGTTTTTACGCAGGTCCTCTTTCGCCCTCACTTGGAGGAATAATTCGTGTAGGTAACAAAGCCGTCGTACAGCTTGCCAAGGTAATCGAAGGACAGCCCGGTGCCGATGGCCACCGCCTCCACCGGGTTTTCGGCCAGGCGGGCCTGGATGCGGATGCGGCTGCTGATGAGTTTGTCCATCCCCCCCAGCATGCTGCCGCCGCCGGTCATGATCAGGCCGCTTTGCTCGATGTCCGCCACCAGTTCCGGCGGGGTGCGCTCCAGCACCGA
This sequence comes from uncultured Angelakisella sp., assembly GCA_910585525.1. Taxonomy (GTDB): domain Bacteria; phylum Bacillota; class Clostridia; order Oscillospirales; family Ruminococcaceae; genus Angelakisella. The sequence goes on from CAJUFR010000008.1 coordinate 21,312, forward strand.
TTGCAGCGCCAGGATGATGTGCTCGACCTCGGCGGCCAGCGGCTCCATCAGCTCCTGGTTGGTGATGGTGATGCGCTGGGGCAGGCCGGTGACCAGGTTGCGGCCCTTCACCTCGTACTCCTCGGGGCTGGAGTCCTCCGGCCAGACGGTGGCGATGTCCCGCTTGATGCGGTCGGCGGTGTTGTCCCCAATAAGGACGTTGTAGGTGCTGCGGATATACTTGATGATGGCCTGGTTGAAGGTGTTGCCCGCCATCTTGAGGCTGGTCTTGCAGACGATGCCGTTCAGGGACAGCACGGCGATATCGCTGGTGCCGCCGCCGATATCCAGAATGGCCACCCCCCCGGGCACCGTGATGTCGATGCCGGCGCCGATGGCCGCCGCTACCGGTTCCTCAATGAGAAAGACGTTGCGGGCACCGGCGGAGATCATGGTGTCGATGACCGCCCGGCTCTCCACCTCGGTGATGGCCGAGGGGACGCAGACGCAGACCCGGGGCTTGAAGAACTTGCTGGGGCTCACCTTCTTGAAGAAATACTTGAGCATCTCCTCGGTGACCTCGTAGTCGGAGATGACCCCCTCCTCCAGGGGGCGGACCACCCGGATGAGGTCGGAGGTCTTGCCCAGCATCTCGTAGGCGGACTGGCCCACTGCCATCACCTTGTTGGCCCTGGCGTCCATCGCCACGATGGATGGCTCCTTGAGGACGATGCCCTTCCCCGCCACATAGATCAAAGTCGTCGCTGTCCCCAGGTCGATGCCGATGTCGTTGCTGAACACGGTACGCACTCCCCCTTGTTATCTCCACGCCCTCCGGGTACCGGCCCGGCTGGCAGAATATCTCATTATTTGTAGATTGTACCACGGTTTTATGTCATTTGTCAAAAAAAATTGCAAACAGGGTGTGAATACCTGTCCCATACCATTTTAGGCGGGAGCCGCCACGATTATTCCGGCCTGGGATAGCGCCTTTTACCGCATGAGGATACGCTCCCGGATGCCCGGCAGCTGGCTCAGGCCCTCCATGACGCAGGTGACCTGGTAGCCGTCCGCCGCCAGCAGGTTCTTCCAGGAGGTTTCCGCCCCCCCGGCCATATCGTTTTTGGCGTGGTCCCCCACCGTCATCAGCAGGGGGCGGAGCACCACCCGCCGGGGGCCCAGGGCGGCCAACCGCCGCCGCAGGCCGTCGATGCCGCTGCCCCCCTCGATGGTGGAGACCAGCACATCCCCCCGGCCCATGTCCCGGAAGGCGCAGTCCAGCGCCCCGTAGGCGAAGTCCCCCCGGTGGCCGGTGCCGTGGCCCATCAGCGCCAGGGCGTCGCCGGGGGCCAGGTCCCGGTGCCGCTCCAGCAGCAGCCGGGCCACGGCGGCGATGTCCCCGGGGCTGTCCAGCAGGGGCGGGGAGAGGTCCAGGGACCGGAACGCCCCAGCCATCCGCCGGCAATCCTCCTCCAGCCGGTGGTACTCGATGCCACGGATGACAAAGGTGTTCCGCACCACCGCCTCATCGACGCCGTCCGCCGCCATCCGTTCCAGGGTGGCGGGAACATCCTCCACCGGCAGCCCCTTTTCCCGGAGCCGCCGGCGGACGGTGGGGCTGGTGAAGGCCCGGTAGACCGGCGCCCCCGGCCACAACGCCGCCGCCTGCTGTTCTACCGCGCCGATGGTCTCCGCCAGGGTGTCCGCCGCCGTAGTGCCAAAGCTGGCAACAAGAACGCCCCTCACCCGGACACCTCCTCTTCCTTTTTGTTCCCCTTCTTTTTGCTGTTGCCCGTCCGCCACCGCCGCTGCTTCTGGATCATCTGCTTCACCTCATGGGCTCCCTCGCAGTCCGGGTCCAGCGCCAGGGCCTGGTCCGCATACTCCTCCGCCCGGACCGGGTCGGCCAGGCCGAGCCAGGCGCAGGCCATCCGGTACCACCACATGGGGTCGTCTTTCCCCTGGTCCTCCAACGTCTCCAGTACCCGGAACGCCGCCTGATGCTGGTGCAGGTTGCCCAGCGCCCGGCCGATGCGGCTCTGTATCTGGTAATCCAGCTGTTCCTCCCGGGGCAGTTTGGCGACCTCCTCCAGGATGGCCCGGTTTTTCAGTTCCTCGTGCAGCCGGTCCAGCCGGTCCAAAAGCGCCTGGTCTACCATCTTTCTGCCCTCCTTAACTCTCGTGGGAGATGTCATAGATCTCCTGGTCCTGGCCGAAGCGGAACACCAGCAGCTCGTCGGTGAGGGCGGGGTCCAGGGAGAAGTCCAGGGTGCAGTCCATCCCCCCGTCCGCCAGGAGGGCGATGGTGATGCCCTTTAATTCCAGCCGCCGGATGAAAGTCTCCGGGCTGATCTCCTCCCGCCGGGCCGCCCCGAAGAAGGCCAGCAGCGGTTCCCCGTCCAACTCCGCCAGCTGGTCCCGGATGAAAAACTCCATGGTGGCGTCGGCGGCATAGTCCCGCTCCATCCGTTCCCGGGCCCTGCGGTACATGGCGGGGACCCCCTCCAGCAGGGCGGTGATGGCCTCCCAGCGGTCGGGCTGGGCCAGTTCCTCCACGATGAAAAGGTCCACCATCAGTCCCTTCCCCTCCAGGGTGACGGGGAGGGTCTGGAACAGCCCCTCCTTCACCGGGAACCGCAGCGGGCCGAAGAGGGTGGTGTCCAGGGCGGCGGTGCCCTCCCAGCCCCGGCCCTCCCAGTCGTTTGCGGCGTTGGACGCCTTGGGCCGCCGCTGGGTCTGGGTCTCCTGGCGGTAGCCGTTCACCGCCTCCTGGGGCTGGGAGGCTTTTTTCTTCCCCGCCCTGCCCCCCCAGGCGTTGTCATTGACGTTCATCCAGGCCAGGAAGGTCCTGGCGTCCTGGTTGTCCGGCTTCAGTTCCAGCGCCCGGCGGAAGTGGTCCGCCGCCTCCTTCTGCCGTTCCAGGTGGTAGAGGGCGTAGCCCATCCGGCTCCACCAGGCGGAATGGGCTTCCCCCTGCTCTTTGATGCTCTCCAGCACCGCCAGGGCCTCCTGGAACTGATGGGTATTGTTCAGCGCCCGGCCCAGGCGGCAGCGGATGTCGTACTCCGCCGCCTGCTCCGGGGGCAGAGCCTTGACCTCGTCCACGATCCGCTGGTGCTGGTCCTCCTCGTGCCACTGGTCCAGCCGCTCCAAAAGTTCTTTATCTGCCATCTGTATTTCCTCCTTTACAGCGTACGTTCGATCGCCTGGTATAGCAGGGCGTTGACGATGGCGGCGGCCACGGCGCTGCCCCCCTTCCGTCCCCGGGCGATGATCCGGGGGCAGGGGGCGTCCAGCCACAGTTCCTTGCTTTCCACCACGTTGACGAACCCCACCGGTGCCCCGATGACCAGGGCGGGGGAGAGTGTCCCTTCCTCCAGCAGCTGCCTGGCCCGGACCAGGGCGGTGGGGGCGTTGCCGATGGCCAGGATCAAGGGCGCCCCCCCGGTGTCCAGGGCGGCGGCGGCCTCCATGCTCAGGGTGGCCCGGGTCTCCCCCCGGTCCTTGGCGGCCCTTGCCACCTCCGGCTCCGCCATAAAGCAGCGGACCTGTCCCCCCAGCCGGTCCAGGGCGCTTTGGCTCACCCCGGCCCTAGCCATGTTGGTGTCGGTGACCACCCAGGCCCCTTTTTTCAGGGCGGCGATCCCCGCCGCCACCGCCCCGGGGGAGAAGAACAGGCTGTCCCGGAAGTCGAAGTCCGCCGTGGCGTGGATGACCCGCTCCACCACCGGCAGCCGGTCCGCCGGCGGCAGCGGCCCCAGTCCCTCCAGTTCCCCCCGTATGATCTCCATGCTGCGTTTTTCGATCTCCTCCGGGCGCACCCGTTGCAGCGCCATCTGAAAAACCTCCTATTCCTCGATGCCCGGCCGGGCGGCGATGCCCCTGTCGTAGGGGTGGCGTCGTTTCTCCATCACGGTGATGTAGTCGGCCCGCTCCAGCAGCCATTCCGGGGCGTCCCGGCCGGTGAGGACCAGTTCGGTCCCCTCCGGTCGCCGGTCCAAAAGCTGCTGCAACGGCTCCCGGTCCAAAAGGCCGTGCTTCAGTGCGGCCATCACCTCGTCCAGCACCAGGAGGCCGCCCTGTTCCCGGGCCAGTTCCGCCCCCTGGCAGAGGTTCCGGTGGTGTATCTCCCGGCTGCGGGCCCGTTCCTCCGGGGTCATGGCGGAGGAAAAACCCGCCCCGGCCTTGCCCCGCAGGACGGTGACCCCCGGCAGCCGGGAGAGGACCTCCACCTCCCCGGTGGGGCGGTTTTTCATCAGCTGCACAAAGACCACCGGGATGCCCCGGCCCGCCGCCCGCACCGCCAGCCCCACGGCGGCGGTGGTCTTGCCCTTGCCCGGCCCGGTGTAGATGTGGATAAGCCCCAGTCCTGTCATATCCCTTCCTCCAGTATACGGTAAATCCGGTCCATGTCAAGGCTTTGCCGCAGGGCGGCGGCCAGGGTCCGGTACTGCTCCTCCCGGTAGGCGGCGGGGTCGCAGGCGGGGGCCTCCTCCGGGGACAGCCCCTTTTTCTCCGCCAGGGCCCGCCACAGCCGGGCCAGCAGTTCCCCGCTGTCCAGCAGGCCGTGGAGGTAGGTCCCCCAGACGTTCCCCAGTACCGCCCCGTCCTCCCGGGCCTCCCCGCCGCCCAGGGGGGCGACAAGGCAGAAGGGTGGGGTGCCCGGCTCCAGGGTGGTGCGGCCCATGTGGATCTCGTACCCCTCCACCGGGGCGCCGGCAAGGGCCTCCAGCCCCCGGGGGCCGGCCAAAACGGTGCCCGTCATCCGGGTCCGCACCTTCTCCCCGGCAAAGACGGTGTCCCCGGGCAGCAGCCCCAGCCCCCGGACCGAGGCCCCTGGCTCCCTCTCCACCCCCTCCGGGTCCCGGAGGGTCCGGCCCAGCATCTGGTAGCCGCCGCAGACCCCCAGGAGGACGGTCCCCGCCGCCGCCCGCTTGAGGACGGCGCTTTCCAGGCCGTTTTGCCGCATCCACAGCAGGTCGGCCAGGGTGCTTTTGGTCCCCGGCAGGACGATCAGGTCCGGCTGGCCCAGTTCCCCCGGGGCGGAGACATACCGCACCGACGCCCCGGGCAGCGTCTCCAGGGGGGCGAAGTCGGTAAAGTTGGAGATGCGGGGGAACCGCAGGATGGCCACATCCACCCCGCCGGGGACCCCGGCCCGCCCCGCCAGCCGGGCGGAGAGACTGTCCTCGTCGTCGATATCCACCCGGAGCCAGGGCACCACCCCCAGCACCGGCAGCCCGGTGATATCTTCCAGCTGCCGGAGGCCGGGGCGCAATATCTCCACGTCCCCCCGGAACTTGTTGATGATGGTGCCCTTGAGGTGCTTTCTGGCCCGGGGCTCCACCAGGGCGGCGGTGCCGTAAAGGCTGGCAAAGACGCCTCCCCGGTCGATATCCCCCACCAGCAGCACCGGGGCGGCGGCCATCCGGGCCATCCCCATGTTGACGATGTCGTTTTCCGCAAGGTTGATCTCCGCCGGGCTCCCCGCCCCCTCGATGACGATGACGTCGTATTCGGCGGCAAGGCTCTGGTAGGCCCGGAGGACATGGGGGACCAGTTCCGGCTTGCGGCGGTAGTATTCGGCGGCGGCCATGGTCCCCCAGACCTCCCCGTTGACGATGACCTGGCTGCCGGTGTCGCTTTGGGGTTTTAGAAGGATGGGGTTCATCCGGGCCTCCGGCTGGATGCCCGCCGCCTGGGCCTGGACCACCTGGGCCCGGCCCATCTCCAGCCCCTCCCGGGTGATGAAGGAGTTAAGGGCCATGTTCTGGCTCTTAAAGGGAGCCACCCGCAGCCCGTCCTGGTGAAAGACCCGGCAGAGCCCGGCGGCGATGAGGCTCTTGCCGGCGCTGCTCATGGTGCCCTGGATCATAATGGGTCTGGCGTTCATCGGTTTTCCTCCTTCACAGCAGCGAGACAGCCATCCGCGCCCAGGCCGCCAGCAGCAGGAAAGCCCCGGAGGTCCAGTACATCAGCTGATCCGCTTTTTTGATATCCGCCGGCCGGACAGGGCGCAGGTCGTCCCCCAGGGTGGGCTTGTGGTGGAGCTCCCCGAAGTACCAGGCGTCCCCCGCCAGCTGCACCCCCAGCGCCCCGGCCATGGCGGCCTCGGTCTGGGCGCTGTTGGGGCTTTTGTGCTTTTTGCGGTCCCGCCGCCAGACACGGAAGGCCCCTTCGGCATCCAGCCCCGCCAGGGGGCAGAGGGCCACCATCACCAAAGCGGCCATCCGGGCCGGGAGCCAGTTCGCCAGGTCGTCCAGCCGGGCGGCGGCGGTGCCGAAGTATTGGTATTTCTCGTTGCGGTACCCCACCATGCTGTCCATGGTGTTCACCGCCTTGTAGGCCAGGGCCAGCGGCGCCCCCCCAATGGCCATCCAGAAGAGGGGGGCGATTTCCCCGTCGCTGGTGTTTTCCGCCACCGTCTCTACCGCCGCCTTGGTGACGCCCTCCGCTGTCAGGCTCCCGGTGTCCCTGCCCACGATGCGCGCCACCGCTGTCCGGGCGGCGGAAAGGTCCCCCTGCTCCAGTTCCCGGTACACCGCCATGCTCTCCTTTTTCAGTTCCCGGGCGGCCAGGCACTGGGAGCAGAGCAGCACCTCCGCCGCCAGCCCCAGCCAGGGGGCCAGCCTGCCACAGAGCCAAAGGACGGCCCACCCCAGCCAGAAGCTGCCCACCGGCAGCACCAGGGCCAGCACCGCCCCGGCGGCCCGCTCCCCCCCGGGGGTGGCGGGGAACAGTCCCCGCAGCCCCTTTTCCAGGGCGGAGATGGCCCGGCCCATCTCCCGCACCGGGTGGGGCAGCCACCGGGGGTCCCCCATCACCAGGTCCAGGCAGAAGGCCAGCAGCATCACCATCGCTGTTCTCATGGCGTTTTCTCCTCTCTTACCGGGTGTATCTCCTGGATGAGGGCGAACCGTCCGGTCCCCCTCCAGTCCTCCAAACTGACGAGCCAGCCGCCGCAGCAGGGGGCCCACCACCGGGAGTAGTCCCGCGGGGGGGAGCCCCAGGCGGCGCAGCACTCCATGATGATGCCGCCGTGGGTGACGACAGCCCCGTCCTCCCCCGACGCCGCCAGGGTATCCAGGATCCCCCCCAAAGCGGGCAGCGCCCGGGCGGCCACCTCCTCCCGGCTCTCCAGGCCGGGGACGGGGGCGGTCCCCCCGCTGCGGGTCCATTCCTCGTAGAGCGGGTCCCCCGCCAGTTCCTGGTGGTTTTTGTTCTCGAAGGGGCCAAAGCCGGTCTCCCGGAGGGCGGGAACGGCCACCGCCTCCACCTCCGGCCAGAGAAGGGCGGCGGTCTCCCGGCAGCGGAGCAGAGGGCTGCTCCACACCCGCCGGGGAAGGAATTCCCCCGTGCCAGCGGACCGCCGGGCCAGGGCCACCCCCTCCGGGGCCAGGGGCTCGTCAGTGGTGCCGGTCCAACGCCGCTCCAGGTTGCCCCGGGTCATGGCGTGGCGCAGCAGGAGCAGCCGGGGCATCAGCCTTCCCCTCCCTTGAGCCACTGGGGGATGCCGCACCACAGCCGCACCACCCCGCCCGCCCTCTCCGCCAGCTTGCAGCAAAGGCGGCCCGTCTCCTCCCGCCAGCGGCGCTCCATGGGGTCGATAGGGACGATGCCCGCCCCCACCTCCCGGCAGAGGACATATTCCTTCTCCAGCAGCGCCGGCAGAAGGCTTTCCGGCTCCCCGCCCTTTTCCAGCGTCCCCCGGACCAGTTCCTCCAGCCCGGTGAGGATGGGGGCGGGGCTGGCGGGGTCCGGGGAGGTCTGCTCCATGGTGTACCCGCTGCGGGCCAGGGCCCAGTCCAGCTTGCCCTGGGCCAGGCCGCCGGTGACCAGGATCACCGCTTTCTTTTCTTCCGTGGATCGCTCCGGCATGAGGGACCCTCCTTTCCTGTCACATGATCGCCTGTCCTACTACCGCCCCGGCCAGGATGGCCCCTTCGCAGACGGTCAAAAACCACCCCGCCAGGTCCCCGGTGGTGCCGCCGAACCCCCGGCAGACCAGCAGGTACCACAGGAAGGCCAGGGCCGCTCCCGCCGCCGCCGCCAGCCCCGGCAGGGGGGCCAGGGCCACCATCCCCGCCGCTGCGAAGAAGGCCAGATGGCCGTCCAGGATGGCCACCACCCGTTTTTCCGCCCCGGTGGCAAAGGTGTGGGCCAGACCGCTCTCCTTGGCCAGGGGGAACACCGCCACCGCGAAGCCGCTGAGGGCCCGGGAGAGGAGAAAACCCAGGCAGACCGCCCCGATGACCCGGGGGTCCTTCCCGGCCAGCAGGGCGTCCCACAGGGCGCAGCTGAGGAGCAGATACCCGCACACCGCCATCACCCCGAAGGCCCCGGCCCGGGGGTCCTTCATGATCTCCAGCTTTTTCTCCGGCCCCTGGCGGGAGGCGATGGCGTCGGAGGCGTCGCAGAAGCCGTCCAGGTGGATGCCGCCGCTCACCGCCACCGGGAGGAGGGCCGCCCCCGCCGCCGCCAGCAGCCGGGTGAGCCCCAGCCCGCCGCAGAGGAACAGCCAGAGCCACACCGCCCCGCCCGCCGCCAGCCCGATGAAGGGGAAGGCGCAGAGGGCATATTTCATCCCATCCCGGTCCCACTCCACCTGGGGCATGGGGATGGCGGACCACATGGAAAAGGCGATGACAAAGGAGCGCAGCAGCATCACCCTGGGGAAACCTCCTTCCAGAACAGATCGGACCGCCCCGCCGGGCGCTTGTGCCAGGTGACGGCGCCGGAGGAGACCTCCCCGGCGGCATCGGCCCAGGCGGCGCAGGCCCTTTGGGCCCGGGCCAGGGCGGCGAGGTAGCCGGTCATCTCCGGCCCCCAGGCCGCCCCGTCGGAAAAGACCTCGTTGCCCACCACCACCAGGTCATCCACCCGGGAGAACAGGCTCTCCAGCCCCGCCAGCAAAGCGGCTTCCCCGCCGCCCCCGGGGGCGAAAAACTCGTTGGCGCAGAGGTTGCCCAGGTCCTCCAGCAGGACGGCGGCTCCCGCCGGGAGGGGGAGGCTGGCCAGGGCCAGGGGGCGCTCGATGGTCTCAAAGCCCTTCCCCGCCCGCTGGGCCCGGTGCCGGGCCACCCGCCGGAGGGACCCGGGGTCCCGGGCGGACATGGTGGCCAGGTAGACAAGGGGGGAGTTTTTCTCTCTCGCCAGGGCGGCGGCAAGGGCCTCGGCCAGGGCGCTTTTGCCGCTGGCGCTGGAACCGGTGAGAAAAAATTTCACCGCTGTGCCCCCTTTCCACAACGTAAGCAGTTGCTTATATTATAAGCCGCTGCTTACGAATCCTCGAAGTGCCGGTACTCCTCCACGGAAATCTCCCCAAAGGTACTCATCTCCCGGTAAACCCCCGCCGCCATATCCAGCAGCGGGATAAGCGCCACCGCCCCGGTCCCCTCCCCCAGGCAAAGCCCGGCGGAGATGACCGGCGCAAGTCCCAGCGCCTCCAGCACCCGCCGGGTGCCCGGCTCCCCGGAGCAGTGGCTGGCGATCATCGCTTCCCTGGCGGCGGGGGCGATGCGGACGGCGCAGAGGGCCGCCACCACCGAGATAAAGCCGTCCAGCAGCACCGGCACCCCGGCGGAGCTGGCCCCCAGGTAGAACCCCGTCATGGCGGCGATATCGAATCCGCCCACCTTGGCAAGGACGTCCACCGGGTCGGCGGGGTCGGGGCGGTTCACCTGGATGGCCCGGCGGATGGCGGCCACCTTGTTGGCCAGCCCCTGGCTGGAGAGCCCCGCCCCCCGGCCGGTGAGGGCCTCCGGGTCCTGGCCCAGCAGCACCGAGGCCACGGCGCTGCTGGTGGTGGTGTTGCCGATGCCCATCTCCCCGGCGGCCAGCAGACGGTAGCCCAGGCGGCCCGCCAGGGTGCGGGCGGCGTTGTAGCCGTCGGCGATACAGTCCTCCGCCTGGGCCCGGGTCATGGCGGGACCCAGGGTGATGTCCCCGGTGCCCTTGCCGTGGCTGTGGCACAGGAAGCTGAGCCCCGGCACCTGGGTGACCATCCCCACATCCACCGGGTAGACCCGCGCCCCGGCGTGGGCCGCCATCTTGCAGACGCTGGTGGCCCCCCGGGTCATGTTGCCGGCCACGATGGCGGTGACCTCCTGGCCGGTCTGGGTCACCCCCTGGGCCACCACCCCGTTATCGGCGCAGAACACCACCAGCGCCCGGGGGGCCAGGGGGCAGTCCGGCTCCCCGGTGAGGGCGCATATCTTTACCACAGCGTCCTCCAGCAGCCCCAGGCCGTGGAGGGGCTTTGCGATGGAATCCCAGCGGCGCAGGCTGTTTTGCCGCGCCTCCTGGTTCGGCTGGCGGCAGCTGGCCGCCATCTTCTGGATCATCATGTTTTTACCTCTTTCTTTCCTGATACGCCCCGCAGACCGCCAAAAACCGCTCCGCCAGCCCCTCCCGGCTGCCGAAATGGAGGTGGGGGAACCCGGCGTAAAGGCTCCCCGTCTGCCAGCCGCACCGCCAGCCCCTGCCGCCGGGCTTCTGGAACCGGAACCCGTCCCCCTCATCGTCGCTCTGCCAGTAGTGGAAGGCGTGGGCGGGAACGCTCTCCCCCTCATCCAGCAGCAGCCCCCCCTGCCGGGCGGCAAGGGTGCCGTAGCCAAAGGGCTGGAGACGCCCTCCGTCCCGGGCCGAGGCCGGGATGACCCCCGCCATGGGCCAGAAGGCCCCGGCCTTGTCCGCCAGCTGCCGGTGGAGGTAGAGGAACCCCCCGCACTCCGCCACGGTGGGCAGGCCGCCCAGGATGGCCTGCCCAAGCTGCTCCCGTGTGGACCGGTTTTGGGAGAGCTCCCGGGCGTGGAGTTCCGGGTAGCCGCCCCCCAGCAGCAGCCCGGCGGCCCCCGGCGGCAGCGGGTCGCCGGCCAGGGGGCTGAAGGGGACCAGTTCCGCCCCGGCCCGCTCCAGCAGTTCCAGGCTGTCCCGGTAGTAGAAGGAGAAAGCGGCGTCCCGGGCCACCGCCACCCGCACCGGTCTTTCCAGGGGGCGGGGCGGGGCGGGGGGGTGATAGGCAAGGGGCGGGGCGGACCGGGCGATGCCTTGCAGCAGTTCCAGGTCGGTGTGCTCCACCAGGGCGGCGGCCAGCCGCCGGGCCTTTTCCCGGAAGCCGGGGAGTTCCCCCGGGGCCACCAGCCCCAGGTGGCGGCTCTCCAGGGCGCAATCGGGGAGGGAAGGGAGGAAGCCCGCCACCGGCAGGCCGGTCTCCCGCTCCAGCACCGCCTTGGTCCCCGGCCAGGCGGCGGGGGAAAGCTGGTCCAGCAGCAGGGCGGCGATGCCGCTGTCCGCCTGGAAGTCCCGAACCCCCCGGACCAGGGCGGCGGCGGTGAGGGCCGACATCCCCCGGCAGCGGAGCACCAGCACCACCGGGGTCTTTGTCACCCGGGCCAGGTGGTAGCTTCCGGCGGTGACGGTGTCCCCGCCCAGGCCGTCGTAGTAGCCCATCACCCCTTCCAGCACCGCCAGGGTGGCGCCGCCGCAGCCCCGGGACAGGGAATCCAGCACCCGGTCCTCCGGGGTCAGGAACAGGTCCAGGTTCCGGGCGGGGGCCCCGGTGACGGCGGTGTGGAACAGGGGGTCGATGTAATCCGGCCCGCACTTAAAGGCCGCCGGGCGCTCCCCCCGGGCCAGCAGGGCAGTGAGGAGGGCGCAGGTGACGGTGGTCTTTCCGCTGCCGCTGGCCGGGGCGGCGATCATCAGCCGGGGGATATGGATCCGGGTCACGGCGTCCCCTCCTTCCCCTGTCCCTCCCCGGAGAGGAGGAACACCGGGTTTTGTCCTGTCATCAGGTGGTAGCGCCCCAGTTCCCGGGCCCGGGCCACCGTGATCTGGGACACCTCCACCCCGGCAAAGGGCAGGGCGTCCAGCAGCGCCGCCCCCCGGGAGAGGGTCTCCAGGGTGACGGCGGCGACCACCACCCGGACACGGGGGTTCTTCTCCAGGGCGGTCTTTAGGATGTCCTCCAGGCTGCCGCCGCTGCCCCCTACAAAAACGCCGTCCGGGGCGGGGAGGTCCCCCAGGGCCGCCGGGGCCTCCCCCTGCACCAGCGTCAGGTTCCCGGCCCCGAACCTGGCGGCGTTCTCCAGGATGAGACCGCAGGCCTCCGGGTCCCGCTCCACGGCCAGGACACGGCCGTCCCGGGCCAGGGCGGAGATGGCCACGGCGACGCTGCCGGTGCCCGCCCCCACGTCCCAGTAGGTGCCGCCGGGGGCCACCCGCAGCTTGGAGAGGGCCGCCGCCCGCACCTCCTCCTTGGTCATGGGGACCTGGCCCCGGACGAAGCCGCTGTCCGGGATGCCGAAGGTCCCGGCGGGAGGACAGGCCGGTTCCCCCTGGACCAGCAGCACCGAGAGAGGCGGGAAGTCCTGCCGGGAAAATTCCTCCACCCTGCCGGAGAAGATCTCCTCGTTGGGGTAGGAGAGCCGGGAACCCACCCAGGCCCGGGCCTTCCCCCAGCCCGCCTGTTCCAGGGCGGCGCAGAGAGCCCGGGGGGTCTGGTCCCCGGACTCCCCGGTGAGGAAGAACACCCGGCCGTACCGGGCCACCAACTCCCCGGGGCAGCAGGCCCGGCCGTGGGCGCTGGCGGGGTGGATGTCCTCCCAGGGGGTGCCGATCTTGGCGCAGAGGTATTGCAGGCTGGAGACGCCGGGGAAGGTCTCCACCTCCATCCCCGCTTCCAGCAGGAGGGGGCGCAGCCCCTTGGCCCCGCTGTAAAAGCCGGTGTCCCCGGAGAGGAGGACGGCAGCGTTTTCCGCCCCGCTTTGCTCCAGCGCCGCCAGGATATCCCGGGCCAGCACCGCCTCCCGGCAGGGGACGGCCCCCTGCCGGTAGGGCTCCAGCAGCCGGGGGGCGCCGATGAAAAGCTCCGCCCGGGCAAGGGCGGCTGTTGCCGCCCGGGTGAGCAGCGCCGGGCTCCCCGGGCCCATCCCCACCAGTGATACCTTCATCCCTTCTCCTCCTCTCCGGTCAGACGCGCCAAGATCTCCGCCATGGAGCAGACCGCCCCCGGCAGCGGCGGGCGGCGGATGGCCACCACCCTGGCCCCCCGCTCCCGGGCGGCGGCCAGCTTCTCCGGCATCCCCCCCGCCTTTCCCCCGTCCTTGGTCACCAGGACGGCGATGGAGAACTGCTCCATCAGCGCCAGGTTCAGTTCCCGGGAGAAGGGTCCCTGGATGGCGATGACGCTGCCGGCGGGGATGCCCGCCGCCCGGCACTGTTCCAGGCTTTCCGCCAGGGGCAGCACCCGGGGGAACACCCGCCCCGGCTCCCCCAGCGCCTGGCAGAACGCCGGCAGTTCCTTGGCCCCGGTGGCAAGGAGGATGTTGCCGGGAAGTTCCCGGCATTTTTCCGCCGCCTCCCGGATATCCGCCGCCAGGATACAGCCGGAAAGGTCGGTCTCCTCCCGGGCCAGCCCCAGGCAGGGGAGTTCCAGCGCCCCGCAGACGGCCCGGAGGTTTTCCGACACCTCCCGGGCGTAGGGGTGGGTGGCGTCCACCACGGCGCCGGCTCGCTCCTCCCGGAGGAATGCTTCTATCTGCCCCCGGTCCAGCCGCCCCTCCCGGACGCGGAGGTTTTGGGGCCGCTCCGCCTCCAGCAGTTCCCGGCCCCAGCCGGTGGCCACCGAGGCGGTGACCACCCCCTCCGGCAGCCTGCGGCAGAGGGACAGGACCAGCCGCCGCCCCTCCGCCGTCCCGGCGAACACCACGATGTGCCGTCCCCTCACAGCGCCCCCTTGGTCTCGTAGCCCCGGGGGGTCACCAGCTTGCCGCCGATCACCTGGGTCTGGCTGTTGCCCACAAAGACGGTGGTGGACATGTCCGCCGGCTGCTCCCCCAGTTCCTCCAGGGTGCAGAGCCAGCATTCCTCCCCCTCCCGGCCCACACGCCGGGCCAGGCCGCAGGGGGTGTCGGGGCCGCAGTATCCCAGCAGGATATCCGCCGCCTTCTTTAAGGTGTCCGGCCGTGTCTTGCTGGCCGGGTTGTAAAGGCAGAGGACAAAGTCCCCCTCCGCCGCCAGTTCCAGCCGCTTGGCGATGGTCCCCCAGGGGGTGAGGGCGTCGCTGAGGGAGATGACGGCAAAGTCGTGGACCAGGGGTGCCCCCAGCAGGGCGGCCCCGGCGGTGGCGGCGGTGACCCCGGGGATGACCTCGATCTCCAGATCCGGGGCATCCTCGCAGACCTGATAAATCAGCCCCGCCATGCCGTAGACCCCGGCGTCCCCGGAGCAGATCATGGCCACCGTCCTGCCCTTTAGGGCCAGGTCCCGGCAGGTCCGGCACCGGGCCACCTCGGTGGTCATGGGGGTGGCGATGGTGTCCTTGCCGGGGTAGTGTTCCTTCACCAGGTCGATGTAGGTGGTGTATCCCACCAGGACGTCGCTGGCGGCCAGCGCCGCCTGGGCTCGGGGGGTGGTCTCCTGGGCCCCGCCGGGGCCGATGCCGATAACATAGATCTTTCCCATCACGATCTCTCCTTCCCGTTCCACGCCCAGGGCCGATCCCCCGGGCGGTCCGTCCCGCCGGTCTCGCCCGGCCCCAGCCGCACCGTCACCGGGCAGGCGGCGACGGCGGCGGTAACGCCATCCAGTACCGTTTTTTTCACCAGCAGCCTGCCGCCCCCGCTGGCTGCCACGGCGGCACGCTCGCAGACATTGTCCACCCCGGTGGTCTCCTTCACAAAGGGGGAGGGGGTGAACTCCCCCGGCTGGAGGGCCAGTTCCTCCGGGGGGAAGCATCGCAGCGGCCAGTCCTTTTCCCGGCAGAGGGCCAGCAGCCCCGGTTCCTCCCCCTTGATGCTGATGGTGGCGGCCCCCGCCACCGCCAGGGGGGTGAGGTCCCCCGCCGCCAGAGCCGCCTCCACCGCGGCGGCGATCCGCTCCCCGGTGGCCCCCCTGCGGCAGCCGATGCCCACCCAGAGGGCGGGGGGGACCACCTTGAGGGCCTGGGAGGGGGCGGCGCTGAGGGTGAACCACAGGGCCGGGGAGACCTCCCCCGGCAGGTAGCCCCGGGGGAGAGGGCCGCGGACCGGGAGGTCGCTGGAAAAGGAGACGGTCCCCCCCGCCACCAGGGCGGCGGAGATGGCCTTGACCCGCTCCGGCCGGTCCAGCCGCCAGCCGTTTTGGGCCGCCCAGTCGTCGATGGCCAGCAGCCCCGCCCCGTCGGTGGCGGTGGTGACCACCGGCTGCGCCCCTACCGCCTCCGCCACCTCCCGGGCCAGCCGGTTGGCCCCCCCGGTGTGGCCGGAGAGAAGAGCCACGGCGAACCGTCCCCCCTCGTCCACCGCCACCACGGCGGGGTCGGTGTGCTTGTCCCGCAAAAAGGGGGCCGCCGCCCGGACGGCGATGCCGCAGGCGGAGATAAAGATAAGCCCCTCCGCCTCCCGGAAGGCGGCTTCGGTCCACTGGGCAAGGGTCGTCCTCTCCAGGCAGGGGAGGGCGGGCTGGCCGGTCCCGTCGGGGAAGGGCCGGAAGGAGCGGGCGTCGCAGCGGTGGCCCCCCTGTTCCAGCTTCTCCGCCAGTTCCCGGGCCAGCAGGGTGCCCCGAGGGGTGAAGGCGATAAGGCGAAGGGTCATTTCTTGTCCCCCTTCCCCTCCCGGAAGCTGTGGGAAAACCCCGGGTCATACAGCAGGCTCCGGCGGTAGTCCTCCCCCAGGAAATCCCCCACCAGGATCAGCGCCGTCCGCTGCACCTGGTGTGCCCGGGCGGTCTCGGCCAGCGTCCCCACGGTGCAGCGGTAGACCGCCTCCTCCGGCCAGCTGGCCTTGTACACGATGGCCGCCGGGGTGTCCTCCCGGTAGGCGCCCCCGGCCAGCAGCTGGCCCTGGACCTCCTCCAGCATCCCGGCGCTGAGGAACAGCACCATGGTGGCCCCGTGGGCGGCCAGGGAGCGAAGTTTCTCCCTCTCCGGCACCGGGGTCCGCCCCGCCATCCGGGTGATGATGACGCTTTGGCTCACCCCCGGCAGGGTGTATTCCGCCGGGACGGCCGCCGCCGCCCCGCAGAAGCTGGATACCCCCGGGGTGACGTCGTAGGGGATGCCCCGCTCCTCCAGGGCGTCCATCTGCTCCCGGATGGCCCCGTACAGGCAGGGGTCGCCGGTGTGGAGCCGGACGGTGTCCCAGCCCTTTTCCTCCCCCGCCTGGATCAGTTCCAGCACCTCCTCCAGGGCAAGGCGGGCGCTGTCGTGGCAGGGGGTGCCGGGGCGGGCGCGGGAGAGCAGTTCCGGGTTCACCAGGCTGCCGGCGTAGATGATCTGGTCCGCCCGGGCCAGCAGCTTCGCCCCCCGCACCGTGATGAGGTCAGGGGCCCCGCAGCCCGCGCCCACGATGTGTACCATCCCTCACTCCTCCTCTATGATGACGGTGGAAAAATACCCGGTGGGGCCATCCGCCTCCCGAAGGTCCCGGTAGACCCGCTGGGTGGGGAGGCCGCAGTCGGTGACCATCCGGGCGGTGAGACCGGGGCGGCCCGCCAGCAGTTCCTTCAGGCGGGGGACCTCCTTGCCGGCCTTCATCAGCACCTTGGCCCCGGGGAGGTCCAGGGCCTCCTCCACCCCGGGATAGCCCCCGGGGACGATGTGAAGGGGGAGGTGGGGCTTTGTAAGGCTCATATCCAGCCGTGCCGCCACGGCGCAGAAGCTGGGCACCCCGGGGATGGTGATGACCTGGTACCGTTCCGCCGCCAGTACCCGCCGCTGCACGCTGCTGTAGGTGGCGTAAAGGGAGGGGTCCCCCAGGTTCAGCATCGCCACGTCCCGGCCGCTGTCCAGCACCGCCATCACCGCCCGGGCGGCGGTGTCATAGCATTTTTCCAGGGTGGCCCGGTCCCGTATCATGGGGAAGTCCAGCCGCAGCAGTTCCTTTTCCGCCACCTCCGGCACCGCCTGGCGGGCGATCTCCAGCGCCACCAGCCGCTCCCCGCCGGAGACCGGCACCGCCACCACCGGGCAGGCCCGGATGACCTCCGCCCCCCGGAGGGTCATCAGCCCCGGGTCCCCGGGACCCACCCCCACGCCGTACAATCTCCCCTTATTCATCCGTTCCCTTCCCCTTTCTCCTCCAGCCGGGCCAGCAGTCCCTCCGCCCCACGGGTGCGGAGGACGATCCCCTCCCCCGGCAGGTAGGCTATGGCCCCGACGGCCACCTCCGCCCCCGCCCGGCGAACGAGGGCCTCCTGCATTTTCCCGGCCAGGGAATCCATCACCGGGGCCAGCAGCCCCGCTTCCTTTAGTATCTCCCCGCCCTGGACGGTGGTGGGAGCCTCCATCAGGGCCTTTACCGTATCCTGCCCGGCCCCGCAAAGGGCGGCGTGGGCGGACAGCAGTTCCATCCGGCAATCCCCGTACCGGGAGTGGGTGTTCAGCATCCCCCCCGCCAGCTTCACCAGCTTGCCCAGGTGGCCGGCCACCAGGACCCGCCGGAACCCCAGGGCCGCGGCGCCGTCCATGGCCTCCCCCAGGAAGTTCCCGCACTTCACCGCAAGCCGGTCCGGCACCCGGTCCATCCCCCGGAGGAAGTCGCGGCCGTAGTTGCCGGGGGTGAGGATGACCCCCTTTTCCCCCGACGCCGCCAGCACCGACAGTTCCGCCTGGATGGTGGCCACAAGAGCCGTCTCGCTCATAGGCTCCACGATGCCGGTGGTGCCCAGGATGGAGATGCCCCCCACGATGCCCAGCCGGGGGTTGAAGGTCCGCTCCGCCACCTCCGCCCCCCCGGGGACCCGGATGGTGACGGCAAGACCGCCGGTGTGTCCCGCCCGGGCCGCCTCCTCCGCCACCCCGGAGAGGATCATCCGACGGGGCACCCGGTTGATGGCGGCCTCCCCCGGGGGCTGGTCCAGCCCCGGCAGGGTGACGGTGCCCACCCCCTCCCCGCCCCGGAGGGTAACGCCGGGCGCCCCGTCGGGATCAAAGGCGACATCGGCCAGGATCAGCAGCCCGTGGGTGACGTCCGGGTCGTCCCCGGCGTCCTTCCGCACCCCGCAGCTGGCCCGGCCGGGGCGGCTGGCGGAGGTCTCCACCGCCAGGGAGAGCGTCCTTCCCCCAGGGACGGCCAGGCGGACCACCGCCGTCTCCTCCCCGGTGAGGAGCAGCCGGGCGGCGGCCCGGGCGGCGGCGGCGGCGCAGCTGCCGGTGGTGACGCCGGGGCGGAGAGAGGGTCGCCGGTCCATGGCCATGCACCTCCTGCCACAAAAAAGGGGAGCCCGGTTATCCCTATGGCTCCCATAAGAAATCGTATTCATATTTTAGTATTTCCCGGGGGGATTGTCAATCAAATAGAGAGACCGCCCAAAGGCGGCCTCTCCATTATTTTTCTGTTGGGGTCAGCCCATGACCTTCTCCGCAAAGCTGTTATCCACCACATCCCCGTGGGGGGCCCGCTGGCTCAGTTCCCCGGCCTGGGTCATCACCTCCTGGAGCAGGTCGAAGGACTCCTGGCTCATCACGGGGTCGCTGTTCCAGGCGTCGATGTCCTTGTAACGCTGCACCACCACCGTCAGAAGTTCCTCGCCGGTGTCGGGGAAGGCCGGAGCGATGGCCTTGGCCACCTCCTCCGCCGTGTGTTCCGCCACCCACTGCTGGCCCCGGTAGATGGCCCGGGTGAACCGCTCTACCAGGTCCTTGTTCTTCTCCAGGTAGCTTTTCTTGGCGAAGTAGGCGGTGTAGGGGATCTCCCCGGCGGCCTCCCCCACCGACGCCACGATGTACCCCTTGCCCTCCGCCTCCAGCATCGAGGCCGTGGGCTCAAAGATGGTGACGTAGTCCCCGGTGCCCCCGGTGAAGGCCCCGGTCATCAGGGCGAACTGGATGGAGTTATCCATCAGCAGGTCCTTTGCCGGGTCCAGGCCGTTTTGCCGGATGACGTACTCCAGCGCCATGTAGGGGACGCCCCCCTTGCGGCCGGGGAGGATGTGCTTGCCCGCGAGCTTCTGCCAGGAGAAGTCCGGGTCGGGCTGCCGGGCCACCAGGAAGGAGCCGTCCCGCTGGGTCAGCTGGGCAAAGACCTTGGGGTAGTCCTCCTTCCCCTCGTTGTAGACGTAGATGGCGGCCTCCGGCCCGGCAAAGCCGATGTCCATGCTGTCCGAGAGGACGGCGGCCATCACCTTATCCGCCCCCTGGCCGTTGGAAAGCTCGATCTCGATGCCCTCCTCCTGGAAAAAGCCCAGCTGGATGGCGGCGTACTGGGGGGCGTAAAAGACCGAGTGGGTCACCTCGCAGACCCGGACCTTCTCCAGGGGCTTGGGCCCGGCCCCGGCGCACCCCGCCAGGGCGGCGGCCGCCACCAGGACGGCCAGGAAAATGGTTGCCATGCGTTTCATATCATTACTCCCTTCTCAACGACCCTTTGGCTATTTTAACGCCGCTACCGGCGGTGGGTCACCAGCTTTTGCAGCGCCACCACCCCCTGGTACATCAGGGCGGCCACCACCGACAGGATGATGACGCTGGCCATCACCAGGTCCAGCTTAAAGACCTGGCCGCCGTAAACGATCAGATACCCCAGCCCCGCCTTGGAGACCAAGAACTCCCCGGCGATGACCCCCACCAGCGACAGGCCGATGTTGATCTTCAGCGACCCGAAGAGGGTGCCCACGTTGCTGGGCAGCACGATCTTGCGGAATATCTGGCCCTTGGTGGCGCCGAAGGTGGTGGCCATGCGGATGGCGTCGGGGTCGGTGCGGCGGAAGCCCCCCAGCATCTCCAGCACCGTGACGATGAGGGAGATGGCAAGGGCCATGAAGATGATGGCCTTGGTCCCCGCCCCCACCACGATGATGATCACCGGGCCCAGGGCGATTTTTGGCAGGCTGTTGAGCACCACCAGGTATGGCTCGCTGACCTTGGCCACAAAGTCGCTCCACCACAGCAGCACCGCCAGGCCGATGCCCAGCGCCACACCCAGCAGGAAGCCCACCAGCGTCTCGTAGATGGTCACCCACATGTGGGTCCAAAGTTCCCCCTCCACGAACATGGTGGTCCAGGTGCGCCAGATGCGGCTGGGCTGGCTGAGGATGAAGCTGTCGATGATCCCCGCCCGGGCCAGTATCTCCCAAAGGGCCACCAGCAGGATGAGCAGGCCCCACTGGCAGCCCCGGACCCACCGGCGGCGGCGCAGGCGGCGGCGCAGGTATTCCTGCCGCTGGGGGGAAAGGTCAGTTCCCATCGTCCTTCAACTCCTTCCAGATGTGATCGAAGTATTGGCTGAACCGGGGGTCCCCCCGGCAGGAGAGAGGGGTGCGGTCCGGGCCGAAGTCGATGGTCAGCAACTCCCCCACCCGGGCGGGGCGGCTGGTGAGGATCATCACCCGGTCCCCCATGCTGATGCTCTCCGGGATGTCGTGGGTCACCATGATGGTGGTGATGCGCTCCCGGCGCAGGATGCGGTAGACGTCGTCGGTGACGGTCAGACGGGTCTGGTAGTCCAGGGCGGAGAAAGCCTCGTCCAGCAGCAGAATCTCCGGGCTGGTGGCCAGGGTGCGGATAAGGGCCGCCCGCTGGCGCATCCCGCCGGAAAGCTGGCTGGGGTATTTGTCCCGGAACTCCCACAGGCCGTAGCTTTGCAGCAGCCGCCGGGCCCGGGCGGTGGTCTCCCCGTCCAGCTGGCGGCGGACCTCCAGCCCGAAGATGACGTTTTTCCAGATGGTGCGCCACTCCAGCAGGTTATCCTTTTGGAGCATATAGCCGATGCGGGGATCCACCCCGCGGACCTCCTTGCCATCCAGCAGGACGGAGCCGGAGGTGGGGGGCAGCAGCCCCGAGATGATGGAGAGCAGGGTGGATTTGCCGCAGCCGCTGGGGCCGACGATGCTGACGAACTCCCCCTTCTCCATGGAAAAGCTGATATGATCCAGGGCGAAGATCTCGCCGTTTTCGGCCTGGTAACTTTCGGTAATGTCCTGCACGCGCAGCAGGTCCAATGTAGCTTCACCTCGTTTCCCTCCGGGCGGCAGAGAAAACGCCCGGGACGGCGGGTCCGGGCGGCCTGCCGTCTCTTTATTCTATGCGGGGGGCAGGAATGGGTGCGGAGGGCCGGGCGGAGCCGGAACAGGGGGAGACCGGCCCGGTTTTTATGGCGCCGCACTTGCAAGGCAAATGGATATTGCATATAATATGGGTGGGAGACCAAACAAGAAAGGAGAAGTTGGCATGGCGAACAAGGAGAACATGACGCTGCGGATAGAGCCCGACCTGAAAGCCCAGGCGGCGGCCCTTTTTAAGTCCCTGGGGATGGACCTGAGCACAGCCACCGGCATCTTTTACCGCCAGGCGCTGCGGTACAAGGGCCTGCCCTTTGAAGTGCGCCTGGACGAGCCCAACGAGACCACCTACGCTACCATGGAGGCGGCAGAAAAGGGCGAGGACCTCCACGGCCCCTTTGACAGCGTGTCCGCCCTGATGGAGGCGCTGGATGCTTAGGCCGGGATTTTCGGGGCAGTTCAAACGGGACTACAAGCTGGCGCTGAAAAGGGGACTGGACCCCAAAAAGCTGGAGGAGGTCATCACGCTTTTGTGCGCGGAAACGCCCCTGCCGGAGCGGTACCGGGACCACGCCCTGGTGAATTCCAGGAATTACAAGGATATGAGAGAGTGCCACATCCAGCCGGACTGGCTTCTGATCTACAAGGTCGTTCGGGAAACGCTGATCCTGGAACTGATACGGACCGGCTCCCACAGCGACCTGTTTTAAAAAAGGAGGTCCCCCCATGCTCCGCCACCGGTAACCCGAAGCACTACGCCCGGGAGCCGGAGCGGTATTATATCTTTGAACTGCCGGAGGATGAGGACGATGACAGCCGCTGGAGTACCGACGGGTTCCTGAGTCTGGGGACCCGGGGGTGTCAGTGGGACTATGGCATCGCCTTGAACGGGAAGCACCGGGGAAAGGTGTTCACCACCGACAACGAGGGCGGGTTCCTTCTGGAGGCCCGTTATTTTGAGGAGTTTTACCGCTGCTGGTTGGACCGGCTGTCGGATACCAAGCGGTTCCGCCAGGATTTGGAACAGTGGACCCGTCATTTTAAGCAGAGATAAGGAGGACCCCCCATGGACCTGATCATCCACAACGCCAGGATATGGACCGGAGACGCCGCCCGGCCCTGGGCCACCGCCGTGGCGGTGAAGGACGGCGTCACCGCCGCCGTGGGCGGGGAGGAACTGCTGGAACTGGCGACCCCCGCCACCCGGGTCATCGGCCGGGGCGGGCTGCCGCTGCTGCCGGGGCTGGGGGACAGCCACCTCCACCTGGGGGAGGTGGGCCGGGGGATGGAGGTGGCCGACCTCTCCGGGGCCTCCTCGGTGGAGGAGCTGGGGGCCATCCTCCGGGCCTTTATCCGGGAACGGCGGCTGCCCCCGGGGCAGCTGGTGCTGGGCTGGGGCTGGAACCAGGACCGGTTCCCGGGGAAGAAGATGCCCACACTGGCCCAGCTGGACGGGATGGCGCCGGGGTATCCTATTTTGATCACCCGGGTCTGCCAGCACATCGCCGCCGCCAATTCCGCCGCCCTGGCTATGGCGGGGATCACCCGGGACACCCCCGACCCTCCCGGCGGGGCCATCGGCCGGGACGGGAAGGGGGAGCCGGACGGTATCCTCCGGGAAAACGGGATGCAGCTGCTGTCCCGGGCGGCGGCCATTACACCGGATGACGCCCGGCGGTGGCTGGCCATGGCGGCGGAAAAGGCCGCCTCCCTGGGTCTCACCATGGCCCACAGCGAGGACCTTTGCAGCTTCCCCGGCCTCGGCTGGCGGCAGGTGCTGGACGCCTGGCTGCGGCTGGATGCCGCCGGAAGGCTCCCCATCCGGGTGGTGCAGCAGTGCCAGTTCCTCACGGTGGAGGAACTGGAGGAGTTCTTCGCCGCCGGGTATCACCCCGGCTGGCGGCAGGGGAAGGTCTCCATCGGCCCCCTGAAGATCGTCTCCGACGGCTCCCTGGGGGCCCGCACCGCCCTGCTGTCCCGGCCCTACGCCGACGACCCCGCCGCCGGGACGGGGATGGCGGTCCTCCCCTGGGAGCGGGTGGAGGACCTGGTGGCCGCCGCCCACCGCCGCGGCATGGGGGCGGTCATCCACGCCATCGGGGACGGGGCGCTGGACCGCTGCCTGGACGCCATCCAGCGGGCGCGGGAAAGCTGCCCGGAGAAAGCCCCCCGCCACGGCATCGTCCACTGCCAGATCACCCGCCCCGACCAGCTGGAGCGCATCCGGCGGCTGGGGGTCCAGGTGCTGGCCCAGCCGGTGTTCCTGGAATACGACCTGCACATGGCGGAGGCCCGGGTGGGGCCGGAACTGGCGGAAAGCTGCTACGCCTGGCGGACCATGGTGGAGGGGGGCATCCCCTTTTCCGCCGGGTCGGACAGCCCCATCGAGAGCATGGACCCCTTTGGCAACCTGTACTGCGCCGTCACCCGGCAGGACTACCGGGGCCAGCCCGCCGGGGGGTGGCACCCCGGGGAGCGCCTTACCCTGGAACAGGCTTTGACCGCCGCCACCGCCGGGGTGGCCTGGGCCGCCGGCCAGGAGGGGGAAACAGGGCGTATCGCCCCCGGCTTTTTTGCCGACTACACCGCCCCGGACCGGGATATCTTTTCCATCCCGCCCCAGCAGCTTCTGGAGGTCCGGGCCTGTTTCACCGTCCTGGAGGGACGGGTCATCCAACCACGAGAGGGGGAACATCCATGGACCCGACACTGAACGGGGAGGTCATGTTCTTTTTGCAGACGGTGAAGGAGCAGCTGACGGAACATTTCCAGGGGCTTTTCCTTTACTGCAAGGAGAACGTGGGTCACCTGATCTGGAACCTGCTGGTGATCTTTTTCATCTTCTCCGCCGCCAAGGCGGTGCTGCGGTGGATCTCCTTCCTCACCAGCCGCACCATGGAACGCAGCCACCAAAAGCTGGAGGAGTTCCAGAGCCGCCGTGTGGACAGCCTGATGACCCTGACCCGCAGCGCCGCCCGGTACCTGATCTACTTTATCGCCCTGCTGCTGGTGCTGGCCCGGTTCGGCGGCGACACCGTCCAGAAGCTGCTGCTGGCGGTGGGGAGCATCGGGGGCATCGCCTTCGGCTTTGGGGCCCAGAACCTGGTGAAGGACGTGGTCACCGGGCTGTTCATCATCTTTGAGAACCAGTTTTCGGTGGGGGATTACATCCAGACCGAGGAGGCCACCGGCACGGTGGAGGCCATCGCCGTACGGGTCACCTACCTGCGCTCCGCCAAGGGGGACCAGATCATCGTCCCCAATGGCTCTATCGGCCGGGTCATCAACTACACCCGGGGCAGCTACATCGCCGCCATCATCGTCTCCACCGCCTACGAGGCGGACACCCGCCAGGTGATGGAGGCGATGGAGCAGATCCTGGCCCGGTACGCCGAGGAACACCAGGAGCTCATCGAGGAGCCGCCGGTGATCCGGGGCATCGACACCTTTGGGGAGTCCACGGTGGACATCAGCATCGCCTGCCGGGTGAAGCCCATGAAGCAGTGGGAGGTGGAACGGGGGATGCGCCTTGCCATCAAGGAGGGCTTCGACAGCCGGGGCATCGAGTTCCCCTACCCCCGGATGGTCACCATCCCCTGGGGGGAGCAGGCCGCCCAGCCGCCGGAGGTCCCGGCGGACAGGAGCGGCTGGCAGCCCGCCGCCACCCTGCCGGAGGAGGACGGCGGGGACCAGAACGACGCCGACGGGGGCGGCCTGCCGGACGATGACGACTGACAGAAGGGGGGAACAGCTATGAGAGCAAAGGGGATCATCTTCACCGGCCTTTCCGCCCTGCTCTACGGCCTGGCGCCGGTGCTTTCCGCCAAGACCTACCAGCTGGGCAGCGACGCCCTCACCCTCACCTTCTACCGGGAACTGCTGGTGCTGCCGCTGCTGCTGGCGGTGCTGTGGCGGCGGCGGACCTCGCTGCGGGTGACGGCAAAGCAGCTGGCGGCGCTGGTGGCGGTGGGGCTGTTCTGCCGTGGGGCCACCACCCTGATGCTGAACATCGCCTACCTTTATATCGGGGTGGGGACGGCCACCACCCTGCACTTTATGTACCCGGTGTTCGTGGCCCTTATCTGCCGCCAGGTGTTCGGGGAGCGGCTGGGGCGTGCCAGGGCCACCGCCCTGGCACTGGCCTGCGCCGGGGTGGTGCTGTTCCTGGAGACCGGCCAGGGGGGCGGCAGCGTGGCGCTGGGCATCATCCTTTCCATCGCCTCCGGCCTCACCTACGCCTGCTTTATGGTGGCCATGGACAAGACCTTCCTGCGGCAGCTGGACCCCTTCCTGGTGATCTTTTACACCGCCGGGGCGGTGGTGCTGGGGATGCTGGCCATCAACATCCCCCTGGGGCGGATCGTCTTTGCCCTGCCGCCCCGGGCATTCTTCTACACCTTCCTGGTGGCGGTAGCCTCCTCCTTCTTTGCGGTGATCCTCCTCCAGGCGGGGGTGCGTTACCTCAGCGCCACCACGGCGGCGGTGTTCAGCCTGCTGGAGCCGGTAAGCTGCGCCCTGGCCGGGGCGGCCTGGCTGGGGGAGGGCTTCACCCTGCAAAAGCTGGCGGGGAGCGCTGTCATCCTGGGGGCGGCGGGGCTGCTGGCCTGCGCCAAGCCGGAGGTCTCCCCCGATTCCCGGGAGGACCTGGAACTGATGATGTCCGCCGAGGGCTACCCGGACCCGCCGGAGGAGGAAAAACGGGAGGTGCCAAAGGAATGAGCGAGACGATACTGGTGGTGGATGACGAGAAGGAGATCGCCGACCTGGTGGAACTGTACCTCAGCAACGAGGGTTACCGGGTGGAGAAGTTCTATGAGGCCCTTCCCGCCCTGGACTACACCCGGCGGGAGGAGCCGGCCCTGGCGGTGCTGGACGTGATGCTGCCGGACATGGACGGCTTCACCCTCTGCCAGCGCATCCGGGAAAACCACCTTTACCCCATCATCATGCTGACCGCCCGGGTGGAGGACATGGACAAGATCACCGGCCTGACCCTGGGGGCGGACGACTACATCACCAAGCCCTTCAACCCCCTGGAACTGGTGGCCCGGGTCAAGACCCAGCTGCGGCGGTACACCCGCTACAACACTGGCCCCCAGGACGTCCCCCGCCCCGATGAGGCCGTCGACATCCGGGGGCTGCGGGTGGACCGGGAGAGCCACAAGTGCAGCCTCAACGGCAAGGAGGTCTCCCTGACCCCCCTGGAGTTTTCCATCCTCTGGCACCTTTGCCGCCGCCGGGGCAAGGTGGTATCCTCCGAGGAGCTGTTCGAGGCGGCGTGGGGGGAGAAGTACCTGGACAACAACAACACCGTCATGGCCCACATCGCCCGCCTGCGGGAAAAGCTGGGGGAGCCCCCCAGAAAGCCAAGGTTCATCAAAACAGTTTGGGGGGTGGGGTATACCATTGAATAAGCTGAGAGAGTATGGCAAACAGTTCCGTGACCGCTTCTGGGACCTCTACTACCGCCTGGGGCTGCGCCGGGTCAGTTACAGCGGCAGCCTGGGCAAGCGGATGGTGCTGCAATATTTCCTTTCCCTGCTGGGGGTGGCGGTGGGGACGGCGGTGGTGGCGCTGCTGGTCAGGATCTACCTGGGCTCCACCAGCTGGTGGCAGGAACTCCCGCGCCTTTCCCAATTCATCTACTTTTGCTGGCGCGGCGGGTGGCTTTTGGTCGGTGGCATCATAGGCGTCGGGTGGGCCATCTGCACCATCTGCCTGCCGTTCCGCCCCCTGCGGTACCTGGACCAGCTGGTGGACGCCGCCGAGGATCTGGCCCGGGACCCCAGCCGCCCCATCTACCTGCCGGAGCCGCTGTGGAAGGCCCAAAACCATCTGAACCAGGCCCGGGAGAAGGCCCAAAAGGACGCCGAAGCCGCCCGGGAGGCGGAGCAGCGGAAAAACGACCTGATCGTTTACCTGGCCCACGACCTCAAGACCCCCCTCACCAGTGTGGTGGGATACCTGAGCCTGCTGCGGGACGAGCCCCAGATCAGCCCGGAACTGCGGGAGCGTTACACCGGCATCGCCCTGGAAAAGGCGCTGCGGCTGGAGGACCTCATCAACGAGTTTTTCGATATCACCCGCTTCAACCTCACCAGCCTGGCGCTGGAGCCGGAGCGCACCGACCTGGGCCGGATGCTGGAGCAGCTGGCCAGCGAGTTTTTGCCCATCCTGGGGGAGAAGGACCTCACCTGGGAGGCCCGCATCGCCCCGGGGGTGGAACTGCTCTGCGACCGGGACAAGCTGCAACGGGTGCTGGATAACCTGATCCGCAACGCCGTCAGCTACAGCTACCCCGGCACCGCCATCACCCTCACCATGGCCCGGGAGGGGGATGAGGCGGTGCTGACGGTGCAGAACCACGGCCGGACCATCCCGCCGGAGAAGCTGGAGCGTATCTTCCAGCAGTTCTACCGGGTGGACACCTCCCGTTCCTCCTCCACCGGCGGGGCCGGGCTGGGGCTTGCCATCGCCAAGGAGATCGTGGAACTCCACGGGGGCAGCATCCGGGCGGAGAGCGAGAGCGAAAGCATCACCTTCACCGTGCGGCTGCCGGTGGGGTGAGCCGTAAAACGACCTAAGATCGTATCATGATTTTATCGCATAAGATAGAGGATCTGCTTGTTTTTTGGCAGATCCTCTATCTTTTTGCATAAATCACACAAAGGAATTTTTAATTTTTTCACGAATATTGGTACATGCTGAAATTTTTTAGCATATTTTGTGTTGAATCATTGTATGATTTCAGTGGGAGCGTCGTTGCCTTCCGCTGTAGCGTCAGGAAACAAGCGGCTCCCCGGGGTAATGGCCCCGCAGCCGCCGGCCGCGGGACCGTCCCCGAAAAAACATGCCAAGTTTGGAGGAAAGGGTCGGACATCGCCCTTCCAAGTGAACCACCAGCCGCAGAAAAGAGGGCGGAGGATACCCGCTCCACCCTCCCAGCCAATCGGAGCAAGTCCCCGTCCCGGCAAAAAACGGCGTCCCCCGGATCTCCCAAACCTGGCAAAAGGAGGTCAATATGATATTGGGGAAGTCACCGACGGGGAACACCATCTTACATGTTCTGGAGCAGTACAAGATACTGCCCAAGTACAGGGGACACGATACGTTGGTAGCGGCGGTCTACTTTGTGCTGATGGATAAGAGCCTGATACACAAACACCAGCTGTCCAAAAAACTCTACCCCATGCTGGCGGATAAGATGAAGGTGGACTGGAAAACGGTGGGGACCGACATCCAGTACGCCATAAACGCGGGACTGGAGCGGATGGAGCCGGAGGATTGGAAAAGGCTGTACGGCCGGGAGGAGCCACGGAAGTTCGGTACAGGTGATTTTATCGCCGAAGTCGTGGCGGAGGTGGAGCGGTACAGCAGGTAACGGATCGATGTTTTTGGCTGGGAGAGAGGCCCCCGCCGCCTTTTATGGCGGCGGGGGCCTTTCACCATCCCCTAGCCCATCGTGTGATGATGAAGCCGTCCACATTGTTCCCGGAGATGCTGTAGGGACCGTCCTCCGGCGGCTCCCAGGCTGTTACGCCGCCATCCGACGCCGCCAGGTAGCTTACCGACACATCCAGGCCGTGGCCCCGGTACCGCAGGGGGTCGCTGCCCCAGGGGCGGCGGCGAAGGTGGGCGATGTACTCCTCCAGCGTCCAGCCGCTTTCCTCGATGATCAGGGCGTGGGGGGCGCCTACATACCGGAAATGCCATGGCTCGTGGGCGATGCCGGTGACCGCTTCCTTGCCGGCGGGGTACCGCAGGATGAAGCCGTACCGGGCCGCCAGCCGCCGGAACCGCCCGCAAAGGCCGCTGTCCGGGAACAGGGGGCAGAGGAAGTCCACCTCCTCCCGCCGCTCCCCCAGGTCGATGGCAAGGCCGGTCTGGTGCTCGCTGTGGCCGGGGGCGGCCACGTATTTACGGGTAAACTCCGCCCCGTTTTGGGCCATGCTCTCCTCCCATATCTCCCGCTGTTCCCCCCGGGAGCGCCAGCCGCTCACCGGCAGGATGCCATGCCAGCCCTGTATCGCCTCCATCAGCCGGTCCAGCAGCAGCGCCGCCCGGCGGTCCAGCAGCACCCGGTCGGCGGGGTCCCCCACCGGGGTCAGTTCCCGCCCCGGCAGTTCCGGGCAGCGGTGGCTGGCCCCCACCAGGATCAGGCTGCCGCTGTGGACGGCGCCGTTGGGGATGGTCCGTTTTTTCATGCTATTCTCCTCCTTCCGTGGCCGACGAGATGACCAGGTCCAGCACCTCCGGGATGGAGATGCCCGCCGCCGCCATCATGGCGGGGTAGCGGCTGTGGGGGGTGAAGCCGGGGATGGTGTTGACCTCGTGGAACAGCACCCGCTGGTCCGGGGTCAAAAACAGGTCCACCCGGGCAAACCCGGCGCAGTCCAGCGCCCGGTAGACCGCCACCGCCGTTTCCTTGATCCGGGCGGTGACCTCCTCCGGCAGCCGGGCCGGGGCCCGGGTCACCGAGGTCACCGGATGATATTTCTCCCCGTGGTCCAGCAGCCCCCCGGCCAGGTGTATCTCATCCACCGCCCCCAGGGTGAGGACACCGGTCCCGGCGATGGCGCACCCCACCTCGAAGCCGGGGACCGCCTCCTCCAGCAGCACCCGGCTGTCATACCGGAGGGCATCCTCCAGGGCGGGGGCCAGCTGCCCCTCCTCCTCCACCCGGCGGACCCCCAGGGAGGACCCGGCCCGGGCGGGCTTGACAAAGACAGGGTACCCCAGCCGCCGGGCCAGGGCCGGGGCCTGGCTGGCCGCTTCCTCCCGCCCCAGGGTGTGGCAGCGGGGCACCGCCACACCGGCGGCGGCCGCTGCCTTCCGGGCCATCTCCTTGTCCATCCCCAGGGCGGAGGCCAGTACCCCGCACCCCGCCAGGGGGATACCGGCAAGCTGGATCAGCCCCTGGACCGTCCCGTCCTCCCCCAGGCAGCCGTGGAGCATAGGCAGGGCCACGTCCACCGGCAGACGCCGGAAGCCGCTCTCCTCCAAAAGCAGCAGCCCCCGGTCCCCCCGGTCGGGGGAGAGGATGGCGGGCGTGCACGCCCCCTGGCTCCACCGGTCCTCCCGGATGGCGTCCCAGCTGCCGGTGAAGCGGTACCACCGCCCCTCCCGGGTGATGCCCACCGCCACCGGGCGGTATTTTTCGGTGTCCAGATTTTCCAGCACGGTGGCCGCCGACTGGAGGGAGATGCCGTGCTCCGGGGAGCGGCCCCCGAACAGCACCATGACCGTTTGCTTTTTCATCGTGGTATCATCCTTTCTCCTGGAGCGTCACCCCCGCCGGAAGGGGGTAGCCGATGCGGCAGCGGTTGTGGTAGAGGGTGGTCTCCCCCAGCAGTTCCCCGGTAAGGCGGGAGAGCCGCTGCTGGAGGACGTCCACCTCCTGGTAGACAGCCTCCCCCTGGCGGTAGTACCGCAGGTCCCGGTTGCGGACCTGGTACTCCACCGCCTCCCGCCGGTCCGCCTGGAGGGAGCCGGAAAGGGTCCCGTTTGCCACCTCCAGCAGCAGCTGGTAGGTGCGGCCGGTGTCGTTGCGGACCTTCAGGTCCAGCCATCCGGCGGCGAAGGTGGCGTCGGTGCCGGCGGGCTGGTCCCCGGGGTCGGGGAAGTCCTTTTCCCGGTGGCCGCTGCGCTCCACGATGGTGAGGGGGGAGTGGAGGAACAGCCAGAACAGCAGGTTGGTCAGGTGGCAGAGGCCGCCCCCCGGGGCGGTGGTGAGTTTGCCGTCCACCACGATGAGGCCGTCTTTGTAAGGGGTGACCTTGTCGGCGTCCCGCACCGCCCAGCAGAAGGAAAAGGTCTCCCCGGGGCGGATGAGCAGCCGGTCCAGCTTGTCCACCGCTAGCTGGATATTGTGGACCTTGTTCCACTGGTACCGCAGGTCAAAGCCGGTGTCGGGGTTGAGGAGGGGGCTGCTGTCGGCAAAGACCCGCTGGGGCAGCACCGCCCCCCACTGGGTCCCGGCGTACCGCCGCCGGTCCAGCCGCATCCCCACCAGGCAGAACAGCCGCCGCTGGGCCTGGCGCAGGGGGATGAGGGCAGGGAACAGCTGGGTGAGACGTTTTCTGGGCATATTTTTACACGCTCCTTTTTGGGTGATGGACTATATGGCGATGAAAAAAGCGCCTTGCTTTGGTGACTCTTAGTCTACCAAAACAAGGCGCCTGGTGTTTTCGGTTTTTCTTGGGAGGGGATGAAGATTTCTTTGCGTATTTCTTACGATTTTCTGATGACGGTCACCCCAGCAGCTGGAGGATGAGGCCCACCGCCCCGCCGGTGCCCCACACCAGCCCCAGCACCGCCAGGTTCTCCCGGGGCCTGGGGTTGGCGCGGAACAGCACCAGCACCCCCACCCCGGAGGCGGAGAGCAGACCCGCCGCCAGGGCGCCGAAGCTCACCGCCCCGGCCAGGTAGAGCCGGGTGAGCAGCACCGAGGCGGCACAGTTGGGGATCAGCCCCAGCAGCGCCGCCGCCACCGGCTGCAACAGGCTGCCGTCCAGCAGCAGCGCCGCCAACCGTTCCTCCCCCAGCAGCGCCACCCCGCCCCCCAGGGCCAGGTTCACCGCCAGGATAAAGAGAAAGATGCTCCCGGTGTGCCGCAGCGCCGCCCAAAGGATGCTCCCCTCCTCGCAGTGGCAGTGGTGGCAGAGGTCGTGGATGCCCTCCTCCCGGGGGGGACGCCGGGCCATGACCTGATCCACAGCCAGTCCCGCCAGCGCCCCCACCGCCACCTTCAGCCCCAGCAGGGGCAGCAGCGCCCCCGCCCGGCTGGGGTCCCCCAGCAGCAGCGGCACCGCCTCGTCGGAGGTGGAAAGGAACACCGCCACCAGCGTCCCCATGGTGATGACCCGCCCGGCGTAGAGGTTGGCCGCCGCCACCGAAAAGCCGCACTGTGGCACGCACCCCAGCAGCGCCCCGGTAAAGGGTCCCAGCCGCCGTGCCCGGGCCAGCAGCTTTTCCATCCCTTCCCCGGAGCGGTGCTCCAGCCACTCCATCAGCAGGTAGGCGCCGAAGAGGAAAGGGAGCATTTTCAGGGAATCCAGCATAGCGTCGATGAGGATGTCTATAAACAGTTCCAAGATAGGGGCCTCCTAGTTGCGAATGATTTGCATTTGTAATTATAGCGGGATCGGTGGGGTTGTCAAGAGGGGGGGCTGTTTTTTTGGGGCTCGGTCCTCACCTAGTCTTTCCTGCAATTTTTAGGTCATCTCTTCGAGCGTCTGGCCGGCGGGGCCCTCAAAGAGATGATTCAAAAACAACAAAAAAAGCAAGAAAAGAACACCGTCCCAGAGACTGTGATCCCCCCGAAACATCCTATTGAAATCACCCATCCACCGTATTATAATGCAGGGTAAAGACAGCAACGCTTTACTCTGTTACGATACATGAAGAGGAGTACCACCATGACCACCATCACATCCATACAAAAAAGTTCCCGTCCCACCTGCCGCCTGACAGGCAAGGCTTTCTGGCCGCTGTTTGGGCGGGAGGTCTCGGTGGCCATGGGGGCGGCCGGGGAGGTCTCCTTGGCACACGCCCAGGGCTGCGCCGACCAACTGCTCTGTCCGGCTCCGGGGGTGGAGGAGCAGCTGCTGGCCGCCTGTGTTCAGGCTTTCCGGGATGCGGAGGAGTGCCAGGGGGAGCCCGTCTCCTTCCTCTTTGAATTTGAGGGGATGGACCAGCCCCAGGGGCTGGAGGACCCCCGAAATATCCTGCCCTATCTGCGGCCGGTGGAGTTGTCTATCGACCGGGAGGAGACGGGGAGTTTTTCGGTGGCGGCTTTTTTGGAGTGCGCCTGGGAGCCGGAGTTGGGGATGGAATGGGTGGTCCGGGACGGCCGTCCTCTCTTTGCGGGGTACTACGTTGGGCTGGGCTCCCACTGCCGGGAGGAGATGTATACCTCCGTCTGGCGGGAGCAAAACTACCTGTTTTGGGCAGAATGACCGGTCCATAGGCCGCTGTTTTAGACAACTTTGCGGAATTTGCTTTGGGATGTTATGCAATCATTATGAAAAAAATCAGTTGAAATCAGCCTTCCACCGTATTATAATGCAGAGGAAGGACAGCAGTGCTTTACTCTGTTACTATCCCAAAAGGGATGGTGTCTGCAAGCAGGGCGAGGCCGGCGGTCCTGCCCAAGACCTTGATCTTGGCATCAATGGCCGCGGCCCGGGGGAGAGAATGAGAGCCCCGGGAAGGAGAACAGCGGTCAACAGAAAGGATCATGATGTTATGAAACGTTTTGCCGCGTCCCTGCTGGCTGCCCTGATGGTTCTGACCATGGCTGCCTGCGGCGGAAATACCAACCAGCAGAGTTCCACCCCCGCTGACGGCGGAAATAGTTCTGCTCCCGCTGCCCCTGCCGGGGAGACCATCAAGATCGGCTGCCTTGCCCCCCTTACCGGCGAGGTCTCGGTCTACGGCATCGCCACCTACCAGGGCATCAAGATGGGTGTGGATGAGATCAACGCCGCCGGCGGCATCGACGGCAAGCAGATCGAACTGATCGTTATGGACGAGAAGGGCGATTCCGTCGAAGCGGTGAACGCCTACAACAGCCTGGTGGACCAGGGTGTTGTGGCCATCATCGGTGACGTCACCTCCAAGCCCTGCATCGCCGTGGCCGAGGTAGCCGCCGAGGACAACATGCCCATGCTCACCGCCACCGGCACCGCCGCCGAGATCACCACCATCGGCTCCAACGTCTTCCGCACCTGCTTCATGGATCCCTTCCAGGGGCAGATCATGGCCACCTTTGCCGCCGATAACCTTGGCGCCAAGAAGGTCGCCGTCATGTATGACACCGGCTCCGACTACTCCCAGGGCCTGGCCGATTCCTTCAAGGCCCAGGCCGACACCAAGGGCATGGAGCTGACCGCCTTTGAGGGTTACGGCACCGCTGATACCGACTTCACCTCCATCCTCAACAAGATCATCGCCACCAGCCCCGACGCCATCTTTGTCCCCGACTACTACGGCGACGTCTCCCTGATCCTGGGCCAGGCCCGGGTCGCCGGGTACACCGGCGCCATGCTGGGGGGCGACGGCTGGGACGGCGTGCTGGGGGTCATGCCTGCCGACAAGATGACCGCCACCGATAACGGCTTCTTCTCCAACCACTACGCCACCGCCGACGAGGCCGCCGCCAAGTTCCTGTCCCAGTACAAGACCCTCTTCGACATGGACGGCAACGCCTTCTCCGCCCTGGGGTATGACTCCGCCTACATCATGGCCGACGCCATCAAGCGCGCCGGTTCCACCGATAAGGACGCCATCGTCACCGCCCTGGCCGCCACCGACCTGGAGTGCGTCACCGGTCACGTCACCTTCGACGCCAACGGCGACCCCATCAAGAGCGTGGCTGTCACCGAGTTCAAGGGCGGCGAAGCGGTCCTGAACGCCAAGGTCAGCGCCTGATCCCGGCCCCACCGGCTCGGAACGAGAAGCGACAGACCCGGTTTCCGCAAAAATGTCCACAATGGGGTAGGGCAATTCGTTGCTCTGCCCCGTTGCGCTTTGTGATATCACTGTTGTATAATAGGGCGTGATATCTGGAGATGTGTGTAACCAAAAAAACATAAATAGAGGGAAGTGTGCGCATGGACCTGATCGTATTCATCAAGCAGTTCGTCAACGGGATACAGGTGGGGAGCATCTATGCCCTGGTGGCCCTGGGGTATACCATGGTCTACGGCATCGTCAAACTCATCAACTTTGCCCACGGCGATTTCATCATGGTGGGGGGATACGTGGTGGTGTTCACCACCCCCTTCCTGGCCAACCTGGGGGTCCCCGCCTGGCTCTGCGTCCTGGCGGCGGTGGCGGTGTGCAGCGCCATCGGCGTTTTGACCGAGAAGATCGCCTACAAGCCGCTGCGGGGGGCGCCCAGCCTTTCGGTGCTCATCACCGCCATCGCAGTGAGTCTCTGTCTCCAGAACCTGGCGCTCATCTTCTTTTCCTCCTCCCCCCGGCCCATGAGCGCCGTTTTTGACGTTGCGCCGGTGACCATCGGCAGCATCCAGTTTTCCGGCATCAGCATCCTCACCATCGTCATGTCGGTGGCGCTGATGGTGGCCCTCCAGCTGTTTATCAAAAAGACCCGGGTGGGCAAGGCCATGCGGGCGGTGTCGGAGGACAGCCAGGCGGCCATCCTCATGGGCATCAGCACCAACAAGACCATCAGCCTTACCTTCGCTATCGGCTCCGGCCTGGCGGCCATGGCGGCGGTGATGTACTGCTCCGCCTACCCCCAGGTGCAGCCCTACATGGGCTCGATGCTGGGGCTCAAGGCCTTTATCGCCGCCGTGCTGGGGGGCATCGGCTCCATCCCCGGGGCGATGCTGGGGGGCATCCTCATCGGCCTGGTGGAGAGCATCACCCGCCACTTCAACTCCCAGCTGGCGGACGCCGTGGTGTTCGCCATCCTCATTGTGGTGCTGCTGGTGAAGCCGGCGGGCATCATGGGCAAAAACGTCGGCGAGAAAGTGTAGGTGGGCAAGATGAAAACAAGACAGCAGGTCATGAAAAGCTACCTGATCAACACCATCGCCCTGGCCCTGGTCTATGGCGTCCTTCTGTACGCCATGAGCAGCGGCTCCATCACCCGGTACCTCCGGGGCATCCTGATGACCATCTTCATCAACGTCATCCTGGCCACCTCCCTGAACCTCACCACCGGCTTCCTGGGCCAGATCGCCCTGGGCCACGCCGGGTTCATGTCCATCGGGGCATACAGCGCCGCCCTCTTTGTCAAGTATATCGAGAGCACCGGAGTGGTGCTGCTGGCCGACGGCAGCCCCACCCCCCAGGGGCAGCTGTTCTTTGTGCTGTCGCTGCTGCTGGGCGGGGTGCTGGCGGCGCTGTTCGGTCTGCTGGTGGGCATCCCGGCCCTGCGGCTCAAGGGGGACTACCTGGCCATCATCACCCTGGGCTTTGGGGAGATCATCCGCTCCCTCATCGAAAACCTCTCCTTCACCGGCGGGGCCCAGGGGCTGAAGAAGATCCCCCGCCTTGCCACCCTGGACGCGGTGTACATCATCATGGTGCTGTGCGTGGTGGTGATGTTCACCCTGGTGCGCAGCCGCCACGGCCGGGCCATCACCGCCATCCGGGAGGACGACATCGCCTCCGAGGCTTCCGGCATCCACAACACCTATTATAAGGTGCTGGCCTTTACGGTGGCCGCCTTCTTCGCCGGCATCGCCGGGGGCATCTACGCCCAGTACCTGGGGGTGCTGGGGGCGGCGAATTTCAACTTCAACAAGTCCATCGACATCCTGGTGATGGTGGTGCTGGGCGGCATGGGCTCCCTCACCGGCTCCATCGTGGCCGCCATCGGCCTCACCGCCCTGCCGGAGGCGCTGCGGTTCATCCCCAACTTCTCCGACTACCGGATGCTCATCTATTCCGTCGTCCTTATCATCGTCATGATCTTCAAGCCCTCCGGGCTGCTGGGCCGGTATGAGTTCTCCCTCACCGGCATCATCGAACGGTTCACCGGCCGGGGGAGCAAGGCCAAAAAGACGGGGGAAGGAGGCGCCGGGAAATGAACAGAACATCCGATACCACCGTTATGAAGGCGGAAAACCTGGGCATCACCTTCGGCGGCCTCCACGCCGTCAGCGGCTTCGATATGGAACTTCGGGAAGGGGAACTGGTGGGTCTCATCGGCCCCAACGGGGCGGGCAAGACCACCGTCTTTAACCTTCTCACCGGCGTCTACCAGCCCACCGAGGGGAACGTCTACCTCCGGGGCAAGTCGATGCTGGGCAAAAAGCCCCACCAGATGGTGGAGGAGGGCATCGCCCGGACCTTCCAGAACATCCGCCTGTTCAAGGACCTGACGGTGCTGGAAAACGTCAAGGTGGCCTTTAACCAGAGCATGAAGTATTCCGTCCTGGGGGGCATCCTCCGTCTGCCGGGGTACTGGCGGGAGGAGGAGGAGATCGACCGGAAGGCCCGGGATATCCTCTCGGTGTTCCACATGGAGGACCAGGTGGAGCAGAAGGCCCAGAACCTCCCCTACGGCCGCCAGCGCAAGCTGGAGATCGCCCGGGCCATCGCCACCGGGGCCAAGATACTCCTTTTGGATGAGCCCGCCGCCGGGATGAACCCCACCGAGACCGCCGAACTGATGGAGGCCATCACCCTGATCCGCACCCGGTTCGGTGTGTCCATCCTTCTCATCGAGCACGACATGAGCCTGGTGATGAGCATCTGCGAACGGCTCATCGTCATCGATTACGGCCAGATCATCGCCGCGGGCACCCCCTACGAGGTGGCCAACGATCCCAAGGTCATCGGGGCCTATCTGGGTCAGGACGAGGAGGGGATGAGATGAAAGAGATACTGAAGGTCACCGATCTGAACGTGAGTTACGGGGCCATCCACGCCATCCACAACGTCAGCCTGACGGTGAATGAGGGGGAGATCGTCTCCCTCATCGGGGCCAACGGGGCGGGCAAGACCACCATCCTCCACACCATCACCGGCCTGAAAAAGGCCACCAGCGGCAGCGTCCTCCTGGAGGGGAAGGAACTGCTGACCACCGAGCCCCACCGGATCGTCACCATGGGGATGGCCCACGTGCCGGAGGGCCGCCATGTCTTTGCCCAGATGACGGTGACCGAGAACCTGGAGATGGGGGCCTACTTCCGCCGGGACAAGGACCAGATGGCAAAGGACCTGGCCGATGTGCTGCGCCGCTTCCCCCGCCTGGCGGAGCGGAGCCGCCAGCTGGCGGGGACCCTCTCCGGCGGCGAACAGCAGATGCTGGCGGTGGGCCGGGCCCTGATGAGCCACCCCCGCATCCTGCTGCTGGATGAGCCCTCTATGGGCCTTTCCCCGCTGCTGGTGAAGGAGATCTTCACCACCATCCAGGAGGTGAACCAGGAAGGGGTCACCATCCTGCTGGTGGAGCAGAACGCCAAGATGGCCCTGTCCATCGCCAACCGCGCCTACGTCCTGGAGACCGGCGACGTGGTGATGGAGGGCGAGGGCCAGGCGATGCTGCGGGACGACAACGTGAGGAAAGCCTATTTGGGGGCGTAAGGCACGTTCCCTCGGAGAAAATTTTAGCCCTGGAAAAAAGACAAAAGCATCCCCGGATGGTGCCTGTTGCACTGTCCGGGGATGCTTTTTGTGCCGACCGGTCATCGGTCCAGCTTGATCAGAGGCTGTTTTTTCTTCTCCGCCGGCCCCCGCAGTTGGATGGCGTTGTTGGAGAAAACATTGATCGCGTGAGTAAATCGCTCCAGTTCCTCATCGGTGAAACATTCCAGCTGGTCAAAAAAGGGCTGGAACATTTTCTGGTAAAGTTCCGCCGTATGGAACTCGTATGCCGTTACAGCCAGGGGGGTGGGCTTGAGGATGATGTTCTTTTTGTTCCCCGCCAAGCGATATCGTTCGATCAGCCCGTCCTTGCAGAGTTTTTCGATCAGCTTGGAGAAGGAGCTTTGGGGGATGGCAAGGGCCTCCGACATGTTGATCATGTGCTGATCGTCCTCCCGGTGCTCCACGATATATTCCAGTACCTGCCATTCGTTGGGGGTAAGGTAGATGTCCTCATAGATGAACTGCGGCGGCCCCTGCTTAGAAACGCAGTTGACATGGTGGACCAAGGCGGCCACCAGGGGCCGGTATCTCCCCATCCATT
Organism: uncultured Angelakisella sp.; assembly: GCA_910585525.1. Taxonomy (GTDB): domain Bacteria; phylum Bacillota; class Clostridia; order Oscillospirales; family Ruminococcaceae; genus Angelakisella. Next base: position 59,938 of record CAJUFR010000008.1, read on the forward strand.
CCGTCATCCGTTTCACCTCCCAAAAACAGTTTCCTTGTTGATTATACTATTAAGCCTGAATGCTGTCAAATGACGGCCAGGCTGTGGACACGAGACAAAAGTTGTGGATATTAGACAAAAACGGGAAAGCATCATTGGCGGGTCGAGCCGCTGCGGCAAGCCGTTTCATCTGATGTAATTTATTTAAATCATCTAGGATTATTTTTAATTCTAACTGAATAAATTCGTGGCGAGTCCCGCGGAATGGGGTAAGCACGGGAAAGGAGAAAGGGAAGGACCAACTGTTTACCGTAAGCCAGAAAGGAGGACATCAGATGAAAGAGTGTAAATTGACCCTAACAACAAAGGAGGGATGCGGCAGGCTGCTGGCAATCTTTATTGCCGTGATCCTGGTATCCGGTCTCTGTGCCCAGCTTGTCCAGACCGACGGCGGGAGGATCAAGGTGGAACCTATCATGCTGGACGCCCGGGGTGCCGAGTTGAGCGGGGAACTCTACTACCCCGCAGGCACCACCGGCAACGACAAGATGCCCGCCGTGATCGTCAACCACGGCGGCGGCTGTGTCTACGGCACCATGAAGAACATGGCCCAGGAACTTGCCCGGCGGGGCTTTGTGGTGTTCAATGTAAGCGCCTACGGCTCCGGCCTCAGCGCCCAGCCGAACTACGATGATGCCGGACAGGGGATCAACGGCTTTTACCAGTCCCTCAGCGTGGTAGAGGGGCAGGCACCCCCGGAGAATATCTCCGGGGGTGCCGTTGCTATCGACGACAACAATGTCGGCGGCGTAGAATTTATACTTATAGTATTTATTCATCATTTTTTTCGCATTGGATAACACGTACCGCTTTCGACCCATATTGACAAAGCCCCGATATCCCTCTTCTTTTCTCCCCTGCCCCGTAGATTTCCCGCCCTTCCCATGCTATACTTAGAAAGACACACACCCACACCCCAACAGAAAGGACACACCCCCTATGACCACACACCCACCACCAGGC
>CAJUFR010000009.1 GCA_910585525.1 uncultured Angelakisella sp.
GGCTGGCCGTCCTTTTCGTACATCGCCATGAAAAAGGCGGGGAGCATGACGGCCAGCATCAGGAACATCGCCCCGCTGTTCCCGATGGCGCTCCGGGTCAGCAGAAAGGCAGGGATGCCAACCGCCGCCCCACAGCCGAAGCAGCGTGGTCCTATCGTTATGGAAAAAACCAATAATGGCTGGCGCATTTCAAAATTTGGATACCCCGATTATCTTGAAAAAACAGGCGGATATGATGTGGACCTATAAACGCTCTTTCGGATTTGCTTGGCTTGTGTAATCATACCCCGCCGCGGTCAGGCGATCTTTGCGATCCTGCCCGTTGCCCCAGGAGCCCGCCAGCACCTCGTCGACCAGCTCGTCCACGCTTTTCTGGGGCGAGCTGCTGGGCACTTCAGGAGTGACGGAGGCTGTCTCTGCATCGTAGGCCGGGCGGCCGTAACCGATGATCTTGCCATCGTTCAGGGCATAGGAGCGACGGGCCACACGGTCTGAGGTGTTCCCCTCGATAGTGTAAACGCGGGAGCCGTCCACCTTTTCCACGATGCCCGTATGACTGGAGCTATTAACCGAGTTCCCGAAGAAGATCTGATCGCCAGGCTTGGGGTTGCTGTTGTGGAACTGCCCCCGGTTTCGGTAGTAACCGAGAGAATAGGTGCAGCCTGCTCCGCAGCTTCGTTCAGGCTGACAGAGAAGCCGCAGAGCGTTTTCATAGCCGAAAGCGGTCAAGAAACACCAGTCCACGAACATATCGCACCAGGCGAAGCCGTTCTTCTTCCCATTGTACCATGCCGGAAATTTTTGATCAAAATCCCGGGCGTACTTGGTGATATTCTCGTCACCTGCATTTGCGGTCTTGTCATCCAGCTGGTTATTGGTTTCTTTTTCCAGATAGCCGATCTCACCAGCAGCGACAGCGACAACAGTTGAGGCATAGCAGCCTCCCTGGGGCTGAGCAGATGCCTTGGTGTAGCCATTAAGGCTATGCTCTTTGATCATGGTCTCAAAGTCCACAAAGGCCGTGTCCATGTCCACGTTACCCTGGATCCCTGCCACGCTGCCCTTGCTGGAACTCTGCCACATGTTGAAGTTGTGGCCACTGTAGGTGGGAGCGCTGGCCCACTGAGCGAGCCAAAAGTCAAAACGAGCCAGGGCGGACATATCCAGCATATTTTTGGCCCAGTTTAGGTTGCAGTAAAAACTTGCATAGTAGCCAGCATCTTCCAGGGCAGAACAGAACGTCGTCACCATAGCGGTGAGAGTGCTCCGTCCGAGGCTGGCCTGCCCACCACTCCCACGATTGTGCAAATTCCGTTTTTCATACTTGTGTACCTCCTTTTTATTTACTCGGCATAGACTTCCCAGCCTGCCGGGTATGTCTCAGGGCTCCAGACGTTCCCGTCCATGGTGGAGATGTAGAGGGTGCCGTTCCTCGCTCATGCCCTGCTGTTTGAAGTAGGACGCGAGAGCAGCCTTCTCGGCGCGTTGTGCCCTGGCGTTTGCAATCTCCTCGGCCTGCTGGAAGCTGTAAGAGCCGCCCCCACCGTTGTTCCCGGCGCTTGCTGCCTGGCCGCCGTCACCAGTCCCGGCTGCTCCGCCCTGGCTGCCGCCAGCGCCGCTCTGACCGCCGTCGTCAAAGAGCTGAAGGTTGAAGCGTTTTTTCATGGTTTATTCCTCCGTTTTTATAGTGTGCGTGAACACGTTCCAGCTCATTGAGGCAGAGCCGTCCGGCCATAAAAAGAGCGCCCTGGCTGGGCGCTCAAATTATCAGTATCGTGTTGTCGTAGCTGTCCCGGATCCGGATGATCCCGATGTACCAGGTGTCGATGGCAAACCGGGGGAAATAGAACACCAACCGAAAGCGAACGCTGACCCATCGGCGGGACGGGGAGAAAGGACGGCACAATGAGAATCGGAGAATTGATGGAAGCCCTTATTAGAGTGCGGGACGGGAACAGCCTGACCCGGACGGAGGATGCGGCGGTGTGCGCCGCTTGCAACATCCTCGACCGGCTCCCCAACATGATGGATGAGGATGCGGCAAAGGAAGCCGTGCGCAAGGGAGCGGCGCAGGATGCGCTGATAACCCGGCAGGAACTCATCGCCAAGGTCGAGCATGAAATCAAATTCCAGCGGACGCAAGCCGGGGAGTACGGGAGCGGCATCTTCAAGGATGATGTCATCTTTGCAAGGTACGACCAAGCGGCGAAAATCCTCGAATGGGTGCTGGAACTTTTGAAAGGGCAGGTGGAATACGCATGACGCTCAAAATCACCTACAAGGTCGGCAACGTGGGCTTCACGGCAGTAGCTGAAAACATCGCACAAGCCTATGAGTGCGTCCGCGCCATCGTCCAAGCGAACACCCTCAACTTCCCGAACCAAGAGGAAACCCTGTCCGAATACATGGCGATTCTGGCGCAGTTTAAGGACGGGCATCACCTCGCCACCGAAAACCACATCTTCAAGATTGAGAAGGTAGTCGCAGGATAAACAATGGGCCGTGACCCGGACGCAGAAAGCGAAAAGGGTTGCGCAATTTAGACAACAACCGAAAGCGAATAGCTGACCTAACGGCAACACGGGGAGATGGAGGGTATAGCGTGAACAAATGGCGAAAGCTCGACATGACCAGCAAGGCGGGACACCCACCCGCAGATATGCTGGTAGCCCTGTACTTGGACCCGACCAAAGGGCGGTCGCAGTACTACAGGCGGATTGAGTACGACATCGGGTGCTTCAAGCACGACAGCAGGGAAAACAGCCGCAAGCTGTGGTGGCATGGAACGCACAGCACACAGGACCCCACCCGCATGAAAAAGCACTACGTCATTTGGTGGTGTCCGGTCCCGGAGTACGATGGCTTTTGACTTCGCAAAACCGCTGACCTAACGGCAGTACGGGGAGAAAGGACAACGCACATGAAAATCGTTGAAATCGTGGAAACCTTGATTCAGATGAGGAACGAGCGCAAGCTGGCGCAGACAGAGGATGCCGCAGTGCGGAATGCTTGCGACATCCTCGACAAGCTGCCCCGGACGCTGGATGAGCGGACGGCGCAGGAAGCCGTCCTGCAAATTGAGAGCATCAAGGCGGCTCTGCAGGACGCAGAGACCACGTTGCTGAAGCTGTACGGATGCGGTGGGCGTTACTGCGATGACGAAATCGAAGCCTACCAGCAGCGCAAGAAAGAGAGGGAAACGGTATGACACTGCAAGAAGCAATCAACACGCTGGACAGCGTGATCCCGCACCCGCAGAACAAAATGGTAGACCATGAACACTTCCCCATCGCAGCGGCGTGGCAGGAATGCAGGAAAACCCTGATCGCCTATACCGATATGCAGGATAGGCACGACACGCTCATGCGCCGCTGGGAGGGGATGGTAGAAGCCATCCGGCGCAGGATTGACGCAGGGACGCTCACGGACGATGACAAGCGGCTGCTGGACGAACTGAACCTCCCGCACGGGTACGACAGGAGGGCGCAAAAATGACCTACAAAGACATCATGCCGGAGATTAACACCATGTGCGAAAAGAATCCGAAGTGCTACGTTGACAAGACGCAGGGCAGGGACAAAGAGGGAACAGCGGCAGTGATTCCCACGGCGGCCGGCAGCATTGCGCTGGTGGCAGAGAGCCGAATCCAGTATGCCAAAGAGAGCCGTGCCGGATAACCAGACACAACCGAAAGCGCAACAAAGCCCTGCCAAACGGCAGGGCTTTTGTCAATCCAGAAACGCCCATTCAATGTTCACGGATTCCCCATCAAGGGTGATTTTGCGGATGAGCGCAGAGATGATCTGCCGCCTGTCCTCCAGACCCGCAGAATTCCAGACCGTGGAAAAATCAGCCAGCAACCCGGCAAAGGCATCCTCGTTATAGTCCCGTTTCGGCTTCGGCGGCTCGACCGCCGCCAGCTGTTCCTCCAGCGCAACCTTCTCCCGATGCAGTTTGTCGATACGGGCAGACAGGACATCAACCGGGATTTTTTCGTCCTGATACAAATCCATCATGCGGTCGATTTGCTTTTCCAGCCCCGCGATTTTATCCCGAAACACATCGCCGTCCCCGCGTGGCTGTTCCTTGACCTCGGCGGCTTTCCGTTTCCGCAGGGATTCATAGTAGCCCGGTTCAAAAAGCAGCCGGGAGACTTCGCACTCCACGATAGAATCCAACTCATCCAGCGGCCAGTTTTTGTTGTCGCAGTGATCCGCTTTTATCATTCTTTTCACCGTCCTTGCGCGGGAATAGCAAACGTAATATTTGTACCCGCCGTAATTGTGCTTGACGGCATACCGCGCCCCGCACCGGGCGCACCAGCAAAGACCGACAAGCAGATATTTTGACTGATAGGGAGAATCCCCGAACACTTCCCTGCGCTTCATCCGCAGGGCGGTGGCTTTTTCAAAGGTCTCTTGGTCGATGATAGCGTCATGGGCGTGTTCGACAACCACCCCGGCAAAGCGCAGGGTTCCCAGATACACATCCGAGGAAAGAATCCGCAGGACGCTGGCGCGCCCGGAGATTTCGTTCCAGGACCCGTACCGATTCGTGAATCCCTCGGAGCGCAGACGCTCGGCGATTTTCTCCGGGGAAGTCCCCTCCAGATACCAGGCGTAGATTTTGCGCACCTGTGCGGCTTCGTATTCGTTGACGCAGAGCCGCCCGGAGGAATCGTAGTCATAGCCGATGGGGAAATTTACCCCGCCGTGATAAAGCCCCTCCTTTGCCCGTTCCAGCCGCCCCATGAACGTCCGCTCTTTGATCTGCTCCCGTTCCAGCTGGGCAAAGACGGAGAGGATGCCGATCATCGCCCGGCCGAAAGGCGTGGAGGTGTCGAAGGATTCAGACATCGAAACAAAGTCCACGCCGGCCGGCAGAAACACTTCCTCAATGAGATGCAGGGTGTCACGCTGGGAACGAGACAGACGGTCGAGTTTCAGAACCAGCACCAGGTCGAAGGAATCCACCTCGGCAATCAGCTTCTGGATGCCCGGACGGTCGAGATTCGAGCCGGAATAACCGCCGTCAATGTAGAAATCAGCCACAGCCCAATCGTGCGCCTTGCAGTACGCCATGAGCCGTTCCTTCTGCGCCCCGATGGAGTAGCCCTCCTGCGCCTGTTCCAGCGTGGACACACGGATGTACAAAGCCGCGCGCTTCAATTCTGACCACCAAAGGCTTCCTCCAAGATAGAGAAAACCGAATCGCAATAGCCATCATCCCCATAGACAACATCGCCCACGGAAATATAATGCGGCGTTGCCCCGGTCATTTTCTCCCCTTCCATGATTGGAGTGAGAACCACGATAACGGTAGCAGAAGCCTTTGTCGATTCCTTCGTAGCATCAACCATAGCCGCTACTGCACCAACATCATCGAACTTTGCCACCGTCCAAAGCTGGGGAGCAAGAGGAATTTTATAACCGCTGACATAATTATCCAAGGTCAGTTTTGATGCCGCAATGATGTCGGATTTATGAGCGGTAACAAAATCCTCCTCCGAATCAGCATCCCCGCTTTCGGGATCGGATGACGCAGGCGGCGTGTCCGCAGCAGACGGCGCAGGGGGAACAGATTGCACAGGTTTCTCCGATTCAGCAGGAGCGGAGGTTTCCGGCTTCGCTGGAGTTTCGGATGGCGCAGACGCAGGGACGCTGGCAGACGGCTCTGACGGCTGGGATTCAGCAGGAGCGGACGCAGGGGATTCTGACTGCGCCGCTTTTTCCGCTTCCCTCCGGGCGGCTTCCTCGGCGGCGGCCCGTTCCTCGGCTTCCTTTGCCGCAGCTTTCTCCGCCGCAATCCGCTCCCGTTCGGCGATTTGCTCCGGCGTTGGATTATACGTCACGCCCACACCAACGAAGGAAACAAGAAGGACGGCAGCGCAAACGGCGGCGGCGATAGCAACAGGCTTCTTTGGTTTCTTTTTGACCGCCCTGACCGCCAGCAGGACAAGAGCAACCACCAGGGCAACGCCGGACGCAACCAGCAGGAAGCTAAACAGACCTACCATTGATTTCCCCTCCCTTCATCAATTCCAGCCCCAGGCTGGCCGTAGCGGACACCAGCACGTCCGTGTTCCCGCAGGACGAAGCCGGGGACAGCCGGACACAGATACCGCCCCCGCGCCCAGGAACGCCGCTGTCAGCCGTCACAGAGCCGCTGGCGGCATCCACAGCGATGCCACGGAAGCCCCGGTCAGCAAGGCAATCCCGCACCAGCGGCAGCCAATCGGCGCAAGAGCCGCGGACCCGGACAGACCGCGACACAGATTCAGACACACACATAGACATACCTCCTACTCGGATTTTTCAGATTCAGAGCCGTCAGCAATCTCGAAAGCGGCTTTCAACAGCTGGATACGCTGCCGGACATCCAGCGATTCATACACCCGCACCAACTCGGCGCATTCCTCGGAGAGCAGCTTTTCCCCGCCGTTGCGGACGATGATCGTCCCCGTGTGCGGCCCCAGATTCCCGGAGACAGAGCCGTTATTCACGAAGGAATCACGAGGGTGTTCCTCCCCGGTCAACAGCCATTCCATAGACACGCTGAAGAATTCGGCGATTTTTGGAATCAACTTCGCAGGGGGATCAGAGCCGCGTGTCCGCCAATTTCCTACCCCGCGTTCTCCCGCCCCAATAAAAGTCGAAAATTCTTTTTGCGTTCGGTGGCTTTCATCCAAAAGCCGGAATACCCGTTCGTTTATTGTCACTTGGAACACCTCCATATCGGTTTAGATTTTGCGTCATTTGCTCTTAAAAAGTCGCACAAGAGATGACGGACGCACCCACGAACGACTGACGGTTTACGCCGCACTATCAGCAGAAAAGCGAACCTCAAAGCCTCGCAATAGAGAACGCCCACCAATTCTCTTGAAAATTCATCAAAAGGGCTTGACAAACCACAAGTGAAGCGGTATTATAAAAGAGCAAACGAGCATAGACGCAATCGAGAAAGAGCGTCCTTGCTTGATGTACACCACATAACCGCATAACCACTATACCACAAACGAACCCGAATTGAAAGAGAAAAACGCAAATTTTTAAGGAGGTGAGAGCATGGCAGTACAGGAGCGACAGGAGCGCGGTGCGGATTACCAGTGCTTTTCTGTGAGGATGCAGAAGGACATCTACAACACGCTGAACGATTGGGCGTGGATGCACCGACTGTCCCTCGCGCGGGCGTGTTCCACGCTGCTGAACAAGGCCCTTGCCGCAGAGCAGGGGGAAACCTACATCCCGGAGGACGGAGGGATTCAGCGTGGCAAAGAGACCGACTAACCCGAAATCTCCCACAACTTCCCAAAAAGTGCGGGGGGTAGCACTACTCACCAGAAACCGCCGACTACGGCGGCGAAACGGGCATCCGGGGACAAACGGCTCGATGCCATCCTGGAAGCCATGACTGAGGAACTGCTTACAGCCCTTGAACAAGATTATAAACCGAAAGAGAGGTGAGTACCACGAGCAGCGAATGCGAGAATCTCTACAAATTGTGCAGAACATCCGCAGGGTTTACGCAGGAAGCGGCGGCAGAACTGCTGGCGATTTCCCCACGGACGCTCTCGGACTACGAAAACGACCGAGCAAAAGTGCCGGATGACATCGTGGACGCAATGAGCAATCACTACAAGTCACCGCTGCTGGCGTGGTGGCATTTGAGGAACACCAGCGTCCTGGGAAAATACCTCCCGGACGTGGTAATGCCGCAGACGCACGGAGACATGATCGCCCAGCTTTCCATCGCAGAGTGGCGGCTGAGACAGGTGGTCGATGACATCCAGCGGATCATGGAGAACGGCAAGGTCGAGGAACACGAAAAGCCGGATTTCAAAAAAGCGATGGAGTTTGTCCGACAAATCAACAGCAAACTGCTGTCGGTCATCGTTTACGCGGAGGGAGTAGAATGACGATCCCATACAACGAATCGTAACAAAACAACACACGCTCTGCAAGCCGCTCAGAAACGGCACAGGGCAGATCGTGAGCGCAAAGTACGAGGAAAAGGCAACGGTGGATTTCATGGGGCAGTACGCAGGAACGCCGATAGCCTTTGAAGCAAAGCACTGCGCCGCAGACAAGATAGACTTGAAGCGGGTAGAGCCGCATCAATGCGATTTCCTGCGGGATTGGACGGCGCAGGGCAACGGGATAGGCTTTGTGCTGATCAGCTTCCAGCTTTCGGATTTTTACCTGATCCCCTGGTGCTACTGGCAAGCCGCGATCACGGCAAGGGAAGCAAAGCAGGGCGGGAGCGTGTGCTTCAACCCGATGTGGACGGACTGGAACACGACCGGGAAAGCAAGCGTCCGCAAAGACGAACTGCCGGAGGAATGGCGGGTGAAGCTGGGCGGCGCGGCGGCGATAGACTACCTCGCAACGGTTGACAGGCTCTGGCGCATCGGGCGGTAGCAGGAAGCAGAACGCAGAGAAACGAGGAAACGGGTATGATGACATTAGGCTCACTTTTTGACGGTGCGGGGGGCTTCCCCCTGGCGGGAACGATGGCAGGGATAACGCCCCTGTGGGCTTCGGAGATTGAACCGTTCCCCATCCGGGTGACAACCCGGCGATTCCCGGACATGAAGCACCTGGGGAGCATTACGGCGATAAACGGCGGCGAAATCGAACCCGTGGACATCGTGACCTTTGGCAGCCCGTGTCAAGACCTGAGCGTAGCCGGCCGGCGGCAGGGACTGAGCGGGGAGCGGTCGGGGCTGTTCCTCGAAGCAATACGAATCATCAAGGAAATGAGGGAAAAGACACATGGACGGAAACCGAGATACATCGTCTGGGAGAATGTCCCCGGAGCCTTTAGCAGCAACGCAGGGCGGGACTTCCAGGCAGTCCTTACAGAGATCAGCAGATTTTGGATGCGGTCTACCTCCACATAGCGGGAACAGGCGAACGGGACCCGGCGCGGTTGATGCCAATCGGAGCGCACCTGACCGTGATAGCCCCGGCAGGGCTGACAGTGAACATCAAAGCAAGCGTCCAGATTGATGCCGGAGAGGACATCGGCACGATTGAGAAGCGATTCCGGGAAAACCTGGACAAATACTGGCTGGAGGTCGGTCAGGAAGCCACAGACAACCCCGCAGAACACACAGGCTACATCCGATGGGTACAGGTGGGCGCAGTCCTCGCCAAAACCAGCGGCGTGAAAGATTACACGGGACTGACAGTCAACGGCGGCACGGCGAACATTGCCATAACCCAGGTGCAGTACCCTGTGACCGGGGAGGTGACACTCAATGTCCAAGCCTGACCTTGACACCATCATCCAAAGCCCAGAAGCAGAAACATTCCTGGGAATGGTGACCAAAGGCTTTTACAGCAATTCCTACACCGGGCTGTGGATGTACGAGGTCATCGGTCGGGAATGGGACGAAATGCGGGGATGGGCAGAGGAACTGCAGAATGAAATCCACCCGCAGACTTGCACATGGAGCGTAGCCATCTGGGAATGGGTGTACGGCATCGAGCCGGACGAAACGCTCCCGCTGGAATACAGGCGGCAGAGAATCCTTTCCAAAATCGTGGGCGTGAAGCCAATCAACCCGGAGGTTATCCGCAGGGGCGTGACCGCCCTGATTGGCGGCGCAGACGGAGAGGTAGAGGTCAACGATTTTGTGGGACCGTACCGTTTCGAGGTGATCCTGCACCCTTCCGGGAAGAACCCGCTGAATTACGCCAAGATTTTCACCTATATCCGGGAGATAAAGCCCTCGCACCTGGCGTTTGAAGCGGCGATAGAGACAAAGGTGGACATCACGATAGAGGTGGACACCAGCTGGAATCTTGTCGGTTTTGGGCTGACAAACCAGTACCCATGCGGCACACGCCCGAACATCAATGTCAAGGCGCAGCTCCGCGACCTTCTGGTGACGGTGGACATAGACGAACTGACGGCGGCAATCCAGCCGGATGCGGCCGGGACAGTATTTGCCAGCGGGAGCATAGAGAACCCACAGAGGATGAACCCGCCCAGCACGGTGTTCCAGCAGACGCACACGGGCGTGGGCGCAGAGATTAACGGCGGCGGTTACACTGCGAAAGCCCCTCCAGCGTCCGAGGAAAGCGTGACCGGGCAATATCCGCACACGAACATCAAGGGCGGCAGAGCGGACACGGGAGTGACCGCAGAAATCGCCGGGGACGGATACCCGTTCACGGCAGAGCCGGCCGGCACGAAGCCGGACCCGCAGACACTCTTCCACACAGGCGGCGCAGTGGTGACCGCAGAGGTAGGCGCAAGCGGGTACACGGCACAGACTGACCTTACAGGGACGAAGCCGCAGGAAGCCACCAGACTGGCGCAGAGGTCGGTGGAGGTCGCAACGGACATCGGCGTGGGCGCATACAGCGCACCGCATCCCGCCACGAAAGCCACTGGCAGTGAAGCCGGCCGGAATCCAGCCCCGCAGATACGCACAGCGGCGGGACAGACAGCGGTCAGCCCGGAAATCGGCGCACAAGGCTACGAGGTAGCCGCTGCGCTGGCGGGAACAAAGCCGCAGACCCATCAATCGCTTGGCGCAGGAAGCGGCGGCGTGACCATTGAGACGGACAGCTACACAGCCATGTGGTTGCCTCCGCCGTTGTAGTACATCAGAGCCGTGCCCAGATCGTCATAGCGCCGGATCAGCTCGTCCAGGAAGTCCGCCGCGACCATCATGCTCGGCCCGGCCTTCCAGAGGTCTGCCTCGGTCACTCCCAGGCGCTCCATCCGGTCTTCGTGCCAGCGGGTCGCGATCTGCATCAGGCCGATGCAGTCACCATTGACCGCGTCCAGGCTGTAACGGCTCTCATGAAATGCAACGGCTTCCAGAAGCTCAGGAGATAGGTCATAAGCCGAGCCAGCGGCTCGTGCAGCCTCTTCCACGTTGTCCGGGATGTTCGGGTCGTTGTAGGGCTCAGGAGGCGCTGTGGGCGTCTCTGGGGCTTCCTGGGTGGTCACTATGACCGGGGGCTCAGATGGTAATGAGGCGATAGCCTGCTTGTGTCGCTGGACGCTGTTCGCGTGTGCCAGCCCCGCCAGGAGCCCGATCGTGATGCCGAGTGCCAGACTGAGCAGCTGCCCCCGCAGCGTGTACCGGCGCCGCTTTTTTCTCTTCTCCATTATTTTCCTCCATGTTCTTCCGGATCGCGTCGTAGGCGGCCAGCGCCAGCATCGTCAGATCCGGACTGTTGTTTTCTCGTGCCATGTTGTCCTCCTCGTAGAAAAATTTTCTACTTTTAGATTAAAAAAATTTGAGTGCGCTCCTCGGCTGTTTTTATGCGGAGCAGCTCGCTGAGCTTGACGATCTCGGACGGCTTGAACTCCGTCCGGTTCTCGATCTTCATGGTCAGCGCCTTGCCCGAGATCCCCAGCTGATCGGCGATGTACTGAAGCTTTAGCCCGCTGGCCTCGATTTTCTCCCGGAGCAGTTTCGTGTTGGTCATGGTGTACCTCCTTCCCTTGGTGTTAGATGATCTTTATCGTCTGCCGCTCAGTCCCCCCCGTTCCCATACAAACCAGGAGTAGCTGGTCGCGTCGGTTCCCTTGCCGGTAAACTTCGGCCGCTTGTGCAGGGTGTAGAGCCCGCTGATCGGATGGTCCTGCCACCAGCTGAAGCGCTTCTCGCTCTCCAGGAACGCTGTCCGGAGCAGGAAGATCAGCAGGCCCCCAGGGGCCAGCAGCTCCAGCGCCTTGTCGACGAACTCCTGGGCCAGGCTATAGGGCGGGTTGCCGATGATGACGTCATAGCCCAGATCGGGCTCGTAGCTGAGGAAGTCGCCGAGAATGACTTCGTCCGCGATGCCCTCCAGGTGCTCCCATTCTTCCGGCCGGATCTCCACGGCGTCGATCCGGTTGGTGAAGCCCCGGGCCCGGAGCGCCCGGATGATGTTGCCGTTCCCAGCGGATGGCTCCAGGATCCGGTCACTCAGGGTGATGCCCTCGAAGCTGTCCAGGAAGCTGTAGACGCTCTCGAGCGGGGTGGCATAGAAGTCATAGGCCTGCCGGACGGCCCCGCGTCCCGTCGCGCTCATTGTGGCGTCCACTTCTTTCCGCCACAGGCGAAGTAGTCCTCGCCGGGGGCGTATTCTTCCAGGACCAGCGCCGAGGGGCTGCCATCGCTTCCGCAGCACTCGTCGCAGATGTGATCCCCCTCACCGATCGGGATCAGGTTGCCGCAGGTCTCGCAGCACTTCTGGGGCGCTCGTCCCCGGTTCCGTTTCTTTGGCATGTGTCTCCTCCTTTTCATTAACAGGCGTCGCCGTGAGGGGCGACGACCATGACGCGCTTCTCGACGCCGTCCTTGTCGACGTAGACTTCCTCGACGCTGTTGTCCGCGTAGCCGTAGCGGCCCTTCAGCTTCCACTCGCGGGCCTCGTCGGCGGCCTTCAGGGCGGCCTGGGCCTGCTTCTGAAGCTCCCGGAGCCGGGCGTATTCCTGAGCGGTCAGGCTCCTCTTGGGCTCGTCGAGGGCGTAGTCGCCGAGATAGTAGCCGGTGAATGACCGACGCCACCCGGCGTTATACCAGCCGCCCGTGACCTTCTCCGCGAAGGCAATGAGCTCCTCGTCGTCCTCGATCGGGCCGCGCCCGCGAGCCTTGAAGACGAACTCGTCGCGGCTGTAAACCGGCTCGCCGTTGACGTAGCCGTAGACAGGGAGCTCCGGGGCGGGCGCCTCGTCAGGGAGCGCGGTGGAGCCGTTCACGCGGTTGCAGCCGTTTTCATAGTGCCAGCGGATGCCCGCTGCCAGCTCGTCCACGGTCATGTCCTCTCCGAAGTGCCCGCAGTAGTAGCCGTTCAGCATGACTGCATTGGGATCCTGGCGCAGGATCTCGCGGACTTCCGGCAGGTCGTCCTCTTCGAAGGTCTCGTTTTTGTCACAAGTCAGCCAGAACGCCTGAGCGTTCCAGCTCCGGTCGGTCTTCCAGACGATGACCCAGGCGGTCCCCTCGCGGATCTCGTCGGCGTACTCGCTCGCGGTTTTTCTCAAAGTTGCCATCTTGGCGCCCTCCTCGTTTTTCTGTGTCTCGGGTAGAATATTTTTCTACCTGAACATAGGATAACTCCGCGCAGAAAGAAAGTCAACTATTTTTTCTGAAAAAGTAGAAATTTCTTACTCACTATGATATAATAATTTTCCCGAGGAGGCAGTGAACATGGAAAACTTAGGGCAGAAGATAAAGCAAAGAAGAGAAGAGCTCGGACTCAGCCAGGAAGAACTGGCGAAAATGCTGGGCTATAAACATAAAAGCTCGATCAATAAGATCGAGCTCGGCGCGGCTGATGTGCCCAGGGCGAAGGTTCCCGCCTTCGCGAAGGCTTTAGGCATGACGGCCGCCGAGTTCTCCGGCTGGGCGGAGGATCGGAAAGCGGCCAGCTTTTCCTATTGCCTGGAGCAGCAGATGCGGCTCCTGGGCTGGGTTGTGCTGTATGACGCGGAGGGGAACGTGATCCTCACCCATGACGGCGCTGAGTATGAGATCACCGAGGAGAGCATGAAGGGAGTGGAGAGCCAGATGGCGCTCTACCTTGACTTCCTGCTGAACGGCCTCGCGAAAAATTCCAGGAAGATCGGAGGGTAATACTTATGTTCGGAAATAGTAAAAAGAAAAAGAACGCCGAACTTTTGGCGCCCCTGTGGCTTGCCGATATGCAAAAAGCCCGGGACGTAGTAAACAATACCACGGATCCGGACTCATTCTTCACTGATTATGCGAGTTTGAAAGACTTGGCCGGAAAGCTGACCGAGCTCTCGAAGTATGTCAAGTTTAAGGGTACGAAGCCCGCAGAGGTGCTGAGAATGGCCCAGGAGCAGGAGGAAGCCGCCACCCGTGATTTCATTCTGAGATACTTCCAGAAGGCTCTGCTGAACGCTGAGAAAGTCAAGACTGTTAGAGGGAAGCGCTCCCAGTTTGAGAAGTTTCAGACGGCGCTGGAGCCGTACTACTACCAGATGTCGGCGGTCAATGTTGCATTGGTGCAGCAGCTTCATGATGAAGCGCTTGCAAAGATAGGAGGCTGACGCTTATGCTGGGCGCTATTTATGCGAGATACTCTGCGGGGCCAAACCAGACGGACCAGTCCATCGAGGGCCAGGTCGCTGACTGCCAGGCTTATGCAGAGAGAAACGGGATCCAGATTGTTGAAATATATGCCGACCGGCACATCTCAGGGAAGAGCATCGTCGGCCGGAATGAGTTCCAGAGGATGCTGCACGACGCGGAGCAGCATCGCTTCGAGTGCGTGATCGTCTGGAAGATCGACCGCTTCGGGCGGGACCGGCAGGACATCGCCCTCAGTAAAATGAAGCTGAAAAAGGCGGGCGTCCGTCTGCTGTATGCTGAGGAGTCTGTCCCGGAGGGCCCGGAGGGGATCATCCTGGAGAGCGTTCTGGAAGGCCTGGCCGAGTATTACTCCGCAGACCTCCGGCAGAAGATCGTCAGGGGCATGAGGGAGACCGCGAAAAAGGGACAGTATTGTGGGGCGCCGCTGCCGATCGGCTACACGGTGGACGACGAGAAGCACATCATCGTCGACGAGGAGAAGGCTGCCGTTGTCCGGGAAGCCTTCCGGATGCACAACGCCGGGGCCCAGACGAAGGAGCTGGTCGAGCTCTTCCGAAAGCACGGCGTCACTGGCCAGCGCGGGAAGCCGATCACCCAGGCCGTGATCTATCGGATGTTACGGAACGAAAAGTACCTCGGCCGCTTCGAGATCCAGGGGGTTGAGATCCTGACGGATCCCATCATCGACCTGGCCACCTTCGAGGAGGCGGCCAAACACTTCGGGACGCCGCGCAATAACGCGGCAGGGAGGGCAAAAGTGGACTATCTGCTGAGCTGTAAATGTTTTTGTTCATACTGTGGGGCGATGCTGAACGGGGAGTCCGGCACCAGTAAAACGGGGAAGGTGTACCACTATTACAAGTGTGGCGCGAAGAAGCGCGGCGAGAAGTGCGAGCTGAAGCCGATCCCCCGGGATCACTTCGAGGATCGGGTCATCGAGGCCACGGTCGAGGACATGCTGACCGAGGACATGATCGAGAAGCTCACGGTCCGGATCCTGGAGATCCAGGAGCAGGAGGACGCTCTGGATCCGGCCGCAGCATACCGGAAGCAGCTCGACTCAAACCGGAAGCGCCAGCGGAACATATTGGACGCCATCGAGGAGGGCACCGGGGCCCGGGGCCTTGCCGGTCGCCTGGCGGAGCTGGAAGCCGAAGAGGAGGAGCTGCTCGTGGAGATTGAGCGGGCAGAAATGAAAAAGCCCCGGCTCACCAGTGAGGCGGTCGGGGCTTGGCTTCGTTCGTTCAGAAATGGGGATACAAAAGACGCCGCCTTCCGGCAGCGTCTCGTTGACACGTTCATCGCCCGGATCGAGGTCAGAAACGGCCAGGCGATGATCTTCTACAACATACAAGAAAAAGGACCGCACTCAAAAGTTCGAGTACGGTCCGAATGGTGGACTCGAAGGGGATCGAACCCTCGACCTCTGCGATGCGAACGCAGCGCTCTCCCAGCTGAGCTACGAGCCCAAATCGGCACTTTTCGTGCGAAAAAAGTTGCGAATTTTGGATTTCTGGAATATTCGATTTTCAGGGGAAAGTCCAACAAATCGGACAGGAAAACGGGGAACGGAAAATCGGGTCGGATGTGTCTCACTATGGATGCGAACGCAGCGCTCTCCCAGCTGAGCCACAGGCCCTTGCTATTTACGGAAAAAGACACGCATGGCGTGTCCTTTTTTTGGTGCGCCCGGAGGGACTCGAACCCCCGACCTACTGGTTCGTAGCCAGTCACTCTATCCAGCTGAGCTACGAGCGCATGCCATCTCAAATAGCTTATTTATTTTACCACGCCCCCCTCCAAAAGTCAATAGCTTTTTTCTCTCTTTTGTCAATATTTTACAGCCCCGGGCCCTGGCCTGTCTCCAAGCTGGACCCGGGGCCGCTCTGCCTTGTGTAGGGGATGCTACCCCTCTTTGCGGACGCGGTTCACCACGTCCGGGCAGTTGGTGATAACGCTGTGGACGCCCTTTGCTATCATGTCCCGGATGTCCGCCGGGTCGTCCACCGTGTAGGGGTTCACCTCGATGCCGTGGCTATGGAGGTCCTCCACCACCGCCGGGGTGAGGTTGTGGTAGTCGGGATGATAGCAGGGGATGCCGTTCCTCTTGGTGTATTCCCCGGCGTCCAGCCGCCAGTCGTAGGCCAAAAAGCCGTACCTGATCTCCGGCGCCCGCTCCTTCATCCGCATGATGGTGAAGTGGTTGAAGCTGGTGATGAGGACACGGTCCTCCACCTTGTACTCCCGTAGCATATCCACCAGCATCTGCTCCATCTCCAGGTACTCAAAGACCCCGGTCTTCATCTCGATGTTGGTGATGATGGACTGATTCTTCACCAGTTCCAGGTACTCCCGGAGGGTGGGGACCCGCTGGACGCCGAACTGGCTGCCGAATTTCTCGCTGGCGTCCAACTCCTTCAACTCCGCCAGGGACAGGTCCTTCACCCAGCCCTTGCCGTTGGTGGTGCGGTCGACGCTCTCATCGTGCATGATGACGATGTGACCGTCCTTGGACAGCTGGACGTCGTTCTCGATGCCGTCCACACCCTCCTCCAGGGCCTTCTGGAAGGCCAGGATGGTGTTCTCTGGATATTGGCTGCAAAAGCCACGATGGGCGTAGTTTTTGATCATAACAGACGCGATCCTCTCTGAAATCGATCAGGCCTGGAGGCCGGCGGCCAGGCGGGCCTTCTTGTTCATCCGCAGCAGGACGATGGCGGAGACAAAGCCGATGGCGGAAAGGACAGACATGGCGATGAAGCAGTTCATGTAGCCCTTGAGGGGGGTGGCGGTGCCGACATACTTATCCACCATGCTGCCGGAGAGGGTGTACAGGAAGATCTCCGGGGCGTAGGTGCACAGGGAGATGACGCCGGAGGCGGTGCCCGCCAGGTGCTTGGGGACCATGACCTCGTCGATGGTGGCAAAGTACAGGGCCTTGATGGAGTACAGGCAGAGGCCGTAGACCACGAAGGTAGCCACGATGAGGGGGATGGAGGACTTGCCGGCAGGGATGACCACATAGGCCAGGGCGAAGATGGTCATGCCGATGAAGCCGTACTGGATGAACTTGATGCGGCTGCCGATCTTGTCGGCGATGAAGCCGGCGGCGAAGGCGCCCAGCATCATCATCATGTAGGTACGGACCACCGACAGGGTGGCGACGGTGGAATCGGGGATCTCAAAGGCGGCGGAGAGGTAGGCGGTGACATAGCCGTGGAAGATGAGGGCGGAGTAGTTGCAGATACCCAGCAGGCCGCAGAGCCAGACACGGGGCATCTTGGCCACTTCCATGAAGTCCTTCATGTTCAGGGGGTTGCCCTGGGCGGCCTTCTCCTCGGGGGTCTTGGGGACCGGCTTGTCATTCTCCATAAAGAGGAAGCAGAGGACACCGGCCACCAGCATCAGGATAGAGTAGTACATGATGGCGTTCTGCATCCCGCCGATGCTGTTGGTGGCCCAGGAGAACACCGCCACCGAGCCAAAGGCGGCGATAGTGCCGATAAGGCCGCGCCCGCCTTCCAGCAGACCGAAGAGACGGCCCTGCTCCTCCGCCTCGCCCAGGCGGTTGATGCTCTTCACCATGGCGGCCCAGAAGGTGAACACCGTGGTGATGGCGAAGATGGCGTGGATCACCACCAGCCAGATGAAGCCGGGCATGGTCCAGAACCAGAAGCCGGCCAGGGCGGTGCCGATGCAGGAAAAGACGATGAGGGATTTGCAGCTGAACTTATCGGCCAGGATGCCGCCGGGGAAGTAGCAGATAAAGTTGACGATGCCATAGGCGGACATGATCAGGCCCAGCTGGGTGGCGTTGGCGCCGGTGGCCTCCATCAGGGGGGCCATGTAGGTCTCGCGGAGATACGGAAGCTTGGTGATGATACCACCGGCAAAGGCGACCAGGATCAGGGTCATCCACTTGGTGGTTGCTGCGGAACGAACTTTTGCCATAGTTTTTCCTCCTCACAAAACACGTTCTTCGCCCCGGCGGAAAGGGGGTCTCTCCCCTGCCTTCCGGCGGGACTTACTCTAAGGACCACCGGTATGATGATCCAAAAGTCCGGGTATCAGTCCTCCTCCCCGCTGACGGGGCGGGAGTGCTTTCTCTCCTCCAGGTAACGGCCGGCGTCCCGTAGGAAGCTGGCCACCAGCAGCACGATGACGATGCCGATGGGGAAAGCCGCCACGATGGAGACCGACTGGAGGCTGCTGAGGGAACTTTGGGCGTTGATGAGCCCGATGGGGAAGATGATAAAGATAAATGCCCAGAAGATGCGCACCGCGTGGTGTGGGTCCTCCACGTCCGCCAGGCGGCGGTAGGAGTAGGCGGCCACCACCATGGTGAGGGAATCGAAGGTGGTGGCGTAGAACAGCACCATGGTGATGAACAGCAGCGCCAGGGCCACAAAGGGCAGCGGCAGGGTTCGGAACACCGAGATGATGACGGTGGGGATATCCGCCCCGGCGGCGACGGCCCCGGAGACATCCAGCCGCCCCCGCATCTCCAGCCCCAGGCCGTAGTTGCCAAAGACGATGAAGGAAAGGAAGGTGCTGGAAAGCCCGGCGATGTAGCCGCCGATGATGGTCCCCCGGATGGTGCGCCCCTTGCTGATGACCCCCACGAAGAAGGGGGTGGCCACGCACCAGGCCATCCAGTAGGCCCAGTAAAAGACGGTCCAGCTTTGGACAAAGCCGGTGCTGCCGTCGCCGCTGGCACGCAGTGGGTCGGCCCAGGTAACCATACCGATGAAGTTCTGCGCCAGGTTGCCGATGGCGGTGATGCCGGTCTCCAGGATGTACTGGGCCTGGCCGCCACCGAAGAAGAAGTACCCCAGCAGGGCGAAGAAGAGCCAGGCGCAGATCACCGACATCTTCATGATGGCGTGGTAGCCGATGATGACATCAGCGGTGTAGACCAGCGCCACCAGCACCAGCAGCCCCACCGTAAGGGCCACCGAGGAGGGAAGGCCGAACAACTCCCCCAGCACCGAACTGAGCAGCGGGGTGGCCAGGGAGAAGGTGGTGGCCGTCCCGGCCAGCAGGGCGAAGATGGCGATCAGGTCGATAAGGTGGCCGATGGGGCCGTCCACACGGTCCCCCAGCAGCGCCCGGCAGCCCTCGCTGAACTTCTGCTTGGTGCGCTTCCTGACGTGGATCATAAACCCAAAGCAGGCGCTGAGCACCATGTAGAAACTCCAGGGCACCGGTCCCCAGTGGAAGAGGGGGTAGGTGCTGGCCCAGTCCTGGACCGAGCCCAGCTGTAAAATGCGGCTCTCCTGGGCGTAAAGGGCCCATTCGCAGAAGGAGTAGTAAAGGATATCCGCCGCCATGGTGCCGGTAAAGATCATCGCCCCCCACTGGAAGTTGCTGTAGGCAGGTTTCTCCTCCGGGCCACCCAGACGGATATCGCCGTACTTGGAAAAGGCGATGTAAAGGGAGACGATCAAAAATCCCACGCCGATGAGGATGTAAAAGGCGCTGAGTTGGTTGCCAAGAAACCCCCGGATGGCGTCCACGATGCGGGTGCTCTCCCCCGGGGCCAGGATAAAGAGGACACACAGCCCGGTGACCACAAAGAGGGGCACCAGCATATCGGTGGGGTCCAGCTGCCGCAGCAGGGCGCGGATCGAGGTGTTGTTCTCATTCTTTTTCATCCGGTCTTACCTCCTTTGGGGACGGACCGGAACGGGGTACCGGTCAAACCAATGCCTCCTCGCCGGCGGCGGGAACGCCATCCGGCCACAGGGAGACCACGTATTCGTAGAACTGCTTGGCGTACTGGTACTGCCGCATCTCGTAGGCGCCGTACTTGACACCCATCCGGCCCTTGTATTCGCACCAGTTGGTCCACAGCAGCCCCGCCACCGCCACATAGCAGTAGATCTTCTGCCGCACCAGGTCGGAACAGCCGCCCTCGAAGTAGAAGTCGATGGTCTGGTCGATCTGGTCACGGTCGTAGTAGGCGTAGATGCAGAACATGGCGATATCCAGGTGGGGATCGCTCATCCCGGCGTACTCCCAGTCGATGAGCCGCACCTGCTGGCTGCCGTCCGGCTGCCGCACCATCAGGAAGTTGTCGTAGACCGAGTCGATGTGGGCCAGGCACTCCTCCTTGGGGCATTCGTCGATGCGCAGCAGCAGTTCGTTGATGTGGCGGCGGGTCTGGTCGTAATCGGCAAAGGGCATGGAATCCTGCCGCAGGTCCTCGTAGTAGTCCAGCTGGGCCCGCAGGTCGAAGCGGAAGTCCACCTGCAGCTTCTGCTGGTGGAACCGCCGCAGGTGGCGCATGCAGGCGGCAACCTCCTGGGGGTTTTCCGGGTCGCAGGGCCGGGAATCGGTCCAGAACTCGGTGACCTTGTAGCCGGTGTCCGGGTTCAGGTAGAGCACCTTGTCGGAAAGTTCCATCCCGGTGCTGGCCAGGGCCTTGTAGACGGCGCTCTCCTTCTGGCGGCTCACCAGCTTCTGGGTGCCCTCCCCGGGGGAGCGCATCAGGTAGTCCTTCCCCTTGCAGCAGAAGTGCATCAGGTGGTTGGTCATGCCGCTGGAAAGGGGGTGGATATCGGTGACCTCCCCGGCGGAGACGTCGAACAGCTGGCTGATGAGGGCCATCCGGCGGCTCTCCAGGTGCTTGGAGCCGCTGTCCAGCAGCCGCAGGTCCTCGTATGTATTCACCGGCATCACCAGCATCCCGGTGATGACATTGGCGTAGCCCACCAGCCGGTTGCCCTGACCAATGAGGGCCTGCTCCCAGCAGGCGCGCTTGTAGTCCGGGTCGGCGGAGAGCCGTTCCAGGTTTGCCTGCACGATGGCGGAGGTCTCGTCACACAGGTAGGCGATGCCGCACATGGCGTTGCCGCCGCCCTTTTTGGCCCCCACCAGTTCCATCTCCCGGGTGACCCGGACGATGGAATGATCGTCGAAGTAGCTGCGCACCGCGTACCAGGAACTGTACTCGGAGCGGCTGAAAAGGCACTCGCCGCACCAGACGTCGCCGTTGATGACGTAGCAGTTGTTCAGCAGATGGGCGGCGCAGGCCAGGGAGTGGAGACTGTCCCCTTCGGCCCAGCGGGGGTTTTCGATCAGTTCCACGTTGTAAAGGCCGGTCAGGTAGTCGAACTTCTCCTTCTGGTACCCCACCACCACGGCGATGTTGTAGATGCCGGTGCGGTGCAGCTGGTTGATGAGCCGTTCGATCAGCGACTCCCCGCCGATGGTCAGCAGCGCCTTGGGGGTGTTGTTGATGGGGACCATCCGCAGCCCCGGCCCGGCGGCCAGGATCACCGCCCGGCGGGGGGTGTTGCGCCGGAACATCTCGATGGTCTTTGGGGTGAGGAAGTAGTCCTCGGCCAGGTACCCCTCCTTGATGAGGTACTTGAGGGAGGAACTCACCAGCCCCAGGGGATAGCCGGTCTGGGCCGCCACCTCCTGCTGGGTGGCACAGTGCCCCCGTACCACGGTGGATAGCACGATGTAATCTCTTTTTTTCATACGCCCTTCTCCTTCCCCCTCATGTCTCATCCACCGCAAAGCGTCCCCTCCGGCCCCAAAAATAAAAAACAGATGAAGGCGTTTTCATCTGTTCGGTTCTGGACCTCCGTTCGCTGGGATATCCATTGTTACCGGGTGATAAATTGACCTTAGTAAATATATTACCACAGTTTATTATCATTTGCAATAGAAAACAGCCTGTCTATACAAAAATTTTATATAAAAAAGCAAAACCCCTGAAAAACCGCTTGTCTTTCCCGGTTTTTCTGGAGATTTATGGCAGTCCCCGCAAAAAAACAAACGGCGTGTCGCAGTATCTTGCGGGGCAAAAAAAGAGACCTCCCCCGGCTTTTTTGGGGGAAGGCCCTTTTCTGTTACAGGTTGGCAAAGACATCCATCTGCTTTTGCAGTTCTCCCACGATCTCCTGGTTGGTGTCCATGCCGGCGGTGATACCGGCCATGTCGTCCACCAGGGTGTGGGTGCTGCCGGCGGCGCCGTTGATGCCGGAGACCGCGCTGTCGATGGCCTTGGAGATGCTGGTGATGGAACTGGCGATCTCGTCCATGGCGGAACCCAGGTGGGTGGTTCGGTCGTTGAACGCCTCCATCGACCGGCCGATGTACCAGGAATCCTCCCGGTACTGGCACCCTGCCTGGACCGTCCGCTCCAGCTGGTCCAGAATGGCCTTGCTCAGGTAATCGGACAGTTCCCGGGCGCTGCCGGTCAGGTACTCCACCGCCCCGGTCACCGTCCCGCTCACCTCCTGGATGTGGCCGGCGGTCTCGGCGCAGGAATCGGCCAGCTTGCGGATCTCCTGGGCCACCACGGCGAAGCCCTTGCCCGCCTCCCCGGCCCGGGCGGCCTCGATGGAGGCGTTGACGGCGATGAGGTCGGTGGAGGCGGAGATGGAGAGGATATCCTTGGTGAGGATGTTGATCCGGTCCACCTGGCGGCTCTTCTCAATGGCCTCGTCCAGCACCGAGAGGATCTCGGTGGTCTTGGCCCGCACCGCCTGTTCCTCCGACTTGGCGGCCTGCTCCATCTCCTGGGCCCGGCCCCGCATCTCCACCGCGTAGGTGGTGATGGCGGAGCATTCCTCCGCGATGCTCCTGGCGTCCCCCTGGGTCCCGGCGGCGCTGGCCTGGATGGAGGCGGTGCTGCCGGCGATCTCCTCCAGCACGGCGGAAAGCCGTTCCGTCAGCCGGGAGAGCTCCCGGACGCTGCCGCTGGAGGTCCGGGTCCGCTGGCGGACCTCCCCTACCACGCCGCTGATGCGCTGGGAACTGCCCTGGAGGGTGCCCATAGCGTCCCGGATGGGGGCGATGACGTACCTTTGGATGATGCGGAAGGCCGCCATCACCAGCAGGATGCCGATGAGGAGGGCGGCGGCGCTGGTGATGAGGGCGGTGAGGTAGACGGCGGAAAGACGGTCCCGGGCCTCCTCCGCCTGGCTGCTCACCGAGGCGGAAAGGGTGTCCAGCCGCTTCTCCACCGCGCCGCTCCAGCTGGCCACGTCGCCGTTGGCGATGGCGTAGGCGTCCTGGGTCTTGCTGTCGGCGCTGGCGCAGACCAGATAGACCAGGGAATGCTTAAAGGAATCGTAGTCCTGGAGCAGGGAGCGGTAGGTCTCCATGTCCTCCGGGGCCACAAAGGACTGGTAGGCGGCCAGCTGCTCATCCAGCCCGGCCTCCTCCTCCTTGATCTCCCCCACCAGCCGTATCATGGTGGCGTGGTCCGCCGCCACGATGTGGGACAGGGCCAGCCGGTGGACATCCATCATGGAGCGCCGCAGTTCCTCCAAACGGGCCTCGCTGACCATGTACCGGTCCACGATGGTCCCGGCGTTGGCGTGGACGTTGTTGATGCTGAACACCGCCAGCAGGTTGGAAAACAGCGTCACCAGCCCCAGCAGAAGGATGGGCAGGATCAAGCGCCGCTGTAATGTCATTTTGCCTTTCATCATCTATGCCTCCCCCAATATGTGCCCGCCGGTACCGCTACCGCGCGGTGACTCCCTCCACCAGCCGGTCCAGCTGGGCCTGCAAGGGGGTCCCGCCGGGGTCCCCCGCCGCCATGTTGCCGGCGAAGGCCGCCACAGGGTCCCAGAACTTGCCCCCCACCCGCTGCAGCTGGGAAAACTCCGACTGGGCAAGCAGGGCGGCGATGGCCGGGGAAGCCTGTACCTCCGGGGAGGCGGCGGCGGCGGCGTTGGCGGGGCCCTGTCCCCGCATCTGGAAGCGGAGCCGCTGGTTCTCCTCGCTGGTGATCCACTCCGCCAGCCGGGCGGCCCACTCCGGGTGGCTGGAGTAGGCGTTGACCCCGATGAGTTTGCAGCCGGAGAAGGAGGCCATCTGGACCTGCTGCCCCCGGCAGCTGTAGCTGGGGAGTTTGGCGGCGCCGTAATCCCGGCCCCAGACCTCCTCCACCGCCACGGCGTTCCAAACCCCGCTGATACCCGCCACCACCGTACCGTCCCGGACACCGTCCATAAACTGGGTGTCGGTCATACTGGCAAAGGCGGGGCTGGCGGCGATGTTCAGCATCGACTGGGCCACATCCACCCCCCGGATGGGGCCGTCGGTGCCGTTCCAGGTGCAGTAGTTGGTCAGGCCGTCGGGGTTGAGCCCCACCTCCAGGCCGGTGTTGCCAAAGAAGGCGTAGACATACCAGGCGGAGGACCAGTCCATCGCCACCAGCTTTTCGGCTTGGGCAGCCGCCTCCAGCATCCGCTCCAGGCTCTGGATATCCTCCTGGGTAAAGTAAGCCTTATTATAATAGAGGAAATAGCCGTTGTCCGCCGTCAGGGGGTAGGCGTAAAGGGTGCCTTCCACGCTGGCGGCGTCCACCGCCGCCGAAAGGCTGGCCCCCCGGACCGTCGCCGGGTCACCGATGGGGTCCAGTCCCCCCGCCGCCGCCAAAGCGGCCACCTGGTCATCGGCAAAGGCGAAAACGTCGGCGCCCTTCTCCAGGTCCCCCAGCAGCACATCCTTGCAGTTGGATTCGCTCTGGGGCTTGTAGGTGAACTGGAAGTCGGCCTCCCCGGCGTACCGGGCCTGGAAGGAGGCGAAGATCTCCCGGAGCAGCGCCTCGTCCTCCTCGGCCCCCCAGACAGTGAGGGCCACCGTCTCCCTTTTGGTGGCGCTTTCCGGCTCCGGCGCAGGCTGTTTTCCGCCGCAGGCGGACAGCAGCACCAGCAGGACCAGGGACAGCGCAAACAGCAATCTTCTCTTTTTCATTGTGTTCATCCCTTCAAGTGTGTCTCTGGGATATTATAGCAGGTTTTACCGAATCTTTCAATCGGGGGGAGGGGTAGGGGGAACAGAAAAAAGCCCCCCGAAGGGGGGCTGATGACAGGGCTCCTCAGCCCTTGTCCTGCCGGATGAGGCTGCGCACCGCCTCCACCGCCGCACGGACCGCCATGGTGGTGTCGTGGCACTCGGGGTTGGAAAGCCCCTGGCGCTTGCGCTCCTGGTTCCAGCAGACATTCAGGACGCACCCCGCCCGGGCCCCCAGCACCGCCGAGACGATGAACAGGGCGGAACTCTCCATCTCGGAGGCCAGGCACCCGGCCATGATCCAAGAACGCCACTTGCTCATCAGTTCCTCCCCCATGGGCATCCGCTCCGGGCTGTGCTGGCCGTAGAAGGAGTCTTTGCACTGGACCACCCCGCAGTGGGTGGTCACCCCCAGAGCCTTTCCGGCGGCCACCAGGGCGTTGGTCACCTCGATGTTGGAGACAGCGGGGAACTCAAGGGGGACATACTCCTTGCTGGTGCCCTCCATGCGGATGGCGGCGTTGGCCACCACCAGGTCGCCCCCCATCACCGGGGTGGCCATCCCCCCGCAGGTGCCGATGCGGACCAGGGTCCGCACCCCGGTCTGGTACAGTTCCTCCACCCCGATGGCGGTGGAGGGTCCCCCCATGCCGGTGGACATCACCAGCACCGGTTCCCCCTCCAGCTTGCCCAGCCAGGTGGTGTACTCCCGGTTCTGGCAGTAGAAACGAGGCTCCTCCAGGTAGGCGGCGATCTTCTCCACCCGCCCCGGGTCCCCGGGAAGGATGGCGTACTTCGCCCCGTGGCTGTCATCGAATCCAACATGATACATCTTTTCCATCGTCGCTTCCTCCTTATTTCCCGGCCTTGTTCCCGGCCTTGTTCCCGGCCTTTTCCAGCATCGCCCGCTTCAGGTCCCACAGCCTTTGGGACAGGTCCACATAGTACCGGTGGGGGTACTCGAAGCGGAGGCTCTCATCCCACAGGGTATCCAGCTGGGCGGCGCAGTAGTCCCGCACCTCGGCGAGGCCGGGGCACTGGTAGCAGAGGCGCCCCTGGTCAAATACCTGGACCAGCAGTTCCCGGGCGGTGTAGTCGTACACCGTTTTGCGCTTCCAGATGGCGTTGGGGTCAAAGATGGTGATGTCCTGGCTGTCGTCCACCGGGGCCTCCTCCCGCAGGTCGATGTAATCGGCCAGGGCCTTGCCGTTCTCCCGGCTGTAGAGCCGCCACACCCGCTTGAAGCCGGGGGTGGTGATCTTCTCCACCGTCTCGCTGATCTTGATCTTGGGCTCCCAGCCGCCGTCGGGCCGCTGCACCGCCGCCAGCTTGTACACCCCGCCGAACACCGGCTCCGACTTGCTGGTGATCAGGTTCTCCCCCACCCCGAAGGTGTCCAGCTTGGCCCCCTGGAGCAGCAGGTCCCGGATGATGTACTCGTCCAGGGAGTTGCTGGCCATGATCTTCACGTCCTGGTACCCGGCGGCATCCAGCAGCTTCCGGGCCTTTTTGGAGAGATAGGCCAGGTCCCCGCTGTCGATGCGCACCCCCTTGGGCCGGAAGCCCCTGGGCACCACCACTTCATCAAAGACCCGGATGGCGTTGGGGATGCCGGAACGGAGGGTGTCGTAGGTGTCGATGAGGAGGGTGCAGTTGTCCGGGTAGGTCTCGGCGTAGGCCCGGAAGGCGTCGTACTCGGTGGGGAACACCTGGACCCAGCTGTGGGCCATCGTCCCCAGGGCGGGGATGCCGAACTCCCGGTCGGCGATGGTGTTGGCCGTCCCGGCGCAGCCGGCGATGTAGGCGGCCCGTGCCCCCAGGATGGCGGCGTCGTACCCCTGGGCCCGGCGGGAGCCGAACTCCACCACCGCCCGATCCCCCGCCGCCCGGACGATGCGGCTGGCCTTGGTGGCCACCAGCGTCTCAAAGTTGATGGTGGCCAGCAGCATCGTTTCTACCAGCTGGGCCTGGAGGAGGGGCCCCCGCACCATCAGCACCGGCTCGTTGGGGAAGATGGGGGTACCCTCCGGCACCCCCCACACATCGCAGGTGAAGCGGAAGTCTCGGAGGTACCGGAGGAACTTTTCCCCAAAACAGCCTCTGCCCCGGAAGTAGTCCAGGTCCTCCTGGGTGAACCGCAGGTTTTGCAGGTACTGCACCACCTGTTCCAGCCCGGCGCAGATGGCGAAGCCCCCGGCGTCGGGGATGCGGCGGAAGAACAGGTCAAAGACCACGTCGCAGTCCCCCGCCCCGCTTTCCAGATAGCCGTTTGCCATTGTAAATTCGTAGAAATCCGCCAGCATGGTCAGGTTGCGCTCCTGATAGAGCCCCTTTTCCATAGATGCCTCGCTCCCCTTAGAATAGTTTGTTTTTTACCACCACGGTGATGTTTTCGTAGAAGTTCTCGGTGTTGTCCCCGGTGTCCGGGTCCAGCACCAGGACCCGGGCCTGGACGTCGTAGCTGCCCTCCGGTATCTCCTGGGTCAGCTTGTCGCTGATGAGGTGCTCCCCGGGCTGCAACACTGGCGAGAGGTAGATCACCCCGTAGTCGTCCAGGGTGTATTCCACCTGCATGTCGAAGGTGTTGCCGGGGGTGTTCTCCAGCAGGACGCTGGCGGCGGCAGTGGGCCGGGGGAACTCCACCTCCCGGCATATCTGGTAGAAGAAGTACCGCCCGTCGTTGTTCACCGGGGTGTCCTCAAAGCCGGGGAGCCGCCCCTGGGCCACCTGGGGCTCCCAAGGACCGGTGTCCCCTTCCCCCTCCCCGGGGGTGAGGTAGGCCAGCAGGGCGGCCAGCAGCACCGCCAGCAGCACCACCAGCAGCGAGACCAGGGTCAATTTTGCGCCGCTTTTATTCAAGATGAAACGACCTCCTAGGTTTTGCTTTTTTGTCTGTGACCGGTATCAAGTTGATTATACACGAAAACCCGCCGGGTTACAACAGCAAAAAATCCCGGCCGCCGGGGGCCGGGACAAGGCGTTAGACGATCGTGGGATACAGGTCCTTATTCCTTTACGATAGGCGGTATCTGGGAAAGCATGTGGTCCACGTCCTCGAACATGGCGCTCTTGGTGGTGCCCAGCTTGCTGACGCGCTCGATGTGGCCCACCACCTCCTGGTACCGGTCCTTGATCTTGTCAAAAAAGCCGCAGACACTGTTCAGGGCGATCTTGGAGGTATCCAGCACCTGGGTGATCTCCGCCTGGACGTTGGCGGCGCCATCGGCGGCGTGGATGATCTGGTGGAACATCTCGGAGGTCTCCTGGACCTTCTGGACGCTCTCCCCCAGGGCCTGGCGGGAACTGCCGATGCTGTCGCTGAGGCGGTCGGTGCCGTGCTCCACCGCCTTGACGCTGGACTCCACCTCGGCGATGAGTTCCTTGATCTCATCGGCCAGCTTCTTCACCTCGGTGGCCACCACCGCGAAGCCCTTGCCCTGCTCCCCGGCCCGGGCAGCCTCGATGGAGGCGTTGATGGCCAGGATGTTGGTCTGGTCGGCGATGGAGATGATCTTGCCCATGCACTGTTTGATCTTGCCGATGTCCCCCTGGAGCCCGGCGAAGGTGGTGTCCATCTCGCCAAAGTGGGTCTCCACCTGCTGGGAGACGTTCTTCAGTTCCTCCACCTCCCCCTGGGCCTGGAGCACCGACTGGGAGATCTCGGTCTTGACGCCGGTGAAGGCATCGGAGACCTGGCTGATGCTGGCGAAGTGGTCCTCGAAGTCCTCCAGCTTTGTCTGGAACACCACCGCTTCACTGAGCACCCCGTCAAAGGAACTGCTCACCAGGCTCAGTTCCCACAGGGTGTCCACCTCCTTCTTCACCAACTCCTTCTGGTAGTACCGCAGGCTGTTGGTGATGTGCAGGATGGGGGACAGGTCCTTTTGACCCCCGGCCTGGGCCGGCGCGGCCTTTTTGCCGGGGTCCTTCTTAAAAAAGCTCATATCCCTTCCTCCTTTACTCAAACACCACGCAGGACATGGACTGGTTGACGAACTGGTTGTTGTAGTGCTCCCCATAGCCCACGAAGCCCACGTGGTTGCCCAGGTGGCTCATCTCGGCCAGGTATTCCTGCATATACCGCTGCTCGGTGAACAGCTTGTAGCGGAACAGGCAGTTCACCGAAAAGACGGCGGAAAGCCGGGGGAAGTCGTGCTGGATGGTGTGGATGGTCTCCTTCACGATGGCCCGGAAGTCCCCCAGTTCCAGCAGGTTCAGCACGTCGGAATCGTTTACCTGGCGGAAGCAGGCCAGGGCGTTGCCGTCCACCTCCTTGATGGAGATGATGCAGGTGTCGTCCCCGTTCACCTTGCCGAAGGGGTTTTTAAAGGTCTGGGTCAGGATCTGCTGCTCGGTGACGTGGAGGATGCGCTGGTACACCTGCTTGGCGGGCTGGCCGTTGAGGGCGCCGATGATGTACTTGGCCTTGTCAGTGCCGGAGGCGATGAACCGGTAGTCCCCCATCTGGTGGTAGATGTTCTCCTTGTAGGTGCGGACCCGGCCGCCCCGGTTTTTGATGAGGACATAGGCCACCGCGTCCTGGTAGATACGGCCGTTGACCGACACCCGGCCCTCCCCGCCGGTGCCCCCCATCAGCGAGACCCCCAGCGGCCGCAGCACGCTGTAGATGGTGGTGAGGGCGCAGGCGTCGTTGCCGGTACAGAAGTCGATGCAGACGGTGTCCTCCCGGGAGGCCCCCACCTTCCTGACGTCCTCCTGGAGACGGTGTATGTACTTCACCGGCATGGTGGAGACCTCCTCCAGGACGTTGGCGGTGGCGCTGACCCCTTCAAAGGCCACTACCCCCACCCCTTTTTCCACCACCCGCACATCATAGCACATCCCCATACACCCGATGCTGGGGACACCGGGGAAGAGTTTTTCCAACTCCTGGACATGGAGATCGAACTGGTCGGGATTGGACAACAGAAGGAGCAGCTGGGGATTGGTGACGCCCCGGACCGCTTCCTTCAAGTTCCCGTTCTGGCTGGAGCCGTAGATCTGTTTCATCGTGTTGTACCCTCTCCTTCGGCTATGGTCAAGGTAAAAATGCTCCCGTCGAAAAATACCGCCATATATTTTATCAGAAACGTTTCCAAAAATCTACTGCAAAATTTGAGAGACAGCCCCAAAAATTGTGGCTAGCCGCGGGTCTCCCGCTTTTCGGCGGCGATCATGTCGTGGACCCGCTGGCCGATGGCCTTGGATTCCTCCCGGCTCATCCCCTGGGTGGGGATGGCGGGCAGCACCTTCACCCGGACACGGGCGGGGTGGATCCACATGTCGTTGGCCTCCATGGCCCGGTAGGTGCCGTCGATGACCACCGGGACCACCGGCACCCCCGCCTTGAGGGCGGCCCGGAAGCCGCCGTTTTTGAACTCCCCCATGGCGTCCCCACGGCTGCGGGTGCCCTCCGGGAAGATGACAAAGGACCGGCCCCGCCCCGTGATCTCCCGGGCGGCGTCCCCCAGGGCGGCCACCGACTGGCGGGCGTTGTCCCGGTCGATAAAGACACAGCCCAGCTGCTCCATCCAGGTGCGGATAAGGGGGATCTTCTTCACCTCCTGCTTGGAGACCAGGGGGTGGGGCTTATCCAGCCAGGCCAGCAGCACCGGGATATCAAAATAACTCTGGTGGTTGGGGACGAACACCGACGGCCCCGCCGGGATGTTCTCCAGCCCGGTGATCTCCACCGTCACCCCCGCCAGCCGCAGCAGGGACCGGGCCCACTTCTGGACCATCCCCTCCACCATGGCGTCCCGGGCGTCCAACTCCCCCGCCGCGGCCAGCCGCTGGGCCTTTTTCATCTTGGGCAGGGCCAGCAGCAGGTACCCCCAAAAGTAGATGAACCAGATGATCGTGCGCAAAACTCCCCTCTCCTCTCTCAACAATATGTTCCTAATTATACACCCTCCCGCCCCGCTTTGCCAGCCCCGGCGGGGAAAAACCGGAGACCGGTCGAAAACCGGTTTACTTTTTCCCGCCGTTGGTGTATCATATAGTTTATCATTTTGTAAGAAAGGGGAAGCGGCGGATGCCCTTGTTGATCGAAAAAATATTTCTTTGGCTGATGATCTACAGCTTTTTCGGGTGGGTCTATGAATCCATCCTCTGCTCCATCACCTCCGGGTCACTGGTAAACCGGGGGTTTCTTAACGGCCCTATCTGCCCGGTCTATGGCTTCGGGGCGCTGGTGGTCATTTTGGCCTTCTGGTGGGAGCCGGACATCCGGGTGTGGAACCTGTTCTTTTCCAGCATGGTGCTCACCTGCACCCTGGAGTACCTCACCTCCTGGGCCATGGAGAAGCTGTTCCACGCCCGGTGGTGGGACTACTCCCAGTACCGCTTCAACATCAACGGCCGGGTCTGCCTGTTGGGGGCGGTTGCCTTCGGGGCCTTCTCGGTGCTGCTCATCAAGGTGGTGCACCCCCGGGTGTCCGCCTTTGTGGATGGCTTTTCCCCTGCCGCTATCACCGCCGCTTCGGCGGCGCTGTTCCTCACCGGGGCGGCGGACTGCATGGTGACGGTGCGGCACATCCTGGCCCTCAACGGCCGCCTGGCCGAGATCCAGGCCGCCATCGACGCCTACCGGGCCCAAAGCCGCCAGCGGGCGGAGGCCCTTGGCCAGCGGCTCCAGGCCCGGCTGGAGGAGAGCGTTGCGGCCTCCGGCCTGGAGGAACTGCGGGAGCGGCTGGAGGAACGGTTCGAGGAGAGCGTCCACAACTCCCGCCGCGTCCAGGCCCTGCTGGAGCTGCGCAGCTTCCAGGACCGCCGTCTGCTCCGGGCCTTCCCTCACCTCTCCTCCACCCGCTATGGCGACGCCTTGAAGAAGCTGCGTGAGCGGATCGAGCAGCGCAGATCATGATAGAAAGGGGGCTGCTGGCATGGACGACAGCCAAAAGGCAGAACTGTTTGAACGAACACCGGTCTCCCGGGCGGTGATGATGATGTCCATCCCCACCATCATCAGTTCCCTGGTGATGGTCATCTACAACCTGGCGGACACCTACTTTGTGGGGATGCTGGGCGACCCGGTGCAGAACGCCGCCGTCACCCTGGCGGCGCCGGTGCTGCTGGCCTTCAACGCCGTCAACAACCTGTTCGGGGTGGGCAGTTCCAGCCTGATGAGCCGCGCCCTGGGCCAGAAGAAGCTGGATGTGGTGCGCCAGGGCTCCGCCTTCGGGTTCTGGTGCGCCGTGGGCTCCGGGCTGCTTTTCTCCCTGGGGTACACGGTGTTCCGGGTCCCGCTGCTGGCCGCCCTGGGGGCGGACAGGGTGACGGTGGAGGCCACCGGGGCCTATCTCCACTGGACCGTCACCTTCGGGGCAGCCCCCGCCATCCTCAACGTGGTGATGGCCTACCTGGTCCGGGCGGAGGGTTCCGCCCTCCACGCCAGCGTGGGCACCATGAGCGGCTGCCTGCTGAACATCCTGCTGGACCCGGTGTTCATCCTCCCCTGGGGGCTGGATATGGGGGCAGCGGGGGCGGGCTGCGCTACTTTCCTTTCCAACTGCGCCGCCTGCTGCTACTTCTTCGTGCTGCTGTTCGTCCGCCGGGGCCGGACCTATGTCTGTATCTCCCCCCGGCAGCTGCGGCTGCGCCGGGAGATCGTGGCGGGGGTCTGCGGGGTGGGCATCCCCTCCTCCATCCAGAACCTCCTCAACGTCACCGGCATGACGGTGCTGAACAACTTCACCTCCGCCTACGGGGCCCAGGCGGTGGCGGCCATGGGCATCTCCCACAAGGTGAGCATGGTGCCCATGCAGGTGGCCATGGGCTTTTCCCAGGGCATCATGCCCCTGGTCAGCTACAACTACGGCAGCGGCAACGGCCGCCGGATGAAGGATGTATTCTTCTACGCCAGCCGCATCTCCCTGGGGATCATCGCCACCGTCTCCCTCTGCTACTACCTCTTCTCCCAGGAGGTGGTGACCCTCTTTATGAAGGACCCGGAGATCGTGGCCTACGGCGGGCGGTTCCTCCGGGGAATGTGCCTGGGGCTACCCTTCCTCTGCATGGACTTTTTGGCGGTGGGGGTATTCCAGGCCTGCGGCTTCGGCAAAAAGGCGCTGCTCTTCGCCATCCTGCGGAAGATTGTTCTGGAGATCCCTGCCCTGATCGTTCTCAACTGGCTGTTCCCCCTCTACGGCCTGGCCTACGCCCAGTGCACCGCCGAGGTGGTCCTGGCCACCGCCGCTATCATCGTCCTGGCGGCGCTGTTCCGGGATGTGGAGGAGAATTCGCCCTTGGGGAGATAGGGCCACAGACAGCGCAAAAAAGAGGCTCCAACGAGGAGTGGCGCGGCTTTTGCCGGGCCGCTCCTTTTGTGTTGCCTGCCCTTATTATATTTTTTACAATATCCTATTGACACACAATATTATACGTCATATAATATTGACAACGCCACACCATGTGGGAAAGGAGCAACGACCATGACGATCACACCCAGTGCGGCCCTGATGGACGCCATCGTGCTTTCCGTGGTGGCCCGGGACGGTACCTATGGCTACAAGATCACCCAGGACATCCGGTCTGTGATGGAGATCTCCGAATCCACCCTCTACCCGGTGCTGCGGCGGCTGCAAAAGGAGGGCTACCTGGACGTTTACGACCAGGAGTTCGCAGGCCGCAACCGGCGCTACTACCGCATCACCCCCAAGGGGGGCGTCCTGCTGGAGGAGTCGTTGGAGGAGTGGGAGAATTTCAAGTCCAGGCTGGACCGCGTCTTCTACAGTCAACAAACTCCCCGGGATCAAGGATAGAGAGGAAGGAATACCATGACGAAACAGGAGTTCATGTACCGGCTGGCGCAGCAGCTTATCTCCCTGCCGCCGGAGGAGAGGGTCTGCGCCCTCAAGTTTTACGACGAATACTTTGCCGACGCCGGGGAGGAGAACTGGGAGGCGGTGCTCCGGGACCTGGGCAGCCCGGAGGGGGTGGCCCAGACCATCAAGGAGGACTTTGCCCAACGCAATCCCGGCTACGACCCGGGCAACCAGTACACCTACCGCCCCGGCCCCCAGTACCAGCCCGGCCAGGGGAGACAGACCTACACCACCAGCCCGGAGACCTACCGCCAGCGGGGCCAGGCAGAACCCCAGGTCTACCGCCAGGGGATGTCCGGCGGCGCGGTGGTCCTGATCGTTACCCTGCTGGTGTTGGGCAGCCCCATCTGGCTGGCGCTGTTGGCGGCGGCGGTGGGGGTCATCCTGGCCCTGGCAGGGGTGGTCATCGGGCTGGTGGTAGCCGCCGTGGTGGCAACCGGAGCCCTGGTGTTGGGCGGCGTGTCCTGCGCTTGGGCGGCTGTCACCGCCCTGGCCATCACCCCCGGGCTGCGGCTGCTGGGGGTAGGGGGCGGGCTGCTCCTCACCGGCATCGGCCTGTTGGCCGCCCTGCTGGGCATCTGGATCGCGGTCCATGTCCTTCCCGCCCTCTTCCGGGGGGTGGTGGACCTCTGCCGCAGGCTTTTCCATCGTAAAGGAGGAAACTGAGATGAACACTTTTTATCGCGTTGTTGGCGGCGCCGCCGCCATCCTCATCGGCCTCGGGGTACTGCTGGGGGGCATCGGCTTCCTGCTGGGGGGCCGGATGACCCAGATGCCGGTGGCGGGGGTGGCGTTCACCGGCTGGGGCTACAACCCTCTCTGGGGCCAGGACACGGTGGAGACCAGCTATCCTGACGGCAGCGTCCGCAAGCTGGATTTTGAACTGACCTGCATGGATGTACAGATACTGGAGGGGGACGGCTTCTGGATCCGGGCGGAAAACGTCGACGGCAAGCGGTTCTCCACCTACCAGGACGGCGACACCTGGAAGATACGCTGCGACAACAAGCACCTGACCTCTAGAAAACCCATCGTGGGGCGCAACTGGGAGCACAACGCCCCCCAAGTGACCATCACCGTCCCCCGGGACTTTGTGGTGGAGGAACTGGACCTGGAACTGGGGATGGGGACCCTCACAATGGATGGTGTCACCACCTGGAAATCCGACCTGGAGGTGGGGATGGGGAGCATGACCCTGACGGGCTTTTCCTCCAGCCAGTGTGATGTGGATGTGGGGATGGGGTCGCTGGTCCTCAACGGCAAGATCACCGGCAAAGGGGATATCCAGTGCGGCATGGGCAGTATAGAGATGACCCTTGGGGGCCGGGAGGAGGACTACGGGTGCCGGGCCACCGTGGGGATGGGCACCGTCATCCTGGGCAGCGAGAGCACCGGCGGCATGGACGGGGGGATGACCCGCCGCCGTGACGCCCCCAACTTCTTCAACATCGATTGCGGCATGGGCAGCGTGGAGATCTATTTTACGGAGTAGCCCTCGTGACCAGCGGGCGGGCAACTGGAAGAAAGGAGATATCTTTCAATGGAACCGAGGAAACTATATCGTGTCCGGGAGGGCCGTGTCGTCTGCGGCGTCTGCCTGGGTGTGGCGGAATATCTGAACATCGACGTGGCGATCGTGCGCATCCTGTGGGCGGTGGCCGCCCTCTGTGGCTCGGCGGGCTTCTGGGCCTACCTGGCCTGCGCCATCCTGCTGCCGGATAAGCCGTAAAGGAGGTACTGTGATGAAACAGCTGATCTGCGCCCTGCTGGCCACCCTGACCCTGGCCGGATGCGGCAGGCTGCCGGAAATTTCCCGGGAACTGCCGGAACTGCCCCCTGTCCCCTCCCCCACCTGGGAGCGAACAGAGAAGGAGGAGGGGGAAAAAGACTACTACCTGGAGATCACCACCCCGGATGGGGAATACCTGGGGACCGTCCACCAGGGGGAGGAACTGGACCTTCTTTTCAATAATGCCGACACAGGGGACCAGTGGGTGATGTCTGGGGAGCGCCCCGACGGCCTGGAGCCGGAATATATCTGCCGGCTGTGGGTGCAAAAGACGCTGCTGGCCTGGCAGGACCCGGCGGATGAGCGGGGGTACGAGGCAGTGATGTACCTCACCACCTTCCAGGGCTCCAACTACGTGGAGGAGACCGTCAACCTAGAGGCGTTAACATCATTGTGGGTCCCCGACTGGCTGGTGGAAGATTATTTGAACTTCTCCTGCTACGCCCCGGAGGAGAGCCTGGCCGCCATACGGGCGGCGGTGGGGGGTTGAAAGCCGGATCAGAGGAGCGGTCTCAAAGGCCGCTCCTCTGAATAGAGAGCGGAGAAGCCGCCAGCCCTTCGACTAGAAAATATGGGGTGCGAGAAAATGGAACATATCAACAAGAAAAAAAGTATGATAGAAATTATCGTATGCTTTTTTCTCATGTTGCTTTTAACTGTTTTTGTAAATATATTTGGGAACGATTTTGGGCTTTGGTTAGGAATATTGTCCTATTGGCTTCCTTCCATCATCTTGATCCTTTATATCCTAAAAATAGAAAAGAAGCCGCTTTCCTGTATTGGGATAAAGCGAGTTCGTCTCATAGATATTTTGGGTGGCTTGGGGCTAGGACTTGTTATGTTTATCGCGCAACAGATCCCATTGTTAATGATGGGGGTGGACTATTCCATTTTTTCAATGGAACCTGATCTTTCCTATATCCTGACCACTACCCTTTATTGCTTTTTCTGTGTCGGATTTGCAGAAGAATTGATCTTTCGAGGCTTTTTGTTTGAAAAAACATTGGAGATATGCCGTGTAAAATGGCTCGCCATCGTGATCAACATGATCCTGTTTTACGCGATACATTGGGCTTCCCTGCCACATGATTTTGGGGGTCTTTACAGTATCGCTGTCAATACATTGATTTTATGTGGTTACTACTTGCTGCGGAAAGAAAAGGTCTTGATCCCGCTTATGGTGGGACACGGTTTTTATGATACCCTGACGTCTGTCATTCTTCCTGTTTTTATTGATATTGTGAAATAGGAACGGCCTGTCCACCCTTCCGGTGAACAGGCCGTTCCTTCTTAGCCATAGAGTTGGTTCCAGATCGCCGGCATCTCCGGGCTGGCGCTGCGGGCCACCGGCAGGGCGGCGAAGCTGGCGGCGGTCTCGCCTTCCCGCAGCCGCCGGGCCACCACCACCAGCCGCTCCCCGGCGAAGTCGTAAAGGCAGGTGGAAAGGGTGAGCAGTTCGTCCCGGGTGGTGACCTCCACCCCGGTGTCCAGCAGCGACCGCCGCCGCACCCGGTCCAGGTAGTCCTGCTTGTCCTCGATGGTTTGGAACCGCACCTGGTTGTGGTAGTCGAAGTCGTCCCCGTGCTGGGGCAGGGTGGCCGCCACAAACACCCCGATGACGGCGTACTCCCCCTCCTCCCGGAGGGTGTCGAAGCCGATGATGGGGTGCTCCGCCACAAAGGCCGGGTCCTGGTAGTTCACCAGGTAGTGGAACCAGGCCCCGTCGTTCATGTTGTGGCCGTAAAGGATCAGGTTGTCGTCGTTGGGGTCGGTATCGTTGCGGTAATCCAGGAACACCGCCCCGTGGCGGTCCTCCCGGCCGTAGAAGTCGTGCTTGAGGTAGTAGGCGTTATCCCGCTGCACCACCGGGGCGGCGAAGCCACCCTCCTCCCCGCCCAGTTCCAGCCAGCCCACCAGGTCGGAGTTGATGGCCCGCAGCGAAGCCAGCCGGGGCTCGATCCACTCCTCCTCCGGGGGGAGTTCCACCTCCTGGCCGGAGTGGTAGATGTTGTGCAATTCCTCCTGCTGCCGGTTTGCCTTCCGGGCCTGGACGCTGACATAGACGGCGTTCCCGCCAAAAAAGCAGGACAGGGTCACCGATACCGCCAGCAGGCAGCTGAGCCCGGTGCGCAGCAGCCGTTGGATCAGATACATAGGTCCGCTCCTTTCTGGGGCAGAGTTTTTCAACGCTATTTATGATACCGGATAATTTTGAACAAATCTATCCTTTCTAAAAAATAATCGAAGGAAAGGAAAATTTTCATAAAAAAACGTGCCAAGCGGCA
The DNA here is from genome assembly GCA_910585525.1 of uncultured Angelakisella sp. GTDB lineage: Bacteria > Bacillota > Clostridia > Oscillospirales > Ruminococcaceae > Angelakisella. Next base: position 37,732 of record CAJUFR010000009.1, read on the forward strand.
ATTTTTGTGGTATACTATAAACATGAGTTGCCATACTTTGCCAAAGGGGGACTTGGAAATGCCCATCGGACATATCGTATTTGACATGGACGGCACCTTGGTGGATACAGAGGTGGCCTTCCAGCTGGCCCTACAGGAGACGATGGAGCAGCTGTTGGGGCGGTCCGCCAGTATGGCGGAACTGCACTATACCTATTCCATGACCACCGAAGCCACCCTGTTGGCCCTGGGCTTCCCGGACATCCCGGTGGCCCACCAGCTGTGGGAGAAAAAGTGCATCGAAAAGCTGGGGATGGTCCGGCTCTATGACGGCATCTCCCAGCTGCTGGAGGCGCTGCTGCTGCGGGGGTACACCCTGGGCATCGTCTCCTCCTCCTCCCGGCGGGAGTACCGCATCGTCTTTCTGCCCCTGGGGCTGGGGGATTGCTTCGAGACTGTCATCCTGGCGGAGGACACCCAGGAGCACAAGCCCCACCCCGCCCCCATCCTGCGCTACCTGGAAAAGGCGGGTGTCCAGCCCAAGGAGGTACTGTACGTGGGGGACAGTTCGGGGGACATGGATTGCGCCAAGGCGGCAGGAGTTCACCGGGCCCTGGCCTGCTGGTGCCGCACCCCCGCCGAGGGGGAGACCGACAGCGAATACCGCCTGGAACGCCCCGGCCAGCTGCTGGACCTGCTGCTGGAGATGGAGGCGGCGGAGAGGTTGTAGGAAACCGCCTGCGAAATTGACAACGACCCGACAATAGGGTACAATGATGATACAAACCATTACGATCGTACCCTGTTTCGGAAAGGAGGAGATACCCATGGCAACGACCATCATGCAGGTACGGATAGACGACGAATTGAAAGCGCAGGCCAGTGAGGTATTCGAGCAGCTGGGGCTGGACATCCCCACTGCCATCAGAATGTTTATGCGCAGGGCGGTGCTGGTAAACGGGATACCCTTTAGCATGACGCTGCCAGAGAAGGAATACCGATCAGATATCGCTGTCCGCGCTATGCATAGCATGGGGGAGACCGCCAAACGGAATGGAACATCGGAGATGACCCTGGAAGAGATCAATGCGGAGATCGATGCTGTCCGGGCAGAAAGCCCCGCCAGAGGGTCCCAGGCATGAGCGTGTTTGCCATCATCGATACCAACGTTCTGGTCTCGGCGATGATGAAGCCCCAATCGGTTCCCGGCCAGGTGGTAAAGGAATCACTCAACGGCCAGATCATCCCTGTGGTAAATTGGGAGATCATGGATGAATACAAGAAGGTGCTCCGAAGGCTGAAATTTGGTTTTGACCCCCGGGATGTCAGTGTCCTTCTCAAGGAACTGGAAAAACGGGCGGTATATTGCGACGCCAGCACCATTGAGGACCTGATGCCGGACCCAAAGGATATCGTTTTTTATGCGGTGACGATGGAAAAGCGGCAGGACCAGGAGGCCTATCTGGTCACCGGAAACATCAAGCATTTCCCCGAAAAGCCTTTTGTGGTGACCCCTCGGGAAATGCTGGCTATCCTCACAGAGGGAAAATAAAAACAGGTGCTGTTCCACCCACGGGACAGCACCTGTTTTTGGGGTCCGTATCATCAGGAGGCCCCACCCCCCATCACCCCGATCACCTCCCGGATCACCTCCAGCGGCTTCTGGCCCTTCTGGGGCCTTACGGTGAAGTAGGGCTTCTGGCCGCCGCTGACCATCACACGGCCCTTCATCCCCTGGGTCAGGGTGATGATGGTCTCCAGGGCGGGGGGCGCTTCGGTGAAGAACAGGAGGTTTGTCCCCCGCTGGGTGATCTCCCGGATGCCCAGCTGGGCGGCGCCGTTGCGCACCAGGGCCACGTCCAGCAGACCCACCACCGAGGCCGGAGGCTCCCCGAACCGGTCGATGAGCTCGTCCATGGTATCCATGTAGTCCTCCCGGGTGTAGACACAGGCGATCTTTTTGTAGATATCGATGCGTTGGCTCAGTTCCGAGATGTACCGCTCCGGGATGTGGGCCTCGATCTGGATATCCACCAGGCACTCCCCGGCCTTCTTCACCGGCTCCCCCTTCTCCTCGCTGATGGCCTCCCCCAGCAGCTTCAGGTAGAGGTCGTACCCCACCGATTCCATCTGGCCATGCTGCTGGGTCCCCAGGATGTCCCCCGCCCCGCGGATCTCCAGGTCCCGCATGGCGATGCGGAAGCCGGAGCCGAAGGCGGTGAACTCCCGGATGGCCGCCAGCCGCTTTTCCCCCACCTCGGTGAGGACACGGCCCCGGCGGAAGGTGAAGTAGGCGTAGGCCCGGCGGGTGCTCCGGCCCACCCGGCCCCGTAGCTGGTACAGCTGGGAAAGGCCCATGCAGTCGGCGTCCTCGATGATGAGGGTGTTGCAGTTGGGCACGTCGATGCCCGCCTCGATGATGGTGGTGCAGACCAGTACATCGATCTCCCGCTCCAGCAGCTGGCGCCAGATATCGGAAAGTTCGTCCTCCCCCATCTTGCCGTGGGCGGTGCGGATGGACGCCCCGGGGAGTTTTTCTCCCAGCCGGGCGGCGCAGCTTTGGATGGAATCCACCCGGTTGTGGAGGTAGAACACCTGTCCCCCCCGGCGCAGTTCCTTGCGGATGGCCTCGATGAGGATGGGCTCGTTGTACTCCAGGACGTAGGTCTGCACCGGGTGGCGGTCCTGGGGGGCCTCCTCGATGACGCTCATGTCCCGGATGCCGCTCATGGCCATGTTCAGCGTCCGGGGGATGGGGGTGGCGGAGAGGGTGAGGATATCCACGCTGGTGCGCAGTTCCTTGAACCGCTCCTTGTGGGCCACCCCGAACCGCTGCTCCTCGTCGATGATGCAGAGGCCCAGGTCTTTAAATCTTACATCCTTCTGCACCAGCTTGTGGGTGCCCACCACCACGTCGATGCGCCCCTCCTCCAGCTTTTTGATGATCTCCCGCTGCTGCTTGGGGGTGCGGAACCGGCTGAGGAGTTCCACCGTAACAGGGTAGCCCTCCAGGCGGCGGAGGAAGGTCTGGTAGTGCTGCCAGGCCAGGATGGTGGTGGGGACCATGACGGCGCACTGCTTGCCATCCAGGACGCACTTAAAGACGGCCCGGAGCGCCACTTCGGTCTTGCCGAAGCCCACGTCGCCGCAGAGGAGACGGTCCATGGGGCTGGGCCGCTCCATGTCCGACTTGATCTCCGAGATGCAGCGCAGCTGGTCGTCGGTCTCGTCGTACTCGAACCGTTCCTCGAACTCCCGCTGCCAGTCCCCGTCGGGGGAGAAAGCGAAGCCCTTGGTCTGGAGCCGCTTGGCGTAAAGCTGGATCAGCTCCTTGGCCATATCCGAGACCGCTTTTTTCACCCGCTGCCGGGTCTTGTTCCAGACGTCGGAATTCAGCTTGTTCAGCCGGACGCCGGAATCCTCCCGGCCGCCGATGTACTTGGTGACCAGGTCCAGCTGGGTGACGGGGACAAATAGGGTGTCGGTGCCGGCGTAGCGTATCTTGATGTAGTCCTTGGCGACACCCTGTATCTCCTTTTTGACGATGCCCTCAAACACCCCGATGCCGTGGGCCACATGGACCACGTAGTCCCCGGGGGTCAGGTCGGCGATGTCCTGGATGGCCTTGCCCCGGCCCTTCTTGGCCCGGGCCTTTTTCTTCCGCCCCAGGCCCTGGGGGGCCCGGCCGTAGGTGATGGCCGCCAGCCGGTGGCCGGGGTACTCGAAGCCGGAGGAGAAGCCCCCTTCGCAGACCAGTACCTCCCCGGGGGCGTACAGCCCCGGCTCCGGCAGGTACCGGGCGGGGATCTGGTGCTTTTGCAGGTCGGTGACCAGGGCCAAGGCCCCCCGGCGGGTGCCATTAAAGACGTAGACGCAGTACCCCTCCCCCAGGTAGTGGTGCAGGTCCTCCAGCAGCGGCTCCAGCTGGCCCCCCCACACCGAGAGGGCCCCGGCGGAAAGGTCGGCCATCCCCCCCAGGGTAAGGCCGGGGTAGCTGCGGGGGAAGCTGTCCAGCAGCAGGGTGGGCACCTTCTGGAACAGGGCCGACAGGTCCCCGTAGGTCCGGGAGAACCGCCCCGCCATCCGGGAGAGCCCCCCCTGCTCCAGCAGCGCCTTGATGTCCTCGTCCTCCATCCACTGGTCGTGGAGCAGGCTCTCCTTTACCGCCGTCCCCTCGCTCACCGCCAGCATGCGGCCCTCCAGGTAGTCCAGCAGGGAGGCCCCCTTGGGGTAGAGGATGGGGAAATACCGGTCGGCGCAGGCCAGGTCCCGGCACTCCTCCAGCCGGGCAATATCCCGCTCCAGGGCGGGGCCCGCCACCTCCCGCTGCTTGGGGGTGAGGCTGTCCAGATGCTCCTGGAGGAGGCCCGCCAGTTCCTCGGTGGTGTAAAGGAGTTCCCGGGCGGGGCCGACGGTGACCCCGGGCAGGGGGTCCTCCCGGCGCTGGCTTTCGGGGGAGAAGGCGGAGATGGTGTCGATCTCGTCCCCCCAGAACTCCACACGCACCGGCTGGGGCTGGTCCGGGGGCCACAGGTCCAGGATGCCGCCCCGCAGGGCGAACTGGCACAGCCCCTCCACCTGCTGGCACCGGGCGTACCCCGCCCACAGGAGGTGGCGGACCAGCTGCTCCGGCTTTATCTCCTGGCCGGGGGCCAGGGGGGTCACCGCCCGGCGCAGCGTATCCGGGGGGATGGTGGGCTGGACAGCGGCGGCAGCCGAGGCCACTGCCACCGTCTGGGGCTGGGCGGCCAGGCGGCTGAGTACCGAAAGGCGCAGCTGTTCATACTCCCGGCTCACCCCCTCCACCTCCGCCAGGGTCAGTTCCCGTTCCGGGTAGTGGACGGCCAGGGGTTCCCCCAGGAAGAGGTTCAGGTCCTCGCAGAGGCGGATGGCGCTCTGCTCGTCCTGGGTGACGATGACGGCCCCCCGCTCCGCCTCCCGGCAGAGGGCGGCCAAAAACTGGGCCTTGTGTATCTGCACCCCGCCGGTGAGGAGGACGGGGCCTTTATCTGCCCGCAGCGCGTCCCTTACCTTGCGGTACTCCTCCCAGGAGGTGATCAGTGCTTCCATCATAGCGTTTTTTCCTCTCCTCGCTGGGGCGGGGTGGGGCCCGTCCGGTTGTACTTGCTCATCGCCTCATCCGCCCTGCCCTCCACCATCAGCTGGCAGATGGGGAGGATATCGGAGAAAAGCCCCTCCAGCGTCTTGGCGTCCTGGGGGGAGAACTTACCCAGCACCCAGTCGGCCAGGTCGTAGTCGGGGTGGGGCTTCTGACCCACCCCGATCTTCACCCGGGGGAAGTCGTCCCGCCCGGTGAGATATATGATGTTCTTAAGGCCGTTATGCCCCCCGGCGCTGCCTTTTTTGCGGATGCGCAGCGCCCCCACCGGCAGGCTGATGTCGTCCATCAGCACCAGCACCCGGTCCATGGGCACCTTGTGGAAGGCGGCGGCCTCCTGGACCGCCTGGCCGCTGAGGTTCATGTAGGTGCCGGGGGCCATCAGCAGCACCCGCTTGCCGGCGATGACGGCGTCGCCGCAGAGGGACTTGAACCGCAGCTTTTCCACCCGGACCCCCAGCTTTTGGGCCAGGGCCTCCAGGGCCATCCGCCCGGCGTTGTGGCGGGTGCCCTCGTACTCCCGCCCGGGGTTGCCCAGTCCCACGATGATATGCTCCACCGGCCCGGCGGGCACCGTCTCCCGCCGCCCGGCGGATATTTTGGCAAACAGCTCGTCCAGGGTGCTCATGGCAGTTCTCCTTTTTTCGGCATTTTTCCGGCCTGCCGGTAAACAGGCAGCGGGCAGGACGGGGTAAGCCCCTGCCCTGCCTGTTGTCCTTTGCCGTAATGTATTTTACGATAAAATAGGGGTCCTGTCAATCTTCCCCCGGATGCACCCTCCGGCACTTCTCCAGCGGCGCGTACTCCTCCCGGGAAATGTAGATCTCCGCCGAGCGGGCCAGGTCATTGTCCAGGATCGGGCCTTTGCGGAACAGGTCCAGCACCGCCTTCCAGGCCGTCCCGGCGTCCTCCGCCTCCAGCCAAATGGCCATCAGCGGACCGGCGCCCTCCTGGTCGATATAGTCATAGCCGCCGTCCTTCACCGCCTCCCCGGTGGCCTGCTCCACCAGGTCGGGTATCCGGTAGCGCAGGTCCAGGTCCGGGTTGTTCAGCTTTCCCGGATCCAAAAGCACCAATACTGTCTCCATATCCTGCCCTCCTAGTTTTTTGTTTATCATACCATACCCGAGCGGGCATAGCAAGGGATGGCTACCCCCGGGCCGTCCCCAAAAAGGCCGCCGTGGCGGGATTTTTGGGCCGGGAAAAGACCTCCTGGGGGGGCCCTTCCTCGGCGATGGCACCGTCCTTCATGAACAGGACACGGGTGGCGGCCTCCCGGGCGAAGGACATCTCGTGGGTCACCACCAGCATGGTCATCCGCTCCTCCGCCAGCTGGCCCATGATGGCAAGCACCTCCCCGGTAAGCTGGGGGTCCAGGGCGGAGGTTGGCTCGTCAAAGAGCATGATCTCCGGGCTCTTCATCAGCGCCCGGGCGATGGCCACCCGCTGCTTCTGGCCGCCGGACAGCTTGGAGGGGTAGACCTCCGCCTTGTCCAGCAGCCCCACCTTCTCCAGCAGGCGGCGGCACTTCTCCTCCCCGTCCCCCGCCCCGGGGGTGGTCATCCGGTAGGGCTCGATGAGGTTCTGCTTCACCGTCATGTGGGGAAAGAGGTTGAAGTTCTGGAACACCATCCCCATCCGCCCGGCAAGGGCCCGTCGGCGGGCCGCCGGGGGATAGCTCCCCCGGGTGATGAACGGCTCCCCGTCGATGGTCACCGTCCCGCCGTCCACCGTCTCCAGGTCGATGAGACACCGCAGCAGGGTGGATTTGCCGGAGCCGGAGGAGCCGATGATGGCGATGACGTCCCCCTGCTCCACATCAAAGGAGACCTCCCGCAGCACGGGAAGTTCTCCAAAGGATTTTCTCAGCTGTTTGACCTCCAGAAAGGGCATGGTCATCCTCCTTACAGCTTCTCAGTAGTCGAATTTTTTCTCCAGCGCCTTGAGGGCCCAGGTGATCACCAGGTTCATCCCCAGGTAGATGAGACCGGCCACCACAAAGGGGAAGGTCTTGCCGGTGGAACTGACAGCGGACTTGGCGAATTGCAGTACCTCCGGCACCGCCAGGGTGAACATCAGGGAGGTGTCCTTGATGAGGGTGATGGTCTCGTTGGAGATGGAGGGCATCGCCACCCGGAGCATCTGGGGGGCCACCACCCGCAGGATGGTCTGGCGGCGGCTGAGGCCCAGCACCTTGGCGGCCTCATACTGCCCCGGGTCCACCGCCAGCAGCCCGCCCCGGAATATCTCCGCAAAGTAGGCGGCGTAGTTGAGGACAAAGCCCCAGATGGTGGCGGTGAACCGCCCCAGGGTGGCGAACCACTCCCCCACATAGGGGAGGTAGGGCAGGCCGAAGTAGATGAACAGCAGCTGGAGCACCAGGGGGGTGCTGCGCATCAGGTAGACGAACACCTTGGAGATCCACCGCAGGGGCGGGATGCTGCTGCGCATCAGCAGGGTGATGAGAAAGCCCAGGGGGAGGGAGGCCAGGATGGTGATGAAGAACAGCTTCAACGTGTTGCCCAGCCCCTCCCCCACCCGGAGGAATGTCCCGATGATGTAAGAAATGTCCATAGCCTACTTCTGGTACTGGAAGATGATCCGGTCCTCGCCGAACCACTTCTGGCTGATCTGGGCAGCGGTGCCGTCCTTTACCAACTCGTCCAGGGCTCCCAGTATCTGGTTGGCCAGCTGCTGGTTCCCCTTCTTGAAGGCAATGCCGTATTCCTCGTCAGCCAGCTGCTCCTCCAGAATGGTCAGCTTGCCCTCGCCGTTCTCGGCGATGTAGTAGTCGCCGAACACCTTGTCGATGACCACCGCGTCGATGCGGCCGATCTTCAGGTCGCTGAACAGAGAGATGTTTTCCGGGGCCTTCACCAGTTCCTTCTCGGTGCCGGCGGCGGCGCAGGCGGCGTAAGCCTCATCGGCGGAGGAGCCGTCCTGAAGGGCCACCACCTTGCCCGCCAGGTCGGCCAGGGTCTGGATGCCGGAATCCTTCCCCACCACGATGACCTGGGCGTTGGCGATGTAGGCCGTGGACATGAGCATGGTCTCCTGCCGCGCCGGGGTGATGGTGAGGCCGTTCCAAAGGACATCCACCTTGCCGCCATTCAACTCCCCTTCCTTGGAGGTCCAGTTGATGGGGGTGGGGACTGCCTCGATGCCCAGCTTGTCGCAGACCGCCTTTGCCAGGTCGATGTCAAAGCCCACCAGCTGGTTCTGGTCGTCCCGGAAGCCCATGGGAGGGAACTGGTCGTCCAGCCCGATGATCAGCTTCTCTGGGACAGCAGGCTCCGCCGGGGTGGAAGCCTCCGGGGAAGCGGAAACCGGAGCGGGATCAGGAGCCGCCGGGGAGGCCGGGGCAGGAGCGCCGCCGCAGGCGGCAAGGAGGGAGAGGGCCAGCAACAGGGCGACAGCGGAAAGGATCTGTTTCATGGTAATACCTCCATCTTGTCTGGCGTTCATCCGCCCCGGAGAAGGGAGCAGGTGAACGGGTAGGGTGATAGATGTATTATATACTTTAGTATGCTACTATGCTACTACGATAATAAAGCAAAAACTCTGGGTATTTGGAAATATGTCACAGAAACTTTGATTTTTGTTGTTTTTCGCATGAATACGCAATATTTTGCATCCATGAGCCGTTCAAAGGCAGGCCGAGACGGCTTTTTGCCAGTTGCACCCCTTCTTTCCCCCCGGCATAGCATGAACCAATAAACCATGTCACAGGAGGGGTCATTTATGATGTACAGCGCCGCAAAGAGCCTTTTTGCCATCCTGGTGGGGTACCTGGCCCTGGTGGGGCTCACCCAGATATGCCTCACCGTGGCCCGTTGGTTCTCCACCGCCGGTGAGATGGACCGCTGCTGGCTGCTGGTGGTAGCAGCCCCCCAGGACCAGGGCATCGAAATGCGCCTGCGCCAAGCCCACAGCCAAGCCGCCAGCGCCCCCGCTATGGACGGCGTCCGCATGGCGGTGGTAGACGCCGGCGCAGACAGTGAAACACTGCAAATCTGCAAATGCTTCTGCCAAGAAAAGCACCTCCCCCTAGTAGCCCCAGAGGAGTTGGCAGGATTGGTGGCAGGAAAGAAGCAGGAGTAGAAGCAGCAGCAAAAGCCAAAAGCACCCCCACCCCCCGCAGGGAATCAAAATCCGCCGGAGGCACCTTATCAGGCCAACTTCAAGGAGGGAGCGGGCGCAACTACCCACTTTAGCGGCTGCTAAGACCATCCCACCCCGCAGCCAGCCGCCTGACCAAGCATCGAGCCGCCAAGGCAGACATCTATCATGGCGCCAGACAGCACTCCAGCCCAAGCGGACTGGGCGGCGTCAGAGGGTCCGTTTTTTAGCGACCGACGCCTTTGGCCGTCCGGGTCCAGGGCGTAGCCCTGGTCGCTCTTTGCCTTCTTTCTGTCGACACAGAAAGAAGGGCCCCGCCGGCGAGGCGGTCGAAGAGATGTCTTGAAAATTGCAAAAAAGGGTATGGTGAGGAACGAGACCAAAAGGGGAAACCCCGCAACATTCAAAAAACGCCCGCTCACCGTACCGGTGAACGGGCTGTTTTGAAGGAAAGAACCTGCAAAGGGAAAGAAAAACGCTCCTGCGGGTAGGTGCAGGGTAGTCTCGTTCTGGCCGCCGTGCTTGTTACTTCGAGAAAAACGCCAGAAAAAGAAAACCTCTCCAGCCCTACTCAAAACCATTTTATTTCCCGGCGGCGGCCTTTTAAAAGCTGTCTTAGTCTCCAGGCAGTCACTATCGTTTTATACTTTGGTAAGGCTGCGCAGCAGCCGGGTAGGGCCTGACGGCGGCGGCACGCCGCTTTCGCCCCGCAGGCGCTCTCCCCTACTCCCCCGCCAACAAACACTCCTTCGTCGCCACCCCCCGCACAAACCTGGCATCATGCTCCACCAAAACCATGGTGGCGTCCTGCGCCAATAATAATTCCTCCAGCTGCCGCCTGGACAGCAGATCCACATAATTCAGCGGCTCGTCCCAAAGAAACACATGCGCCGGCTTCGCCAAACTCCCCGCCAGCGCAGCCTTTTTCTTCTGCCCCTGGCTGTACCCCTCCATCGGCTGCCCCAGCAGTTCCCGAGGAAACCCCAGCTTCCGCAGGATCGCCCGCATCATGTCCCCATCCACCCCCTGGGCCTGGGCGTAGTCCTCCAAAGACCCGCTGAGGCCGGAACAGTCCTGGGGCAGGTGGGACACCACCAACTCCCCGGCGGTCCACAACTCCCCGGTGTAGGGGATATCCCGCCCCAGCAGCAGCCCCAGCAGGGTGGATTTGCCGCATCCGTTGGGCCCGGTGAGGGCCAGCCGCTCCCCCGGCTCCAGCTGGAAGGAGACCGGCGGGAACACCGGCCCGCTGCCGTAGTCCGCCGACAGCTGGTCCGCCCGGAGCAGGACCCTCCGCCGGGCGGGCAGAAGGTGCAGCTTTAGTTCCTCCTGCCCCTCCAGTTCCCGCAGAAGCCCCTGCTTCTCCTCCAGCGCCTCCTGGCGGCGGGCCTCGATGGCCTTGGCCCGCTTCGCCATCCGGGCGGATTTGGCCCCGATGTGCCCCCGGTCAGGGCGCAGGCCGCTGGCGCTGTCCTGGCCCACCCCCTTTTTGGTGGCCTCCAGGGCGTCGGACCAGCCGCTGGCCCTCCGGGCGGCCTCGGCCAGCCGGCCGGCCTCCTTCTCCAGCTTCTGGCGGCGGGCCAGTTCCCGGGCGTCCCGGCGGTCCTTCTCCTCCTCCCAGGTGGAGTAGCTGCCGTGGATCACCTCCGCCCCCTTCCGGTCCAGGGCCAGGGTGTGGTCGGTGGCGGCGTCCAGGAAGTCCCGGTCGTGGCTCACCAGCAGGAAGCCTTTGCCCCCCTGGGCCAGGTACCGGCCCACCACCTGGCGGCCGTGGCTGTCCAGGTGGCTGGTGGGCTCGTCGATGAGCAGGAACCCGCCCGGCCGCAGCAGCAGCGCCGCCAGCAGCAGCTTCACCCGCTCCCCGGGGGAGAGGGTCTCAAAGGGCCGCGCCAGGGCATCCTCCCGTACCTCCAGCTTGGCCGCCTCCCGCTGGACCAGTTCGTCGATGACGTAGCCCCCGGCGTTCTGGTACTGCTCCTGCATCTCCCCGTACCGGAAAAGCGCCTCCGGGGTGCCCTCCGCCAGGGCGGTCTCCATCCCCTCCTCCAGGCGGCGGAAGGGGGCCACCGCCTCCCGGGCCACCTCCAGGGCGGTGCGGGAGGTATCTCCCGGCGGGAATGGGAACAGCTGGGTGGTCACCGGGCAGCTGAGGACCGAGCCGCCGTCCGGGGCCAACTCCCCCGCCAACAGCCGGAGCAGGGTGGTCTTTCCCCTGCCGTTGCGCCCCACCAACCCCAGCCGCCAGCGGGTATCCAGGGACAGGTCCAGCCCCTGGAACACCGGCAGGTGGGACCCAGGGTAGGTGAAGGAAAGGTTTTGGATAGAAATTTGAGACATGAGGCATCTCCTCCTTATACATAAAAACGGACCGCAGGGGATGACCCCGGCGGTCCGTTTTACGCCTGTTTACGGGCGCAAAAAAGGAGCCGGGAATCTCAGAAAGTCCTCTGATCTCTCACCTGCGGCTGCCGGAATCCAGGCCGGGGACGACGCCCCAGCCACCGGCTGCAAACAAGTCTTGATCAGATCACTTTCTCAAATTCCCACTCCTATCCTTTGTTCTGTCAAAGAGGATAGCATAACTTCCGGCCCATGTCAAGGAAATTTGATAGACATTTCTCCCGCCTGGGGGTATGATAGAGGGAAAGGAGGGGGTAACCATGACCATTGGGGAAAAGCTAAAGGCCGCCCGGAACGGGGCGGGGCTCACCCAGGAGCAGGTGGCGGAGAAGGTCCGGGTAAGCCGCCAGACCGTCTCCAGCTGGGAGAACGACCGCTCCTACCCGGATATTGCCGGGGTGCTGGCCCTGGCGGAACTGTACCGCCTTTCGCTGGATGAATTATTAAGGGAGGATAAAAGGATGCTTCGTCACCTGGAGGAGAGCACCAACATTGTAAAAAGCAAAAAGGCCCTGTCCCGGCGGGTTCTGATAGCCGCCTATCTGCTCATCTGGGGGGTGTCCATCATCTTCTACTATACAGGGGCAGGCCCCACTGACGCTATGGCCTACGCCCTGCTTTTCCTCTACCTGTTGATCCCGGTATCGACCCTGGTGGTGGCCTTCTTTGTGGGCCGGGACGAGGAATGGCAGCCAGTGCGCTGGCTGATGCTGCTTTTCTTCGGGGGGATGTATATGCTGGTGCCCTACGCAACCTTCACCCTGGATAACGTCCTCACCCACCACAAGACATTCGTTCTCCCCTCGTTGGAGGATATGCTCCCCGGGCTGCTGCTGGCAGCGACGGGGATGGGGCTGGGGAGCCTTGTCCGCCGCCTGGCGGAGCGGAAAGGGGCAAAGGAGGTGGAGCAGGATGCCCAAGCATAGCTTCTGCATCATGGACCGGGCCCCCCGGCCGGGGGAGTGGTACAGCGACTACGACCCCTGGGACTTTTACCCGGAGGTGGTCATCGACGACATCTACCTGGAGGAGCAGCTGGGGCGGTTCAACGCCATCCCCTGTTACTGGCAGACGCTGGACCAGCCGGGAGGGGGGCTGGACTACTGCGGCATCACCCTCATCCCGCCGGGGTCCATCCCCGCTTTTTTGGCGGTGGCCCGGGCGCTGCCCGGCTTCGGCCCCCTGCTCCCCCTGCTGGAGCAGGCGGAGCGGGAGGGAAAATTCGTCATCCACTTCGGGATATAAGAAAAGCCTATCCGGGGCCGGCGGCCTCGGATAGGCTTTTGAAGGTTCAGTTCTCCTCCAGGGGGGTCAGGTCCCGGATGTGGCGGCGGTAGAGGTCCCAGAAGAGGATGATGCTGGCCCCCACCGAGAATATCTCGGCGAAGGGGAAGGCATACCAGACATAGCCCACCCCGAACCGGGCCAGGTACCAAGCTACCGGCAGGATCACCACCAGCTGCCGCAGTACCGAGATAAAGAGGCTCCGCACCCCGCAGCCGGTGGCCTGGAAGATGGTACCGAACATGATGCCGAAGGCGGCGGGGATAAAGCTGAGACTGATGGTCCGCAGGGCGGGCACCCCCAGTTCCAGCAGTTCCGGGGTGGGGTTGAACATCCCCAGCAGCTGCCGGGTGGCCCCCCAGAACAGCAGCGTCCCCAGGGTCATGATGACGGCGGCGATGCAGATGCCCCACTTGAGGGCCTCCAGCAGCCGGTTCTTCCGGCGGGCGCCGAAGCTGTACCCCATAATGGGCATCACCCCCTGGTTCAGGCCGAACACCGGCATGAACACAAAGGATTGCAGCTTAAAGTAGATGCCCAGCACCGACACCGCCGCCTCCGAAAAGCCGATGAGGATCATGTTGAGGCAGGCGGTAAGGATGGAACCGATGGACTGCATCACGATGGAGGGGAAGCCCACGGCGTAGATGTCCCGGATGGTCCGGCCCCGGGGACGGAAGCCCCGGAGTTTTACATGGACGATGTGCTCCTTGGTGAAGATCACCCACAGGGCGTAGACCATGGAAAGGATCTGGCCCAGGACGGTGGCCACCGCCGCGCCGGTGACCCCCATGGCCGGCAGGCCGAAGTACCCGAAGATCATGATGGGATCCAGGACGATGTTGGTGATGGCGCCGGTGAGGAGGAACTTCATGGGGTGGATCATATCCCCGGTGGCCTGAAGAGCCTTTTCCACCGCGACCTCCACAAAGACACCGAAGGAGCAGACGCAGCAGATGCGGGTATACTGGATGGCCATCTCCACCAGAACGGCGTTGTCGCTGAATGCCTCAAAGAAGGGGCGGACAAAAAAGACGCCGAACACCAAAAAGACCAGCCAACTCACCACCCCCAGGAACACCCCGTGGGTGGCGGCGGAATCGGCCTCCTCCTGGCGGCCCTCCCCCAAGCGGCGGCTGATGAGACTGTTGAGACCCACCCCGGTGCCAACCGCCACCGAGATGAGCAGCATCTGCACCGGGAAGGCCAGGCTCACCGCCGCCAGGGCGTTCACCGGGTCGTACTGGGACACAAAGATGCTGTCAACGATGTTGTACAGCGCCTGTACCATCATCGAGAACATGGCGGGCAGCGCCATGGAGAAGATCAGGGGAAGCACAGGCATCGTCCCCATTTTGTTTTCCTCCAACACGATCACACTCCTTTCCTGTTGGAAGAGGGGCCGCAGCCCCGGACAGGAATCACAAATTCCTTTCTCTAATATCGCTTTCCTATGATAAACGGAATAAAATTTGTTTGCAAGTCCCTGCCACATTTTCCCCGTTTCCAACAGTATCCATTCCGGGCCTGTCCTATAGTTTGTGGAAAAAGCGCAGGAAAGGCGGGACTTTTCGGGCATTCCACACAAAAAACGGGAATAAAAATTTTTTTGCGCCAAAGTGTGAGGGAAAACCCTCCCCCCGGGCCAATAGGAGAGCGAAAGGACCTTTCAGAACAGCGGATGGAACGAAAGAAGGGGGGTGGCGGCGTGGCGCCACGGCACAATGACCGGCAGCTGGCGCTGCTGCTGAAAAACGACCCGGCCCGGGGGCTGGAGGCAGCCTTGGACCGGTACGGCGGGGCGGTCAAGGTCATCTGCGCCGCCATCCTGGGGGCGGAGAACCGCCAGGAGGTAGAGGAGGCCATCTCCGACAGCTTTGTGGCCCTGTGGAAGGGGCTGGACAAGTACGACCCGGAGCAGCCCCTCTCCTCCTGGCTCTACGGCATCGCCCGGCGCACCGCCATGAACCGGCGGAAGCAGATGGGGCGGACCGCCCCGGCGCTGGAACTTACCGAGGAACTGCCGGGGGAGGAAGCCGACCTCACCGACCAGGCGGCGGCCCAGGAAAACGCCCGGCTGCTGCGCCAGGCGGTGACCGAACTCCCCCCGCCGGACAAGGAGATCTTCATCCGCCGCTATTACCTGTACGAGACGGTGAACGGCATCGCCGCCCGGCTGGGGCTGCCCCCAAAGACGGTGGAGAACAAACTCTGCCGGGGGCGCCAGCGGCTGCGGCGGACACTGATGGAAAGGGGCGTGATCCTGTGACACTGCCGGAGCTTTTGGCGCTGGGCGGCCTGCCGGAGGGCAGCGGAGACCTGCTGGAAGGGGCGGAACTTTCCCCGGAGGAAAAGGCCCGGGTCCTGGAGATGACCCTGGCCAAGGCGGGGCTGCGCCCCGTGGAGAAAAAGGAGAAAACGATGATGAAACGACGGAATTTCGGACTGATGCTCATGGCTGGCATACTCTGCGCCGGGGCGGTGGTGGCAAGCGCCGCCGGGTACCTTTCCATGCGGAAGCCCCTGGCCGACCACCTGGGGGCCGGGGAGAAGGAGGCCAGCCTGGTGAGCGCCGGGGTGGGGGACCTTGCGGCCAGCTGCACCACCGACGGCTGGACCATCGCCGCCACCCAGGTGGTGGGGGACAAGACCCAGATTCGGGTGCTGCTGGAGGTCACCGCCCCGGAGGGCACCGTCCTGCCGGAGGGGTACTACCGCTTCGAACTGCCGGTGATGGACCCGGCGGCCACCTTCACCATCGACAGCATCAAGGACGACGACCCCACCGATAACAAGATGAACTTCGTCCTGGGCTCCATCGAGCCCAACGACTTCCGGGGCAAAACAGTGAAGCTGCACCTGGAGGGCCTCAGCCGGTATAAGAACTACACCGCGGAGCAGCTGGAGGCCGGGGCCGACCCCCTGGCGGTGGACCGGCTGGTGACCGGGGACTTTGACCTCACCCTCAAGCTGGACTACGAGGACACCTCGGTGACCTACCATCCCGGCGCCCAGGTGGACACCCCCTACGGCAAGGTTAAGGTGGATCAGGTCACCCTCTCCCCCCTCAGTATGTCCGTCGACCTGTCCGGGGAGGGCACCACCATCCAGCCTGGCACCCGGCTGGTCATCGACGGGGAGGTCTCCGCCTTCCAGGTGGACGACAAGGGCAACATCATCAAGGTGGACCCCAATGACCTGGCCGGGGGCGACCGCTTCATCTTCAACGGCGATACAGAGAGCAGTTCCATGTCCATCTTCCACGACGGCAGCACCCTGCAAAGCCAGTACGGCATCGGGGTCCAGGCGGTGGACCGCCAGGGGAACATCATCCCCTACAAGACCGGGGACACCCAGCCGGACCGTGTCACCATGACCTTCCAGGGCATCGTGGACCCGGCGGAGGTGGCGGCCATCCGCATCAACGACGTGGATATCCCGCTGGAAAAATAACATCGCAGGCCAAGCAGACCGGCCCTCGGGGAGCACCCGGGGGCCGGGCTCAGCTTGTCGAAAAAGTCTTTTCGACAAGCTGAGAGCCCGCCGCTACGGCGGGGTTTATCCGCTCCCTTCGGATCCCTCCCTGCGGTCGGGAACGTGGCCTCGAAAAACCCACCGGGGTTTTCGCCACTCCGCTGCGCTTCGTGACCGGCCAGCTCGACGCGAAAAGAGGGGCTTTTAGCCCCCCTTTTCACACTTTTTCCCCCTCTTGACCGACAGGCCCTGCTTCTGGGGAAAGTTTTTCGATAGCCTAAGAGCCGTCTTTTAAGTAGACATAATGGGGCACCGGAAACATCTCCTCGGAAGGGGTAAGAAGGCAATACGATGCCCCCTCCATACTTGCAGGAACAAAAAATTCATAGCCCGCTCCATCCTCCACTGGGATTTGATAGACATAGACCGGCATCTTGTGCCGGTACATATACCCGTACCGGACATCCTCCGCCTTTGCCTGGGGCAGCAGATTTTGCTGTATCCAGCCTAACAGGACCGTCTCGATCTCCTCCTGGGTGTAGATGTCGGAGGATGGGGGGAAACCCGGTTCCAGATCGATCTCCTGGCTGCTGTGGCGGTTTGTTCCGGGCTCATCCCGGTAGTCCACACGGGCGATGCGCCGCAGGTCCTTGGAAACATAAAACTTGTAGGCGTGACCATCCCCCAGGGCGGCGTCCTTCTCATTCAGTTCGATAAGATAATTGTCCCTGCCGTCTATCCACTTGGGATAGCAAAGGATATCGTACTCCCCGGGGTCGATATCCGTTTCCTCCCGGAGGTACCGTTCCAGTTCCGCCTGGGCTTCGGCTTGGGTGTATTCCCCGTCGTGGATGTAAGCGGTGGTATCCCGAATGTCGTTGAGAACCCCATCCACCTTGCTCATGATAAAAAATATCTGATAGTCTTTGGTGATAGCCAGTATCTCATAGTCGCCCGGCTCTGTGTCGCAGCGGTAGACCAATATCTCGCTGCGGTCCCACTCCCGGCGGTCCTCGGTATAGCTGAAACAGCCGTTGATATTGTCATCATAGGGCACCAGCTTGCTGCTGTCATACTCCCCGATGCCCCGCCGGGACAGTTCCTGGCAGAGCAGTTCCTCCGGCCCCTGACTTTTGCTCTTCGGCTGGCTGGAGGAAACAGGTCCCCCCACGGCGCACCCGGCCAGCATCAGGACGGCCAGGAGGAGGGCAATCCTGCTCATGGCTGTTCCTCCTCCCCAGCCTGTTCACGGGGGCAGGCGCCCCCGCCGCCCCCCGAGCACCCGGCGCACCCGCCCTTTTTGCTGTCCCGGCGCGCGCTCCGCACCGCCAGCACCGCCCCCGCCCCGATCAGGACGATGACGATCACATCCGCAACGGTCATTGTTGTGCCCTCCTTATAGTATCATCAACGCGGCGTGATAGACCAGCAGGGCCGTGCACCAGGCCACGCCGGTCTGGGCCGCCATGATGCCCACCGCCTTCAGGGTGGAGCCGTACTCCCGGCGCACCGCCGCAAAGGCGGCGACGCAGGGCATATATAATAAGGTAAAGGTTAGGAAGGAGAAGGCCGCCGCCGGGGTGAACAGCGACGCCAGCAGGGGCTGGAGTTCGGTCTGGTTGGCGGCGCCCATCAGCACCGCCAGGGTGCTGACCACCGCCTCCTTTGCCGTCAGGCCGGTGATGAGGGCGGTGCCGGCCCTCCAGTCCCCGAAGCCCAGGGGGGCGAACATCGGGGCCACCAGCGCCCCCACCGATGCCAGCATGCTGTCGGCGCTGTCCGCCACCACGTTGAAGCGGATGTCCAGCGTCTGCAAAAACCAGATGACCAGCGACGCCAGGAAGATGACGGTGAAGGCCTTGCGGATAAAGTCCTTGGCTTTTTCCCACATGTGCAGCAGGATGCTCCTTGGGGCGGGGAGACGGTAGGCGGGGAGTTCCATCACAAAGGGCACCGGCTGGCCCCGGAAGAGGGTGGCCTTTAACAGCAGCCCGTAGAGGATGGCCACCACCATCCCCATGACGTAAAGGAGGATCATCACCAGGGCGGCCCGGCGGGGGAAGAAGGCGGCGGTAAAGACGGCGTAGATGGGCAGCTTGGCCGAGCAGGACATAAAGGGGGTGAGGATGATGGTCATCTTCCGGTCCCGGTCGCTGGAAAGGGTGCGGGTGGCCATGATGGCGGGGACCGAGCAGCCGAAGCCGATGAGCATGGGGACGAAGGAGCGGCCGGAAAGGCCGATCTTCCGCAGCAGCTTGTCCATAACGAAGGCCACCCTGGCCATGTAGCCGCTGTCCTCCAGCAGGCTGAGGAAGAAGAACAGCACCACGATGGTGGGCAGGAAGGAAAGGACGCTGCCCACCCCGGTGAAGATGCCGTCGATGACCAGGGAGTGGACCACCGGGTTGAGGCCGAAGACGGTAAGGGCCCCGTCCACCTGACCGGTGACCCACTCCACCGCCGCCGCCATCCAGTCGCTGAGGGTGGCCCCCACCACCCCGAAGGTGAGCCAGAACACCAGGCTCATGATCAGCAGGAAGATGGGGATGGCCAGGTACTTGTTGGTGAGGACGGCGTCGATGCGGACGCTCCTCGCCTGCTCCCGGGTCTCCTTGGGCTTGTGGACCGCCACGGCGGCCAGCCGCTCTATGTAGTTGTACCGCATGTCCGCCAGGGCGGCCTCCCGGTCGGTGCCCAGGGCGGTCTCCATCTCGGCGGTAATGTGCTCCAGGGTGTCCAGTTCGTTGTCATTCAGGCGTATGGCCTCCAGGGTGGGGGCGTCCCCCTCGATGAGTTTGGTGGCGGCGAACCGGGCGGGGATGCGGGCGGCGGCGGCGTGGTCCTCGATGAGGTGGGTGATGCCGTGGATGGCCCGGTGCACCGGACCGTCGCAAAAGTCCATCTTGGCGGGGAGGATGCGGTTTTCCGCCACCCGGCGGACACGGTCGATGAGTTCGCTGATGCCCTGGTTTTTGGCGGCGGAGATGGGCACCACCTCCACCCCCAACTCCCGGGAAAGGGTGCTGATGTCGATGCTGCCGCCGGAGGCCACCACCTCGTCCATCATGTTCAGCGCCACCACCATAGGCCGCTGCAATTCGATCAGCTGCAGGGTGAGGTAAAGGTTGCGCTCGATGTTGGTGGCGTCCACGATATTCAGGATGGCGTCGGGCTTCTCCCGGATCAGAAAGTCCCGGGTCACCACCTCCTCGGCGGTGTAGGGGGAAAGGGAGTAGATGCCCGGCAGGTCCACCACCCCGTCGGTGCCACGGCGGACCTGGCCCTCCTTCTTCTCCACCGTCACCCCGGGGAAGTTGCCCACGTGCTGGTTGGAGCCGGTCAGTTGGTTGAACAGGGTGGTCTTGCCGCAGTTCTGGTTGCCGATAAGGGCGTAGATCATCGGCCTATCCCTCCTTTTCGTCGGGCTGCACCTGGATCTTGGCCGCCTCCTCCAGGCGGATGGTCAGTTCATACCCCCGCAGCCGTATTTCGATGGGGTCACCCATGGGGGCCACCTTGCGCACCATCACCCGGGTCCTTGGGGTCAGTCCCATATCCAGCAGGCGGCGGCGCAGCACCCCTTCCCCGCCCACGGCGGTGATGATGCCGGAGGCCCCGGTCCTCAACTCGTTCAGTGTCACAAAAATACCCCCTTTTTCTCTCTGTATAGTTTAAGTCCGCCGGGGGCATCTGTCAAGCCTGACACTTGCGGGAAAGCCAAAAGCAGGGTATACTGGGGGAAGAAGGAAAGCCGCCCCCGGGGCAGCATCGACAGAGAAAGAGAAAGGACAGGCGCTTTGGAAAGGATCTACTGCGTGGAGGACGACGAGAACATTCGGGAACTGGTGCTGTACGCCCTGTCCAGCAGCGGCTACCAGGGGGTGGGGTTCGAGGAGGGAGAAAGCTTCCTGGCGGCGGTGGCCAAGGAACCCCCGGACCTGGCGCTGCTGGATATCATGCTGCCGGGGATAAGCGGCCTGGACCTGCTGGGGCGGCTGCGCCAGGACCCGGCCACCGCCAGGCTGCCGGTGATCATGCTCACCGCCAAGACCTCCGAATACGACCGGGTGATGGGGCTGGACAGCGGGGCGGATGACTACATCTCCAAGCCCTTCGGGGTGATGGAACTGCTGTCCCGCATCCGGGCGGTGCTGCGCCGGGTGGAGAAGCCCCCCCTCTCCCCTGTCCTTACCGCCGGGCCGCTGGCGGTGGACACCGGACGGCGCACCGTCACCGACGGGGAGCGGGATATCGCCCTCACCTTCAAGGAATTCGAACTGCTCTGCTGCCTCATCCGCAACCGGGGGCTGGTGCTGACCCGGGAGAAGCTGCTGGAGACGGTGTGGGGCTTTGACTTTGAGGGGGAGAGCCGCACCGTGGACATGCACATCAAAAGCCTGCGCCAGAAGCTGGGCCCCCTGGGGGAGATGATCCAGACGGTGCGGGGGGTGGGCTACAAGCTGACGGAGGACAGGGAATGAAGAAGCGCATCTTTCACAAACTCGCCTTCCTTGGGGCGTCGGCGGTGGCCATTACCGTCCTCCTGGGCAAGATACAGGGCCAGCAGCGGATGATCCGCCGGCAGATGGAGGAACTTGCCGACGACCGGGGCACCATCAAGGCCATCACCGGCAACATGCGGGAGGGCCTTATCATGGTCAGCCCCCGGGGGACCATCCTGTCGGTGAACTCCAGCGCCATCGCCCTGCTGGGGGCGGCGCCGGGGGACTGGGCCGGGCGGGATATCGGGGAATTGAGCCAGCTGCCGGAACTTTCCGCCGCCCTCTCCTCCGCCCTGGAGGGCCGTGCCGCCAGCCTCACCGCCTGGTGCGGCCAGCTGTTCTGCCGCCTCTTCGCCAACCCGGTCTACCAGGAGAGGGAACTCACCGGGGCCATCCTGCTGATCCTGGACGACACCGAGCGGGAGAAATCGGAGAAACTGCGCCGGGATTTTTCCGCCAATGTCTCCCACGAACTGCGGACCCCCCTCACCTCCATCTCCGGCTTTGCCGAGATGATCGAGACGGGGATGGCCGGGGAAAACACCCGGGATTTTGCCGGGCGCATCACCCGGGAATCGGCCCGGCTGCTGACCCTCATCGACGATATCATCCGGCTTTCCCGGCTGGACGAGCACGCCCCCACCCCCATGGGCCGGGTGTCCCTCACCGCCGTCTGCCGGGAGGTGCTGACCAACCTGAGCCTGGTGGCCCACCGCCGCGGGGTGACCATGAAGCTGCAGGGGCCGGAGGTCTGGGTCCGGGGCAACGCCCGGATGCTGGAGGAACTGATGACCAACCTGTGCGAGAACGCCATCAAATACAACCGGGAGGAGGGCAGCGTGGTGGTGGAGACCGCCGCCGGGTCCGTCCCCGGGACGGTGACGGTGACGGTGCGGGACACCGGCATCGGCATCCCGGCGGCCTCCTTCCAGCGTGTCTTTGAGCGGTTCTACCGGGTGGACAAGAGCCGCTCCAAGCAGACCGGCGGCACCGGGCTGGGGCTGTCCATCGCCAAGCACCTGGTAGAGTGCCACCAGGGGAGCATCTCCCTGGAAAGCACCCTGGGGGAGGGTTCCGCCTTTACGGTGACCCTGCCGGAGGCGGGGTGAGGGGTTTTTGTAATGCAAGAGGGGTGGAGCGCCGAAAGGCGCTCCACCCTTTCTGCCCCAACGGGGGCAGGATCGAAAAACCACAGCGCAGGTCTCCAGGCACACATCAAGATTCTGTACAAAGGTAAGGCCCCCTCAAATGAGGGGGCCGGGTAGGGCGTGACCGTGGCGGCACGCCACTGTCTGCTTTAAACACTTTAGATGCTTGGGTCTCCAGGCAGGCGCTAAGGTTTTGCACAAAAGGTAAGGCCCCCTCGAAGGAGGGGGCTGGGTAGGGCGTGCCTTGGCGGCTACGCTATGTCTGCTTCAAACACTTTAGATGCTTGGGTCTCCAGGCAGGCGCTAAGGTTTTGCACAAAAGGTAAGGCCCCCTCGAAGGAGGGGGCCGAGTAGGGCGTGCCTTGGCGGCTACGCCATGGCGGAGATGGAGAGATTCGAACTCTCGCGCACTTATTAGGTGCCTACTGCATTTCGAGTGCAGACCCTTCAACCACTTGGGTACATCTCCATGATATCCACTTTTCCGTGGCCATGACTTCCCAACGCCCCCCACAGACCACGCTACTAATAATACCCCAAACCCCGTCCAAAATCAACCCCCTACCCCCAACTCCCGCAAAAATCTTTCCCCCGGGGCCGGGACAAGGAGTGAAGCCAGGGCTGAGACTAGAACCGGGCCCAAGCCCAGAACCAGCCCTAGCCCCCGCCCCAGCAG
>CAJUFR010000010.1 GCA_910585525.1 uncultured Angelakisella sp.
GCATTTTTACCCGCTATGATAAACTTGATACTATCTTTTTAGCTTTTATCTATTTTCGCACTTATTGTCGATGCCCTTATGTGAACAGACCCTAATAGTCGCTTCGGCATTTCCACGGAACAGAACACCATGAGGGAGAATAACCGCAGCCTTGCCATCTGACTTCAATGCCTTAAGGATATGCATGAGCCAAGCATAGTCGCCGTTCTTCTCAGGAGGTGTGTCCCCATAGCCTTCAAAGCGACCATACTCTTTACCGGCAATACCGTCGCGCCAGTTCTTCATGGAAAAGGGCGGATTGGCCACTATGTAATCAAAACGTTCAAGTACAGAGTTATCCGATTTATCAAGGTACTGCGGATTCGAGAATGTATTACCGCTCTTGATGGTGATTTCAGCCTTGCGATGTAGAACCGCATTCATCTTAGCAAGACCGGCTGTCGTGCTTTCCTTCTCCTGACCATAACCCATGATTGGGAATGGAGCTGCGTCGATAGCTCGAATTAATAGGCTGCCACTTCCACAGGCCGGATCGCATACCGTGGCGCTGGTATCCGTGCAACGGCTGATTCCTACCACATTGGCGAGGATTCTGGAAACCTCTGCAGGTGTATAGAATTGTCCCTTGCTCTTTCCACTTTCCGTGGCAAATTTGCGCATCAAATATTCGTAGGCGTCTCCGATGATGTCATCACCTTCGGCCTTGTTCCGGGAGAAGTCCAATTCCGGGCGCTGAAAGATGGAGATAAGGTCGGTCAACTTATCGACCATTTCCTTACCGCTTCCGAGTTTTTTCTCATCGTTAAAATGTGCAATATCAATAACGCCCTTCAGGTCGGTGTTCTCGTCAGCAAGACGGGCGATAATTTTGTCCATGCCCTCGCCGATGTTCTTCTTTCCCTTAAGCGCGATAAAGTCATCAAAGGAGCAGCCCGTCCGCTTTTCCGGATCGGGATCTTTGTCATGTGCCTTATCGAAGACCTTGATGTCCTCGTAGGCTCCCTTATTCTTAAATTTATCAGTGACATACTTCATGAACAGAAGCGTCAGGATATAGTCCTTATATTCCGAGGAATCCATGCCTCCGCGAAGTTTGTCGCAGCTCGCCCAAAGCGATGCATATAATTGTGTTTTCTTGACAGCCATTTTTTTGCCTGCTCCTTGTCTAATGATTTTCTTTGATTTTCAGTGCGAATCAGTCAGCGCTCTTACCGCTCTTAACCCATTCATCGAGTTCGGAAATTTTAAACTTCCACTGTTTTCCGATTTTTTGAGCAGGCAAACCTTCCTTACCATTTCTGATCCAGCCGCGAAGAGTAACTGTTTTGATTCCTAAATATTCCGCAGCTTCATCTATGCTTATCCATTTGTCATTCATGATTTCTTCCATGCTCTCACCTCGTGATTTGAATCTGAATACAGCTCAACTATTTTAGTATACACCATAAATGTGAATTTTTCAAGAGTTTGCTGTTATTTGTTGATATTATTTTTTATTTGTGCGTTCTTAGAATTCCCCACCGGACACAACTATGTCTGGTCTTTTTTTATCCATTTTTCAATATAAAGTTCATCTTGGTCTTCTCGTTTCTGCCTATCAGCACCGCAAAAACGGACATGCTTGTGTCTGAGGTTCCAATCCCGAAAAATGGCATACTTGCCTTAGCACGTGGGAGCCATCTGCGCAGGGTGTTTCCGGTTCCACGTGACTACCGATGACAATCAAATACTGTACCGATCACCGGAAGTGAGGTGCAGCCGAAATGGAGTAATCCTTCGGTATGCCCTCACGCCTGTGGTCTGGTTTTGCATGTCTGGAGCTCTCCATTTCGGCAAAAGCCGAAGGAGGGCTTTCATTATGCAAAACAACGACAATCAGAAGACCTATTTCATCTACGTTCGCAGCACTGGCGAGAAGGTTCTGGTCACCAAAGAGCAGCACGATTCCTTCTATAAGGAAGCCGACCGTATTCGCCACAAAGAGCAGGATCACGGCAGGTGCATGTGTCCCTACCGTTTCATCTGGAAGTGCGACGGTGACTGCATCGGCTGCGAATATCATGCGGCAGGCGACATTACTTCTCTGGATCAGCCTCTCCCTGATGGCAACGGCACCCTTGGTGACTATATTCCCGACCGCAGTAAGCCGATGGAGGAAGTCATCGCCGACCGTATGCTCTTAGAGCAGCTCTTTGCCAGACTGCGTGAGCTCGACCCGGAGGCCGATACCATCATTCAGCTTTGGAAGGATCACCCGGAGGGTATCTCCGACCGTGCCATTGCAAGAGAGCTCGGTCGCCCGCAGAAGACTTTTGCGGATCAGATGAAGAAGTACCGCACCGACCTGCGCAGAATTACCGGCGACAAGTAATATAAGCACCACGAATCACACCCTTTCCGGCCACTGTCCATCAATCGGATGGTGGTCGGAATTTTTTTATAAAATCCTCCGCTCAAATCGGCAGTTCATCTCCAGTGGAAGATGAAGGCAAGAGAACACAGCCTTTAGAAAGCGAGGTGAACAAATGATGTACCGCAGTTACGCAGACACTGGCGGCAACTTGAACGAGGAGATCAAACTCCTGAATTCCATCAGCCACGTATCCGCCAGACTGGCAAGGAACCTCTCACTCCTTGCCGCAAGCCAATCCGAGGAAGGAGGAAAAGAAAATGTCAAAGGTTTTATTTCAATTATTCGATCTGGAGAAATCTGAATACCGTTTTTCATCAGAAGGATATGTTCAAATGGCTCTCCAAAAGCGGTATCGTAAGCCATCGTTAAATACATCAATACTTTGTCCTTATCACTCTGATCATCGTCCCCGTCAAAAACAATATCGAAGCCGTTTACTTGAGCTACTATTTCATATGGGAAATGCGACTGCTCCCATTCCTCAGATAAATTTAATCTTAATAGGTTGTCAATATCCCATAGTATTTCCGGGCGGCAATGAACCTGACCCCCGTAAGGACTTCTTTCCCATACCGATAAAAAACCGCAAGTCGTAAAATCATAATAGAACTTTCTTCCAATCGACCAGCATAAATATTCCTGTGTACCTGTTCTGGGACAATTGCCAGCGTTATAAGAAATATCAAAGGCTTTCCCCTTATATGTCAATAATGCGTCCTCTATATTTATTATTATCCCGTGCCGGTCTAAAAAACTCTCAGTTCTGATTCGTCACAAAGATATGCTTGCTGTAAATCTAAGATTCCATATTTCTTTATGGCTTCACACTCGTTTGCACTCGTCGTCACGTGAAAATACACAAAATTAAAATCAAGATATGTTCTCGGAAGATGTCCGAATCTTTTTATTACATCTTCCACTAAATCATCTGTATATCTGTATTCGCTTTCATGCCCTACAAATTTTTCCCAAGTTGAAATGTCGACTCCGCTTAGTCCTACTAATGTTTTACAGGCATTTGCAGAAGATCGTATATCATAAGTACTAAACAAATACAAAACCTCCTCTGACATCTATCTCGAACACTCAACACCCCTGACATCTAATCCGGCAACTCAACTCTCACACTTTTTGAGCCAAGCCGCCATAGATAAGTTACCGCAGAGCGATTACCGCCTCCACCCGCTCGAAACCATCGGGAGCCGAAAACCGCAGTATTACTGGGTTTTCGCAGCTATTTTCCTTCAACCCTTGACATCAAAACCACCGTCTCCACATGGGCCGTCCTGGGGAACATATCCACCGGCTGGGCTAGCTGGGGACGATAGCCTGCTTTTTGCAGCACCGCCAGGTCCCGGGCCATGGTGGCGGGGTTGCAGGAGACCATCACCACCCGCTTCGGCCCCATCCGGGCCACCGCCGCCAGGGTGGCGGCGTCGCAGCCCTTGCGGGGCGGGTCCAGCACCACCACCGTGGGGCGCAGCCCCTCCGCCTCCAGCCGGGCGGCGGCCGCCCCGGCGTCGGCGCAGAGGAAACGGGCGTTGAGGATGCCGTTGCGCCGGGCGTTCTCCCCGGCGTCCCGGACGGCGCTCTCCACCACCTCCACCCCCACCAGTTCCCGCACCTGCCGGGCCATGGAAAGACCGATGGTCCCCGCCCCGCAGTAAAGGTCCAGCAGAACGTCGTCGGGGGAAAGCTGGGCCAACTCCGCCGCCTGGCGGTAGAGCAGTTCCGCCCCCTGGTGGTTCACCTGGTAGAAGGAGAGGGGGGATATCTCCACCTCCACCCCCGCCAGCACGTCCCGGATGGCCGGGGCGCCAAAGAGCACCTTGGTCTCCGGCCCCAGGATGACGTTGGTTCGCTTGGGGTTGCTGTTCACCAGGATGGAGGTGACGCCGGGGCAGGCGGCCAGCACCATGCTCACCAGCAGCTGGGGCTGGGGTATCCGCTGGCCGTTCACCACCAGGCAGACCATCACCTGGCCGGTGGCCTCCCCCCACCGGAGGTAGAGGTGGCGGTACAGGCCGCTTCCGGTGGCCTCGTCATAGGGCCGCTGGCCGCTCTGGTCGATGTACCGGCAGACCGCCTGGACGATCCGGGCGAAGAAGGGGGGCTGGAGGCGGCAATCCCCGGCGGGGATGATCTGATGACTGCGGGGGGCGTAGAAACCGCAGAAGGCCCCCTCCTCCCCCTGGCCGATGGGGTACTGGGCCTTGTTGCGGTAGCCCTCCGCCCGGGGGGAGGACAGGATGGGCTGCACCGGGACGGCCAGTCCCCCGATGCGGGCGATGGCGTCGGCCACCCACCGCTCCTTCTCCGCCAGTTCCGCCGGATAGTCAAGGTGCCGGAGGGAGCAGCCGCCGCACCGGCGGCAGACGGGACAGCCGGGCTCGACCCGCCCCGGCCCCGGCTCCACCACCTCCTGGATGATGCCGTAGCAGTAGGAGGGCAGCACCTTGACGATACGCGCCGTCAGCCGGTCCCCCGGGGCGGCGTGGGGAACGAACACCGCCATCCCCTCGTGCCGGCCCACCCCGCTGCCCTGGCTGGTCACCGACTGGATCTCCAGGGAGATCAAGTCGTTTTTCTTCAGCATAATGCAGACACCTCCAACAAAATAGCTGGCGATATTATACCATAAAACAGCCCTAGACTCCAGGCACCCGCTAAGATTTTGTACCCGGTAAGGCGGCAAAGCCGCCGTGCAGGGCCCGCCAGCGGGGGCACCCCGCTTTGCAGGAAAAATTTTTTGGACTTGCAAAAATCGCCCGGATGGACTACAATAACAGGGTATCGATACAAGAAACAGGAGGAACACGCCCATGGAGATGCTGAAGGACTGCCCGGTGGGGCAGCTGGAGACGCTGCTGCGGCAGCTGCGGGAGGAGTACCAGGGGTACCAGGCCAGGGGCCTGAGCCTGGATATGTCCCGGGGCAAGCCCAACACCCAGCAGCTGGACCTCTGCCAGGGGATGCTGGATACCGTCAGCAGCAGCCTGGGGGCGGTGTCGGAAAGCGGCATCGATTGCCGCAACTATGGCCTCCTGGACGGCCTGCCGGAGGTGCGGCGGCTGCTGGCCGATATGCTCCAGGTGGCGGAGGACGAGATCATCGTGGGGGGCAACTCCAGCCTCAACCTTATGTACGACTGTATGACCCGGGCCCTTCTGTACGGGGTGTACGGCTCCGATAAGCCCTGGTGCAAGGAGCCGGAGATCAAGTTCCTCTGCCCGGTGCCGGGGTACGACCGGCACTTCGCCATCACCCAGCACTTCGGCATCAAGATGATCAACATCGACATGACCCCGG
The DNA here is from genome assembly GCA_910585525.1 of uncultured Angelakisella sp. Classification (GTDB taxonomy): domain Bacteria; phylum Bacillota; class Clostridia; order Oscillospirales; family Ruminococcaceae; genus Angelakisella. Next base: position 5,723 of record CAJUFR010000010.1, read on the forward strand.
AGGGGCCGGACATGGACCAGGTGGAGCGGTACATCACCGACCCGGCGGTAAAGGGCATCTGGTGCGTCCCCAAGTATTCCAACCCCACCGGCGTCACCTACTCCAACCGGGTGGTGCGGCGGTTCGCCAAGCTCTGCCCCGCCGCCCGGGACTTCCGCATCTTCTGGGACAACGCCTACACCATCCACGACCTGTACGACGAGGGGGACCGGCTGCTGGACCTCTTCGCCCTGCTGAAGGACGAGGGGAAGGAGGACATGGTCTTTATCTTCGGCTCCACCTCCAAGATATCCTTTGCCGGGGCGGGGCTGGCGGCGGTGGCGGCATCCCGGCGGAACATCCAGTTCATGATGCGGCAGCTGTCCATCCAGACCATCAGCTACGACAAGATCAGCCAGTTGATGCATGTGCGGTTCTTTGGGGACTACCGGCGGATGAAGGAGCATATGAAGCTGCACGCCGCCATCCTGCGGCCCAAGTTCCAGCTGGTCCAGGATATCTTTCGGGAGGAACTGGAGGGCCTTGGCGTCGCCGGGTGGACCGAGCCCCGGGGGGGATATTTCATCTCCTTCCAGACGCTGCCCCACTGCGCCAAGCGCACCGTGGCCCTCTGCAAAAACGCCGGGGTGACCCTGACCTCGGCGGGGGCCACCTTCCCCTACGGCATCGACCCGGAGGACAGCAATATCCGCATCGCCCCCTCCTACCCCACCCTGGAGGAACTGGAGACAGCGGCACGGCTGTTCTGCCTGGCGGTGAAGATCGCCTCGGTGGAGTACCTGCTGACCACCAGTATATGACCGTATTTCCAAGGAGGGCGCTATGATACTGACAGAACAAGATATCCATCAGCTGGAGTCCATGTCCGACGACACCGGCGGCTACTTCGCCCGGATGTCCCTCTACCTGGAGCGGCTGGTCCGGGACGGGATACGGGAGGGCCGCTTCACCCTGGAGGAAGCCCGGGAGGACCGGGACCTGGCCCTGTGGCGGGCCTTCGCCTGGAACAACATGGGGGGATGCCAGAACTACTACAACACCATCCAGTGGATGGTCCATTCCCAGAAGAACGCCGGGGGCTGCGGCTGCTGGCACTACCGGTACGCCGTGGCGCTGCTCTACAGCGGGGAGCCGGAAAAGGCCCGGGAGTACCTCCAGCGGGGCACGGTGGAGGAGCCGGACTACCCCTGGAACTGGCTCCAGCTGGGCAAGCTGCGGGCCCACTTCGGGGACCGGGAGGGGGCGCTGGCGGCGGCGGACCGGGGCCTGGCCCTGGTGCCCGGTGACTACGAGTTCACCACCCTCCGCCGGGAGATACTGGAAGGGCGCACTTTGCGGGAGATGGAGTACCACTATATCTGCCAGGAGGCGGACCAGAGCCTGCAGGAGGACCAGGACCCGGAGACCCTCCAGAAGCGGTGGGACGTGGCCGGCATCCTTCCCGACCCGGCGGGGCTGGAGCGGAACAAGGCGCTGCTGCAGGCGGAAAGCTGGGGGACCGACGGCCCCTGGTGCAGCTGCCGGATCACCGCCTGGGGGCGCTGCTTCACCCTGAACCTTCGGATGAGCCAGGCCCTTTTTTCCCGCATCGACCCCCAGTGGCTGTCCGGCCTGCGCCGGTGGCTGGACCACAGCGACGGCTATCTTTCCCACAGCACCCACCAGACCTACTGGCTGGAGAAGATGGAGGTGGGGCTGGACGGCCGGTTGTGGGGTCACTTCCGTGGCGTGGAGACCGGCACAAGGTACATCAACTGCGCCTCCGGCCAGCCGGTGCCGGAGGTACCGGCACTATTATAACCAAAGGAGGGGAAGCATGGGGCGTCTCACCGACCGCGGGGTGATCCGGGACGTCATGGAGCGGCACGGGTTCACCTTTTCCAAGTCCCTGGGGCAGAACTTCATCGTCAACCCCTCGGTCTGCCCCCGCATCGCCCAGGAGGGGGGCGCCGCCCCCGGAGTGGGGGTCATCGAGATCGGGGCGGGGATCGGGGTGCTCACCGCCGAACTGGCCCGCCGGGCCGACAAGGTGGTTTGCGTCGAGATCGACCGGCGGCTGCTGCCCATCCTGGCCGAAACGCTGGCGGAGTTTTCCAACATCACCATCGTCAACGCCGACGTGATGAAGACCGACCTGGCCGCCCTCATCGCCCGGGAGTTCCCCGGCATGGAGGTGGTGGTCTGCGCCAACCTCCCCTATTACATCACCTCCCCCATCCTCATGTCGCTGCTGGAGCAGCGGCTGCCCATCCGCTCCATCACCGTCATGGTGCAGAAGGAGGCGGCCCAGCGCATCTGCGCCCAGCCCGGCACCCGGGATTCCGGGGCCATCTCGGCGGCGGTGCGGTACTACAGCCAGCCCCGGGTGCTGTTCCCTGTCTCCCGGGGCAGCTTCCTCCCCGCCCCGGAGGTGGATTCCGCCGTCATCCGGCTGGACCTCCATCCCACCCCGCCGGTGGCGGTAGCCGACGAAGCCACCCTCTTCCGGGTCATCCGGGGGGCCTTCGGCCAGCGGCGCAAGACGGTGCTCAACACCCTCTCCGCCGCCCTGGAACTGCCCAAGGAGGAGACCCGCGCCCTGCTGGAACAGGCGGGCGTCCCCGCCACCGCCCGGGCCGAGGCCCTGACCCTGGAGCAGTTCGCCGCCATCGCCGGTGGGGTGTGGTCCCGGGAACAGAACAAGGCATAACAAAAGACCGCCGTGGCGGTCTTTTTTGCGGTCTGTCCCGTGGTTCATTCTTCGGTGGTGTCCTCGGTGTCCAGTTCCTCCAGAGGCTCTACCTCCAGGGAGAAGCAGCTGTCCTGCCGGCGGGGGAAACGGAAGGCCTTGCGGCGCCGGGCGGGGATGTCCCCCTGGCCGTTCTGGTCCAGGTAAAGCTGGGCGGCCCGCTGGATCACCGGCAGGGCCCGCTTCTGGGCGGCTACCAGCTGAAGCTGGCGGAGCATCAGCATCGTCCCCAGGAAGGAGATGACGGCGGCGCATCCCGCCACCGCCCCGGCGGCGAAGCCGATGTACCGCAGGGTGTGCTTGTTCAGGTGCTTGGCGGCGGTGTGCAGAGCCAGGTGGTTATTCATAGAAAGACCTTCTTTCCTCAATAATAGTCAGATCACCGCAGGGTGTTGGGCTGTTTGCCCTCGCTGTCCATGTGGGTCATCAGGTAGGAGAGGGTCATCAGGCTGTCCCCCAGGTGGACGTTGACGGTGGCGATGCCCTCGTAGTGATAGGAGAAGTCGTAGGAGGAGAAGTTCCAGAACCCCTCGATGCCCGCCGCCACCAGGCGGTCGGCCAGGCCGGCGGCAGCCTCCCGGGGGACGCAGATGATAGCCGCCTTGGGGCGGTGCTTCCGGCAGAATTCCTCCAGCTGGTCGATGTGGTAGACCGGGGCCCCGGCCACGATGGAGCCCACCAGCCGGGGCTTCTCGTCAAAGGCGCCCACCAGCCGGAAGCCCCGCTTCTTGGAGCTGACCTGGGGGGCCACCGCCTTACCCAGGTTGCCGGCCCCCACCAGGATGGCGGGGGTCTCGTTGCTCACCCCCAGGATGTCCCCGATCTCCCGGTGCAGCAATTCCACATTGTACCCGTAGCCCTGCTGGCCAAAGCCGCCGAAGCAGTTGAGGTCCTGGCGTATCTGGGAGGCGGTGACCTTCATCAGCCGGGAGAGTTCCTTGGAGGAGATACGGGAGATCCCCTTGCCCAGCAGATCCCGCAGGAACCGGTAGTACCGGGGCAGCCGCCGGATGACCGAGACAGAGACCGGGCGATCCTCTTTCATAGGTGGCGTTCCCTCCTTTGCCGCAGACTGTCACGATTTTATCAGATGTTTTTATTTTACCCCATCCTCTATCATTTGTCAAATCCCGCCAGGGGACATGCCGGGGGATGGAATATTTGGAAGAAATGAAAACTTTCGGTTAAATTTCCCCGGGAAGGATTCCAAAGCGGGGGTTTTTCGTTTATACTGTACAGTTAGAAGGGGTGGCGAGGGTTTTTGAAACGAAGGGTAAAACATCATCAGCAAGGACAGGAGAGAAGCGACATGCCAATGACCATAGAACCCAAGAGGGACGACCGCCCGGTGATCATGGTACTGGTCACCGACCAGTTCCGGTGCAAGCGGCTCATCACCGGGGGGCGGGTGCTGGCCGACCGGGACGGGGCCCAGCTGGAGGTGGTGAACGTCATCGCCGCCGGGGCGGAGCGCAATCCCGACGCCATCGAGTACCTGTTCCAGGCCAGCCGGGAGAACGACGCCTCCATGACCATCCACTACAGCGCCAGCGCCCGGCCCCAGCGTTTTTTGGGGGAACTGATCCAAAAGCAGCGCCCGGCGGCGGTGGTCACCGGCCTGCCGGGGGAGGGCAGCACCCTGCTGCAAAAGCTGTGGATGCGGTTCGAGGACGAGGTGGATTTTTACGTGGTGGACCACGAAGGAGAACTGCGCCCGGTGACCCTGGCCGACCAGGCGGAGGTCCTCAAGCGGGCGTGACTTGTGAAGATAGAAAGGGAGAAGCAGCTTTGAACAAGGAAGTTTTCACCTACCCCTCCTCCAACGGGAGGTGGCAGGTCTCGGCGCTCATCTACACCCCCGACGAGGGCATGGTGGTCCGGGGGGTGGTGCAGCTGAGCCACGGGATGAGCGAATACGTCAAGCGGTACGAGCCTCTGGCCCGGGAACTGTGCCAGGCGGGGCTGGTATTTTGCGGCAACGACCACCTGGGCCACGGGGCCACCGCCCTGCTGAACCGGGAGAAGCTGGGCTACTTCGGCCCCCGCGGGGCCAGGAAGTTCCTGGTGGAGGACCTGGAACTGCTGCGCCGGGAGGTGGCGGGGCGGTACCCCGGGGTGCCCTATTTCCTGCTGGGGCACAGCATGGGTTCCTTTATCGCCCGGCTCTACGCCCGGCGGTTCGGCGGCAGCCTCAGCGGCCTGATCCTCAGCGGCACCGCCGGGAGGAACCTGGCCGCCGGCGCCGGGAAGGTGCTGGCCCGTGGGGTGGCGCTGGCCAAGGGGGACCGGTATATCTCGGACACGGTGTACGACATGGCCAACGGCAGCTTCCGCCGGGCCATCCCGGAATCCAAGACCCCGGTGGACTGGCTGAGCAAGGACCCGGAGGTCTGCGCCGCCTACCTGCGGGACCCCCAGTGCGCCTTTAAGTTCACCGTTTCCGCCTACTACGAACTGTTCTGCATGCTGGAGGAATGCAACTCCGGCCAGTGGTACCACGAGATGCCCAAGCGGCTGCCGGTCTACATCTTCTCCGGCGGCCAGGACCCGGTGGGCGCCATGGGGGCGGGCCCCCGGGAGGTGTACCAGAACCTGGTGCAGTCCGGCAGCCAGGACGTGAAGCTGAAACTCTACCCCCAGGGCCGCCACGAGATGTTCAACGAGGTGGAGAAGGAGGAGGTCAAGCAGGACCTGTTCCACTGGTTGGAGGCCCAGATGGAGCGCATCGCCCAGGGGGGACTGGTGGAGGACGACGGGAGCATGCACCAGCCGCAGTAAAACAGAAATGGATAGCAAAGGGGGAGGCTGCTACCGGGCAGCCTCCCCCTTTCTGTGTTTTTCAGGGGCGGGTCACGATATCCCGTCCAAAACTCTTACCCGATCAGCTTCATGATCACATTATTCCAAAGCATGTTCAGCCCCATAGCCAGGGTGACGGTGCAGGCGATGGCCCCCAGAACGTTCTGGAAGGTGGAGTTGGTGTTCTGGCCCAGGATCTTCTTGTTGTTGCCGGCGATGACAAAGAAGATGGCGATGAAGGGGAGGAAGAAGCCGGACAGGGCCTGGGTCACCAGGATGATCTGGGTGGGGGTCTTGCCCATCATGGCCAGGATGGTGCCAAAGACGATGAGCAGGCAGGTGAATATCTTGCGGACGTTGTCCTTGTTCTCCCAGTGGAGCAGACGGCTGATGATCATGCCGCACATGAAGGGGGTGGCGATGCTGGAGGAGAGACCGGCCAGGAAGAGGCCCAGGTCACCGATGATCCGGGCGGAACTGCCCAGCACGGGTTCCAGGGACTGGGAGAACACCACGGGGTTGCTGATGACGGTGCCGGTGCCGAACAGCACGGTGCCGGCGGTGATGATGATGGCCAGGGTCATCAGGACCCCCAGGATGACGTTGAAGCGGGTGTCGAACTTGGCGTCGTCAAAGCCTTCGTCCCCCCGGTACTTCTCCTGGCAGCCCATGGAGTGGTAGACCAGGTTGATGGCGATGATGGTGGTGCCGATAAGGCCCATGGCGTTGACCAGTCCGCCCTCCGGCAGGCTGGGGACGATGCCCATGGCTACCTTGCCCCAGTCCGGCTTGGAGAGGAACATGGTGACCACGAACAGCACGCCCATAGCTACCACGAAGAACTGGCAGATGACCTCCAGCAGCTTGGGGGTACCGAAGCAGACGGTGGCGATGGCGATGGCCCCCACCACCAGGCCGGTGACGGCCACGGGCAGCCCGGTGAGGTCGGCCAGGCCGTTGGCGGCGCCGATCTCGTTGCCGGCCATAAAGCCCAGGCCGGTGAAGAGGATGGCCAGGCCCATAAAGACGGCGACGAAGTTCTTCCAGCCCTTGCTGTCGCTTATGCCCAGGGTGGTCTCGATGACGCTCTGGCCGCTGTAGGCGGCGATGCGGGCGGAGATATCCATCAGGATGATGGAGGCGATGCCGGAAAAGACCACGGTCCACAGCAGCGCGAACTGGAAGTTAGTGCCGGAGACGGTAGAAGTGGTGATGGTGCCGGGGCCGATGAAGGCGCTGGCGATAATGGCGGCCGGGCCCATGTTCTTCAGCTTTTCAATGAACGATTTCTTTTTCATGTGTCGTCCTCCTCAATTTTGTCTGCACCGTTGTTTTTCTCACAGGTCAGGACCAATTTCTAAGGGGCTATCCACCTCCCTGCACAGCTTGGTCGGGGTATCGAGAAAGATCATTTCTTGTTGGAAAAGAGTTTGATCACCATTGAGACGGGAGCGATGGCCATCCCTGCCACGATAAGACCCATCCCCAGGTAGACCAGCGCCTCCAGGGAGAACCGGAACCCGCAGCATATGACGGGGAAGGAAAGCAGGATGAGCAGGAAGGCCAGGGTCTGCCGGCCGAAGTCGGTGGCGAAGAAGTTCTGCTTTTTCATATCGGTGGACCCTCCCTTACAGAATGACCAGCAGGGCGAACAGGATGACCCCCACCAGGATCGAGGTGGCGATGCTCAGGGGGAGCACTTTTTTGAGGACCTCCCCTTCCCTGCCTAGGATGCCGGCGGTGGTGGTGCCCAGGATGACGTTGCCTGGACAGATGCCGATGGAGCCTCCCGCTGTCTGGGCCCCCAGGATGGCGGCAGCGTCCAGCCCAAGGAGGTTGGCGGTGGTCAGCTGGAACTCCCCGAACAGGATGTTGGAAGCCATGTTGCTGCTGGTCATAAAGGAGCCCATCATCCCCACCAGGGGGGCCAGCAGGGCGTAGCCCTGGCCCAGCACGGCGGAGACCCCCTGGGCCAGCACCACCGTCTGGCCGGTGCTGCTCATGATGCGGGACATCAGCAGGAACCCCAGCACCGCCAGGCTGGAGGGTATCGTCTTTTTCACGGTGCGCTGGAGCACCTCCTTGCCCTGGCCCCGGGCGATCCAGCCGTGCCTGCGGTAGTAGACAAAGCCGATGAGGGCGGAGATGCTGAGGAACATGCTGGCGTGGGTGAAGATGGCCAGGGGTGAGTATTGGGCTACCGCCGGGTTGACGTAGTGGTAGCCGGTGGACATCTCCGGGAAGGCGAAGCCCAGCTTCACCTGGCCCAGCAGGTTTTTCACCGGGGGCACCAGCAGCACCACCAGGGTGATGACGGTAAGGGCGTAGTAGGGCAGGAATGCCTGGTGGAGGTTCATATCCCTGGGGTAGTCCTCCGCCCCGGCGCTCCCCTTGGGGGAGCGGTCCATGATGCTGCTGTTTTCCGCCTGCCAGGGGGTGTTGTACCAGCTGGAGCGGCCCAGCAGCAGGCTGGCCGCCAGGGCGACGCAGGCGGGGACGAAGCAGGCCAATGTCTGGTTCACCTGGCCCAGCAGCACCTGGCCGCCGCCGTGGATCAGGGAGATGACCAGCACCGCCGGCAGACCCTTTTTCAGGCCGTTCATCCCGGCGTAGAACCAGCAGATCATAACGCCGGTGATCAAATTCCACAGCCAGATGAAGAAGGTGGCGTAAAGGGCGGTGCGCAGCAGCAGCGCCGGGTCCTCCCCCAGGTTGGCTTGCAGCGCTAGGGCGTCCCAGGCCATGGCCAGGGTGCCGAAGGTCTGGCCCCAGGCCGAGGCGATGAGGGAGATGATCACCGCCCACATGGGGGACATGCCGATGCCCACCAGCAGCGGCGCTCCCACCGCCACCGGCACCCCGAAGCCGGTGATGCCCTGCAAAAAGCTGCCGAACACCCAGCTGAAGATGAGTATCTGCAACAGCTCGTTGGGGGCGAACTTCCGCAGCCCTGCCTGGAACACGGTGAAGGCCCGGGCCTCGTTGGCGATCTCGTAGGCCAGGATGGCCGGCCAGACCACGATGAGGATGGACAGGGCGCTCCAGATGCCTTTGGCGCACCCCATGGCGATGAGGGGGATATCCGCCTTATATAAGGTAAGACTGACGATGATGGCGGCAAACAGCCCCACCGGGATGGCCTGCACCGCCCCCCACTGGAATTTGACCATCAGCACCAGCAGGATGATGATGGGCAGGGCGGCTGTGATCCACATAAGAAAATTGACTGGTATCTCCATGGTAACTCCCTTGCAAATGTTGTCGGCTGCCGGGGCCCTGGGGGGGTGCGGCCTTTGGGGAGCCGCGCCCGGCGGGGGCCTGGCCTTGCCGCCCCGGGAAGGGGATGTTTTCCGGCGGCTGTACCCGCTGCCGCCGGGCTGTACACATCCTATTCACAACTTGGGGCACCTTGAGTATAGCCCTTTACCGGCAAGTCCACACTGTTCCGGGCTACAAAAAACCGCTGTCCCGGTTGTGTACGGCGCACAATCCGTCCCCCTTTTCCCCAATTTTTCCCCGGCAGGGGGGCTTTTCCTGTCCAATGCGACAACGGAAAGCCGGTGATTTTGTGGTGCCGTCACAGGCCGGAGCGGGGGAAATTGTGAGATGTTCCAATGACAACCTCCGGCCCTTCCCCTATAATAGAAGCCGTAGACCAAAACACAGAACTCTCTCTTTCCCCTCCCCCCTGTTCCCCGTCCCGTGGCGGGGCCGTCCTGCCCTTGTGTGCCTGTTCCCTCCGGGGCAGCGGGCGCACTTGGCGTACCATTCGATCACGGAAGGAAAAGGGAAAGAAATGTTTACCATAGCGGACCTTCTCAAACTGCCAGATATCCAGGGCATTCGGCTGCTGGCCGGGGCCGGCGGGGTGGAAAACGAGATCTCCCGTACCAACATCATGGACAACCCGGACACCTTTGACTGGCTCATCTCCGGGGAACTGCTCCTCTCCACCGGCTACATCTTCCGGGAGGACGAGGAGTTGCAGCGCCGCCTCATCCACCGGGTGGCGGAGATCGGCTGCGCCGGTATGGCCATCAAGACCAACCGCTATCTTTCGGCGGTGCCCCCCTGCATGATCCAGGAGGCGGAGCGGCTGGGCTTCCCGCTGCTGGAACTGCCCTACGGCCACTCCCTCTCCACCATCAGCGAGATCGTCAGCAAACAGATCTACCAGCCCCGGGAGGACCGGTTCGCCCAGACCATGGCCATCCAGCGGCAGCTGACCATGGCCTCCCTCAAGCCCGGCAGCTTGCAGGAGATCGCCCGCATCGCGGTGGGGTGCATGAACGACCCCATCCTCATCCTGGACAGCAACTGGCGGCTGCTGGCCTGGGAGGACTGTCCCAGCAACCCCTTCCCCCTGGAGCAGATACTGGCCCCCCGGCGCAAGGCGGCGGTGCTGCCCCGGGAGTTCACCCAGGGAATGCCAAAGACGCTGGACATGTTCCGCAAGCCCATCACCCGGCACTACTCCCTGGACAACGGGCACCAGATCATCTGCCGGGTGGTGCCGGTGGCGGTGTTCGACAGCGGCACCTACGGCTACCTTGTGGTGTGGGAGACGGTGCGCACCCTGGACGCCGACGACTACATGACCCTGGAGCAGATCGCCGTCAGCGTCGCCATCGAGCGCATCCGGGTGCGGGAGATGGAGGAGGTCAAGGTGCGGATGCGCCGGGACTTCTTCGACGACCTCCTGTCCGGCAACATCGAATCCCTTTCCGCCATCCGCTCCCTGGCGGAACTCCACGGCATCAAGCCGGACATCCCCTACCGCTGCCTGCTGGTGCGGTACGCCTGGGAGGAGGCCGGGGGGAGCGGCCAGCCCGCCAGCAAGCTGGACACCAACGCCGAACTCTGCGCCGAACTCTGCACCCGCACCGCCAAGAGCCTGGGGGCGCCGGTCATCGCCATCCCCCACAGCGTCCACGTGGTGCTGCTGTTCGGGGCACCGGGCCAGGACCGGGAGGACAATATCCGCCAGTACACCGAGGAACTCCACGAGGCCCTGTCGGCCCACTTCTCCCCCGGCAATCTCCTGATCGTGGTCAGCGGGGTGGTGGAGAACATCACCCGCATCGCCGAGGCATACCGGGACGTCCAGAGCCTGTCCCGGGTCCTCCGGGGGACCGGCCCCCTGGGCTCCCCTGTCTTTGTGGAGGACTACTCGGTGTTCTACCTGCTGGAAAAATATGTGGACCGCCAGGACCTGGCCGACTTTGCCCAAAAGGCCCTGGGGGAACTGATGGCCTACGACAGCGAGAACCACTCCCACCTGCTCCAGACCCTGGACGTCTACTTCTCCCGCTCCGGCAGCATCACCGAGGTGGCAAAGCAGATGTACATCCACCGCAACACCTGTGTGTACCGGCTGGAAAAAATAAAAGCCATCCTCCACGATGACTTTTCAAACCCTATGAAGCTGCTGCGGTATCAGATCGCGTTGCTGGCTTTGAAGATCATTGAGCACTGAGGGCATAAGACTTTCTTAGGAACACCCCCGACCCGGACGTTAAGGCGTTCGGGTCTTTTTGGCGATGTTGATGACCGGAACACCCATCTTCTCCGCATAGTTGACGGTGTGACCTGTCCCGCTTTTTCTGTAGCACATGTAGGCGATGCAAACAGATGAATGATCGACTAGGTATCGGTTGCGTTGATAATAGGCTCCCGGAAAATATTCTGGCGAAAGCACCACCGTTTTGGAGCAGGCTGCCTGGATCGATCTATACTGCTGGATCTCTTCCGCTGTCCAGTTCCCCTCTTGCAGATACTGCTTTTCAAAAGGCAGGACCTGGATCAGACGGATACTGGGATATGTTTGCTTAACTTTTAATATGACCTCCGACGCAAGAGCGTCAAAGCCCCGGGCGCCACCCGTTCCAAAATACTGGTATCCCTTTTGGACAAGTTCCTCCACCACTCTTATTATGCGATGCTCAACATCTGAAACCGGTTCTGTTATTTTTCGATGACCTGTAAAACAGGCTGTTTTTGGACGAAGTTCTAACACTCTTTCCATCCATACACCCCCCTGCTTGGAGCCAACACTTTAAATATGGCACTGTCATTGTTTTATTATATCATTGTATTGCCATAAATAACAATCACAGTCTATAAATAAAAGTCCCGGGACATGGTACCCTAAGCAGGGTGATGGATATGCAGACCAAATACGAAAAAGACTTCATCCGCTTCGGCCTGAAGGTGCAGTATTACCGCAAGCTGCGGGGGATGACCCAGGAGGCGTTTGCGGACAAGGTGGGCATCTCCTGGTCTTACCTTGCCAAGATAGAAAGCCCCACCCGGGCCTTTGGGGTGTCGATGGAAACACTGTTCGCCATCGCCGAGGGGCTGGAGATACCCGTGTCCAAACTCTTTGAGGAATAGCAAAAAGCCCCGGAGAATGTCCTTCCCCGGGGCTTTTTGCTATGCTATTTTACCCCTCCACCCCCGCCATCCAATCCAAGCACCCCCGGTACACCTGCATCCCCTCCGGGTCCGTGGTGTCCCGGTCGAAGTCGTGGGGCAGGTAGTACACCGGCTTCATCACCGCCTGGGGGGCCTGGCGGCTCAGGGCCTTGGAGACACGGAAGGGGACGTCCTCGTCGCCGCTGCTGGCGGTGATGAAGAGGGGCGGCAGCCGCCGGATGTCCTCCGGCGAGAGGGACCAGGCGGGGTCCTCCACCGCCGGGCCGCCCAGCAGCTCCTTCCAGGCCCCCTGCTGCCGGGCGTGGATGTAGAGGGAGAACCGCTGTGTCTTGGGCCCGGCGGTCACCGGCGCGCCGCCGAAAAACCGCTCCACCAGCCGCCGGGGCACCTCCGGCAGGGTCTTGTAGTAGGGGGAGGGGGCGGTAACGAAGGGGTCGGCCATGTCGTAGTAGCCGTAAAAGTCCAGCACCCCGGCGGGCTGTGGCACCGGCTGTCCCGCCAGGCTTTTGGCCAGGATCAGGGCCAGGTAGGCCCCGGCGGAGCGGCCGAAGAGGAAATACCGCTCCACCCCCTCCTCCTCCAGCAGCCGGAGCCAGCCCTCCAGCACCGCCTGGTGGATGACGCCGACAGATACCTCCGGGGCCAGGGGGTAGTCCAGGCAGAGGAGGGTGTAGCCCTCCGCCAGGAAGGCGTCGATGTAGGGCCGGGGCAGGTCGTCCCGCTCCCCGTAGAGCAGGCCGCCCCCGTGGAGGTAGAGGACGGCGGTATGGCGGTCCTGCTCCGTCTCCGGGCGGTGGATGGTGACGCCGCAATCATACCCGGCGGCGTCCACGGTGCGGGTGGTGGTCATGGAACAACATCTCCTGTCCTCTTGTTATGGGTGCTCCCCCAGGAGCAGCAGTATCTTGCCGGCCAGCAGGATCTGTAAAAAATCCTCGGCGTCGTGGATATCCAGGCCGTAGCTTTGCTGCACCCGGGCGGCCCGGTACTGGACCGTCTTGGGGTGCAGGAAAAGGCGGCGGGCGGTCTTTTGGTAGCTGAGGTTGTTCTCGCACAGCACCACCAGGGTGGTGAGAAGGTCCGGGGCCTCCCGGCGCAGCCGCAGCACCCGGGGGTCGATGTAGCCCTCCAGCTGGGCAGGGGTCTCCGCCTCCAGGAACAGTTTGTAGGCCCCCAGATCCTCGTACCGCAGGCACTGGCTTTCGCCCCGGTGGTGGCCGAACAGCCGGTAGATATCCATCGCCTCCCGGTTCCGGGCGGGGATGGCGTACCGGTCGCCGCTCTGGCTCAGGGCGGCCAGGTAGGTGAAGGGGGGCAGCGTGTCCTTTTGGGACAGTTCCTCCAGCAGAGGGGCCACCTCCTGGGGGCGGAGCAGCCGGGCGGGGCCGGCGCAGCTGTGGAGGAAGATGATCTGGTCGTTGTTCTCAAAGTAGGCCAGGCCCGGCCAGGCGGATTTGACCTGGCGGCGGACCGCCAGCATCACCTGGGCCCGGCGGGACTCCTCCTGGGGGGACAGCTGGACGCTGACCAGCAGCACCTGGTAGTGGGTCCCCCGGTCCAGCCCCAGTTCCGCCAGCACCCCGTCCACCCGCTCCCGGGAGGGGTAGCGCCCCCCCAGCAGGTCGTGGACGGCGTTGTTGTTCTGGATGAACAGCTTCTGGTCGATGGCGTTCTGCTTGAGTATCTCCATTTGCAGCAGGCTGACCACGTTCTCGATGGTCATGATGTGGATGGGGTCGAAGGCGCGGGGGCCGTTGTGGATGACCAGGGTGTAGCTGCCCCCGTCGGAGCTGGGCACCGGCACCGCCAGGGCGGCGGCGGAAAAACCGCTGTCGTAGTCCAGCACCGCCTGGCAGTATTGGTAATGCTGGTACCGGTCGGGGGCCAGTTCCTCCAGGACGATGCGAACAAAGGCGCTTTGGGCCGGGTCGGAGCCCACCCGGCGGTCCCTGCCGTTGTCCAGGAAGGTGGCGTCGGCGTGGAGGGCGTTTTTCAGGTACCGGAGGATCTCCGCCACCGTGGGCTGGCGCAGGGCCAGGGCCATCATCTGGTGGTGGACCTCAAAGAAGTGGTTCAGCAGGGTGAGGTTGGAATCCAGTATCTGCCCCAGCACGTCCATCAGGATGGATTCGTATTTTACCTCCTTGGGTATCTCCAGCAGGGGGATGCCGTACCGGCCGCAGAGGGCGGCCACCGACTGGGGGGCGCTGTTCACCAGCCGCTCCGCCTTAAAGACGATGCCGCTGATGCCGATGGCGGAAAGTTTTGCAAAAAAGCCCTCCAACTCCTCCCCGGTCAGGTCCCGCAGGGCGTAGAAGCTGGTGATGAGCAGCTGCCCCTCACGGCCCCAGTTCTCGATGTCGGTGGCCTCCAGCACCATGGCGCCGGTGATGGCGTTGCCCAGCCCCCCCTGCCCCGCCACCACCCGGGCGGCGGAAAGGGAAGCCAGCTGCATCGCTTCCGATACGGTCATAGGCCCGCCCTCCTTTCTATCTCCCCCATTATCTCATGTTTTTTGTACAAATGGCAAGGGGTTTTGTTGAGACACCCGGCAGCCGGGGATAAATTTTGCGGAAAAGTTTATCCCATTGGCCAAATGCCGTCCCCTGGCGGGACATGCTATAATGGATGCGTACCCAAAAGGAAGGAGAGAGCTTTTTGGGCTGTGTTTTGGCCGCCATAGATAAAAATTAGGAGGCTTGCGCAAATGCTGTTTACGGTCGTAAAACAGAACACCTACCAGGATTCCATCAATCTGATGCTGCTCACCAACCGCATCAACACCCTGGAGGGTGTCATCCAAAGCTCTATCATGATGGGCACCGACGCCAACAAGGATATCTTCCGCAACACCGGCCTGCTCACCCCGGAGGCCGAGGCCGCCAACCCCAGCGATATGGTCATCGTGGTGGAGGCGGAGGACCGGAAGATCGTGGAACTGGTGCTGGAGGAGACCACCGCCTTCCTCAACGACCTTTCGGTGAAAAAGCAGAAAAACGACCTCAAGGAGGCCACCAGCTGGGAGGAAGCCGCCGAGATGCTCCCCGACGCCAACCTGGCCCTCTTTTCCACCCCCGGGGAGTACACCGCCCCGGAGATCGAGCGGGCCCTGGACATGGGGCTCCACGTCTTTTCCTTCTCCGACAACATCGCCCTGGAGGATGAGATCCGCCTCAAGCAGAAGGCCCACGACAAGGGGCTGCTGTTCATGGGCCCCGACTGCGGCACCGGCATCATCTCCAGCATCCCGGTGGCCTTCACCAACGTGGTGAAGCCCGGCAACATCGGCATCGTGGGGGCCTCCGGCACCGGCATCCAGGAGGTCACCGCCGTCATCGACCGGCTGGGGGGCGGCGTGGTCCACGCCATCGGCACCGGCGGCCGTGACCTTAACGAGAAGGTGGGGGCCATCACCGTCAAGGACGCCATCATCGGCCTGGAGAACCACGACCCCACCGACGTCATCGTGGTCATCTCCAAGCCCCCGGCAAAGGCGGTGCGGGACGAGGTGGTGGAACTGCTGCAAAAGGTCACCAAGCCTGTGGTGGCCATCTTCCTGGGGGAGAAGCCGGAGGCCCACCAGGGCCATGTCTACCTGGCCCACACCCTGGAGGAGACCGCCAGGATCGCGGTGGATCTGGCCAACGGCGCCGCCGTCAGGAAAAACTACTGCGAGCCCCTTTCCGTCACCTGCGGCAAGACCCTGGCCCCGGAAAAGACGGTGAAGGGCCTC
Organism: uncultured Angelakisella sp.; assembly: GCA_910585525.1. Lineage (GTDB taxonomy): Bacteria > Bacillota > Clostridia > Oscillospirales > Ruminococcaceae > Angelakisella. Next base: position 21,418 of record CAJUFR010000010.1, read on the forward strand.
TACTCCGGCGGCACCCTGGCCGCCGAAGCCGCCATGCTCATCTCCGAGGCCCTGGACCTGGGCGGGCTCATCAAGGAGGAGGGCTATATGCTCAAATCCGGCGGCTACGAGGTGGTGGACCTGGGGGATGATATCTACACCCAGGGCAAGCCCCACCCCATGATCGACCCCGAGGTGCGCATCAAAAAAATCAAGGAATGCGCCGCCCAGGCCGACACCGGCGTCATCCTGCTGGACTGCATGCTGGGCTACGGCTGCCATCCCGATATGGCCGCCGCCCTGGCCCCGGTCATCCGGGAGTCGCTGGACAAGGCCAAGGCCGAGGGCCGGGAGCTCTACTTTGTGGGCTCGGTCTGCGGCACCGAGCAGGACCCACAGGATTACCACCGGTCGGTGCAGACCCTCCGGGAGTGCGGCGTCCTGGTGGAGACCAGCAACGCCCGGGCCATCCGCCTTGCCCTGGAGTTGAAGGGCATCCACTACACCGAGGCGGACCGGGAGACCGTCCCCTACACCCTGGCCGACAACAGCCCCCTGCCCGTCCCCAGCGACGCCGTGATGGAACTGCTGAACACCAAGCCCCGGATCATCAACGTGGGTGTGGAGAGTTTCAACGATTCCCTCCGGGCCTTTGGCGGCAGGTCGGTGCAGTACAACTGGAAGCCCCTGGCCGGGGGCAACAAGCGGATGATCTACCTGCTGGGCAAGATCGCCCAGCACCAGGAGATCGACGCCATGAACCAGAAGGTCATCCAACGGTTCCGGGACGCCCAGCCCTTCCTGGTGGACGTGGTCCCCGCCAAGAGCGTCATCCCCGAACTCAACGGCAAGGTGCTGCTCCACGCCGGTCCCCCCATCCAGTACGGGGAGATGACCGGCCCCATGCAGGGCTCCTGCGTGGGGGCCGCCCTCTTTGAGGGCTGGGCCAAGGACGAGGAGGAGGCCCGGGCGCTGCTGGCCTCGGGGGAGGTCACCTACATCCCCTGCCACCATGTCCACGCCGTGGGCCCCATGGGGGGCATCACCAGCGCCAACATGCCGGTGCTGGTGGTGAAGAACCGCCTGGATGACACCGTGGCCTACTGCACCATGAACGAGGGCATCGGCAAGGTGCTGCGGTTCGGCGCCTTCTCCCAGGAGGTGGTGGACCGCCTGTCCTGGATGAGGGACGTGCTGGGCCCGGTGCTCAGTGACGCCCTGCGCCTTACCGAGGACGGCATCAACCTCAACGTCATCATCGCCAAGGCGGTGACCATGGGGGACGAGTTCCACCAGCGCAACATCGCCGCCACCCTGGTGTTCCTCAAGGAGATCGTGCCCATGATCCTCCGGGTGGACCGCCCCGAGGCGGAAAAGCAGCAGGTGGTGCAGTTCCTGGCCGATACCGACCAGTTCTTCCTCAACATCATGATGGCCACCGGCAAGTCCATCGCCGACTGCGCCCGGAAGGTCCAGGAGGGCTGCATCGTCACCACCATGACCCGCAACGGCCGGAACTTCGGCGTGCGCATCAGCGGCATGGGGGACCAGTGGTTCACCGCCCCGGTGAACACCCCCAAGGGCCTTTACTTCACCGGCTTCTCCGAGGAGGACGGCAACCCCGACATCGGCGACAGCGCCATCACCGAGACGGTGGGGGTGGGGGGGATGGCCATGGTGGCCGCCCCCGGCGTCACCCGGTTCGTGGGGGCGGGCGGCTTTGACGACGCCTTGGCCGTCAGCAACGAGCAGGAGAAGATCTGCGTCACCCACAACCCCAACTGGACCATCCCCACCTGGGACTTTAAGGGCACCTGCCTTGGCATCGATATCCGCAAGGTGGTGGCCACCGGCATCACCCCCCTTATCAACACCGGCATCGCCCACAAGAAAGCGGGCATCGGCCAGGTAGGCGCCGGCACCGTCCGGGCCCCGCTGGCCTGCTTCGAAAAGGCCCTGGAGGCCTACGCCAAAAAGCTGGGCATCGAGTAATGACCATGACCGAAACGGTCAGCAGCTATTTCCTCCGGCGGGTGCCGGAGCGAGGGGCGGGGGAGGTCCACAGCGTGTTCCGCTCCAGCCTTAACGTGATGGCGGAGGGCTTTCTGGTCCATTTGGGCGGCGGCGATGCCCCCCTCTCCTGTCTTGGCATCAATATGGACCCCGGACGGATGGGGGCGCTGCTGCCCCGGGTCCGTCCGGGGGACCGGGCCGTTTTTCGGGACGGCACCCTGCGTATCTACGACCGGGAGGGGGTGTCGCTCATCCCCTACCGGGAGTTTGCCACCGTCCCCCTGGAACTGCCCCGCTGTTCGCCGCCGCCCCCTTCCCTGCTCCGCGCCCTGGAGGACCTGGGGCTGGAGGACCGGGTGGGCATCCCGGTGGACAGCCGCCTGGAGACGGCGCTGGCCACCCTCCGCCAGCCCTCCCCGCCGGAGGACCGGCTGGCGGAGACCATCGGCTTTTTGGCCGGCCGGGGCAAGGGGCTGACCCCCAGCGGCGACGATATCCTCATGGGCTACGGGGCGGGACTCTGGGCCTGGGGGGAGCCGGGGCCCTTCTGCCATGCTATGGAGAAGGTGCTCCGGTCACAGCGCACCACCGATGTCAGCGCCGCCTACCTGGCGGCGCTGAGGGAGGGCTGCGCCAACCAGGACTTCTGCCAGCTGCTCCAGGCGGCGGGAGCGGGGGAGGAAGCCACCTTCCCCGCCCTCCTGGAGACCATCAGCCGCCACGGCCACACCTCCGGCTGGGACAGCCTGCTGGGGCTGCGGACAGCGGTCCAGGCCATCCCCCCGGCTACCTGACCGACCGCAGATAAGCGTCGATATCCTTCCGCAGCTGGGAACGCTTGCCGGTCCCGGTGAACAGCCTTTTTAACGGCTCCACCACCAAAAGGGTGCCATTCACCGTTTCGTAGGAAAGCCGGATATGGAAATAATTGATCTGCTCGATGATGGCCGCAAGATACAGAAGGGCCCCGGCGGCGATCCCGCCCCCGTCCGCCTTTGCGGCGATGGCGGTGACCATCACCGGCAGGTAGGCCGCCAGCAGCACAACATTGAGCCACCTCAGCCGGGAATAGATCCGGCCGATCTGGACACGGCTCAACGCCTTTTCCCGCTTTACCAGCTTCAGTTTATTGCGCCAGTAGAAGCTGCCCTCCAGCACGATGACAGAAAACACCAGCAGCGGATAAAAGGAGACCCAGTTCAGCCGGAACGCCTTTTCCCCAAGGTCCATATCCAGGATGTACTTTGTGGCAAAATACAGCCCCGCCACCATCAGCACGCCGTATATCTCGTAGTCCGCCAGGAATTTCAGTTCCTTTTCGATGGGTCTTTTCTTGAGCTGCTTTGTCATATCATTTTTGCTCCTTTCCAGGCTTTGGTCCACTTTAGATTATAACACAGAAGCGCAAGCCGCAACAACGACCTGGCACTGGACAGCTAATGTTTTTTCTGGTATACTAAAAAATGTTAAACCCCATTACATCAAAAGGAGAAGCACCATGTCTAAAATCGTCATCGCCCTGGGGGGCAACGCCCTGGGGAACACCCCCGCCGAACAGCTGGAACTGGTACGCCAGACCGCAAAGCCCATCGTGGACCTGATCGAGGCTGGCAACCAGGTGGTCATCGCCCACGGCAACGGCCCCCAGGTGGGGATGATCAACCTGGGGATGAGCACCGCCGCCGAGGCCGGGGCCATCAAGTCCGACATGCCTTTCCCCGAGTGCGGGGCCATGAGCCAGGGGTACATCGGCTACCACCTGCAGAACAGCATCGGCAACGAGTTGGCCGCCCGGGGCATCCAGAAGGATGTGGTGACGGTGGTGACCCAGGTGCTGGTGGACGAAAACGACCCCGCCTTCCAGAAGCCCTCCAAGCCCATCGGGGCCTTCTACGACAAGGAGACTGCCGACCGCATCGCCGCCGAAAAGGGCTACACCATGGTGGAGGACGCCGGCCGTGGCTACCGCCAGGTGGTCCCCAGCCCCAAGCCGGTGGACGTGGTGGAGAAAAACGTGGTGGACCGGCTGGTGGACAGCGGCTGCGTCGTCATCACCGTGGGGGGCGGCGGCATCCCGGTGATCCGCAAGGAGGGACGGCTGGCAGGCACCCCGGCGGTCATCGACAAGGACTTCGCCTCCGCCAAGCTGGCCGAACTTATCCGGGCCGACAAGCTGGTGGTACTGACGGCGGTGGACCGGGTGGCTATCCACTGGGGCAAGCCGGAGCAGCAGTCCCTGGCCCAGATGTCCATCACCGAGGCGGAACGGTACTGCGGCGAGGGCCACTTCGCCCCCGGCAGCATGCTGCCCAAGGTCCAGGCGGCCATCTCCTTCGCCCGGTCCGGCGGCGACGCCATCATCGCCAGCCTGGAGAACGCCGCTGCGGCCCTCCGGGGGGAGAGCGGCACCCGGATCTATCGGGACTGATCCATATAAACACAAAGCGTCCCATCCTCCGGCCTTGGAGGGTGGGGCGCTGGTTTTTCTTTTTCTAGCCTTGCTCCGCTTCCCGGCGGCGTATCTCCTTCATCTCCAAAAGGATGAACACCAGCGTCACCAGAAAGGCGGCCAGATCGGCGGCGGGGCCGGCCCAGAGGATGCCGTCGATGCCCCAAAGGAGGGGGAACACCAGCAGCAGCGGCATCAGGAACAGCACCTGCCGGGTTATGGAAAGGAACATCCCCCTGAGAGGCTTGCCGATGGCGGCGAAGAAGCTGGAGGAGAGCATCTGCACCCCATTGATGAGCACCATCAGCAGGAACACCCGCATGAACCGCACCGCGAACTGGTAGTAGAGTTCATTCCCCTTGCCAAAGGAGGCCAGCAGCTGCCGGGGGAACACCTGGAACAGCAGGAACCCCGCCATCGAGACCATCAGGTTCCAGCGGATGGCCAGCCGGAAGGTCTGCCGTACCCTGCGGTAGTTCCCCGCCCCGTAGTTGAATCCGATGATGGGCTGGGACCCCTGGGAGATGCCGATGATGATGGAAAGGAGGATGGCGTTGGTCTTCATGACGATGCCGGCGGCGGCCAGGGGGATCTCCTTGCCGTAGGGGGAGAGGGCGCCGTAGTGGACCAGGGAGTTATTCAGAACGATCTGGACCAGGGTGATGGCCACCTGGTTGAAGCTGTTGCTCATGCCGTAGGTGACGATGGTGATGCTCTCGTACAGCCGGATGCGGAGGTGCCGCCACTGGATAGCGGTGCTGCGGAACCGGGGCAGGTAGGCCGCCCCAAGGAGGAAGGAAAAGACCTGTCCCACCACCGTGGCGATGGCCGCCCCCTGCACCCCCATCCCGAAGCCGAAGATAAAAATGGGGTCCAGCACGATGTTGAGCACCGCCCCGGCGGTGATGCAGAGCATGGAATACCGGGGGCTGCCGTCTGCCCGGGCCAGGGTGCTGAGGGTCTTGGTGACGATGAAAAAGGGCAAGCCCAGGGCGGTGATGCGGGTGTAGCTTTGGGCGTAGGGCAGCACGTCGGGGGTGGCGCCAAAGAGCCGGAGCAGCTGCCCCAAAAACAGCTGGATCAGCACGGCGTAGGCAACGCCCAGCACGGCGGAAAGGGCGATGGCGTCCCCGGCGATGCCGGCGGCTTTTTCCTTCTCCCCCCGGCCCAGGTAGAGGGAGAAGCGGGAGGCGCTGCCGGCGGAGATGAGCAGCCCGATGGCCAGGGAAATGGTGGTGAGGGGGTACGCCACATTGGTGGCGGCGTTGCCAAGGTACCCCACCCCCCAGCCGATGAACACCTGGTCCACGATGTTGTAAAGGGAACTGACCAGCATGGCGATGATGCTGGGGACGGCGAAGCCGGAGAGGAGCTTTGGTATCTCCTCCCGGCCCAGGGGGTTCTGCTGGGTGGCGGTCTGGTCCACGGGGGGGACATCTCCTTTCCGTCAGTGTCAAAGCGGCCCCCTTCGCAATAGTATGGAGGTAGCCGCGGCGGTCATCTATCCGAAATTATAACACAACAAAAGCGCAAGCCGCAAGCAGAGATCTCCTGATCATAGCCCCTCGAAAAAGGCGTCGAAGCTGTCTGCACGGTAAATTTCCTTGAGCGCCAGCAGCACGCTGATCTTAATGCTGTAGCGTCCCTGCTCTATCTTGGCGTATATCTCCGGCGTCATGGACAGCCCCAGCAGTTCCAGCTTGGCAGATGCCTGGGCCTGGGTAAGCCCCGCTTGCTTGCGCAGCCTTTGAAGATTGTCCCCGATGGAAACATCCTGCTTCAATCCGTTTGACATAACATCCCTCCCCCGCTTTGCTGGATAAATACATCCTGTCCTTGATTGTAGACCAGTTTCCCTCCCGCTTGTGGATAAATATATCCAGTTTATCGTTTTTTATGGGAGCGAAGCGTACCTCATGTTGCGGACTCCGGCGGACTTTGGCGGAGAACGGCGGAGAGGGAAGGAGGAGGGAGGCCCTTGGGGGCGGCCCCGGGTTTTTCGGCGCCTATCCTGTCCTATCCCGGCGGGCGGCCTTTGCCAGGCCGGTGACGGTTTTGATATAATAGGACCATTCAGAAAGGAGCTGTTACTATGAATACCCGGTACAAAGGGCTGAAAGCCGCCCTTTGCAGCTACGGGATGCTGGTGGTAGGCACCGCTGTCCTGGCCTTTGGCCTCTACAACATCCACCGGCAGAGCAACATCACCGAGGGAGGCGTCCTGGGGCTGGTCCTCTTTTTGAACCACTGGCTGGGGGTCTCCCCCGCCGTCATCTCCCCGGTGCTGGACATCACCTGTTACCTCATCGGCTTCCGCTTCCTGGGCGGGACCTTCGCCAGGCGCTCCCTGGTGGCTACCCTCAGCTTTGCCGGGTGGTACGCTTTGCTGGAGCAGTTCCCTCCCCTGCTGCCCAGTATGGCGGCCCATCCGGTGGTGGCCGCTGTCTGCGGCGGCTGCTTTGTGGGGCTGGGGGTGGGTCTGGCGGTGCGGGCCGGCGGCGCCGCCGGCGGGGATGACGCCCTGGCGATGTCCATTTCCCACGTGCTGGGCTGGCCCATCTCCCGGTCCTACCTCTTCACCGACCTGGTGGTGCTGGCCCTCTCCCTCACCTACATCCCCCTGGTGAACCTGCTGTGCTCCCTCCTCACCGTGACCCTCTCCTCCTTCCTCATCGGCAGGGTGCAGGTGGTGGGCAGGCCCAAGGAGCCCAAACCCCAGGGGACCCCCACCCCTGCCAAGGGATGATGATTGACAAAGGCCCGTCAAGGGCCTATAATCATAGCATACTCACCTGGTATACTTTATAACAAAGGAGCGCGAAAAGCCATGTCCAACACCCCGGAGGGCTGCACCCACGATTGCGGGTCCTGCAGCCAGAACTGCGGAGAGAGAACCCAGGCCCCCCAGAGTTTCCTGGAGGCCCCCCACCCCATGAGCAGCATCAAGAAGGTCATCGGCGTCGTCAGCGGCAAGGGCGGCGTCGGCAAGTCCATGGTCACCAGCATGATGGCGGTGCTGCTGAACCGCCGGGGCCACACCACCGCTATCCTGGACGCCGATGTCACCGGCCCCTCCATCCCCAAGGCATTCGGGGTGAAGGAGAAGGCCCAGGGCAGCGAGGAGGGCCTTTACCCCGCCCAGACCAAGACCGGCATCCGGGTGATGTCGGTGAACATGCTGCTGGAGACCGAGACCACCCCTGTCATCTGGCGGGGCCCGGTCATCGCCGGGGTGGTGAAGCAGTTCTGGACCGACGTGGTCTGGGGGGACGTGGACTACCTCTTTGTGGATATGCCTCCGGGCACCGGCGACGTGCCCCTCACCGTGTTCCAGTCCATCCCCCTGGACGGCATCATCGTGGTCACCTCCCCCCAGGAGTTGGTCTCGGTCATCGTGGAGAAGGCGGTGAACATGGCCAAGATGATGAACATCCCCATCCTGGGCCTGGTGGAGAACATGAGTTACGTCACCTGCCCCGACTGCGGCAAGGAGATCCATGTCTTTGGGGAGAGCCACCTGGAGGAGATCGCGGCCCGCAGCGGCCTGGCCGTCCTGGGGCGGCTGCCCATGGACCCCGCCCTGGCCCGGGTAGCGGACCAAGGGGTGGTGGAGCTGTTCGAGGGCAGCTGGCTGGATGACGCCGCCGAAAAGCTGGAGGAGCTGAAATGACCGCTGTAAAGACCAAGGCGGAGCAGGCCGAGGAAAACTTCCTGGCGGGCTGCAACTGCTGCCAGGCGGTGCTGCTGGCCTTCGGGCCGGAGTGCGGCCTGGACCGGGACACCGCCCTGCGGCTGGGCAGTTCCTTCGGGGGCGGCTTCGGCCGGCTGCGGGAGTTGTGCGGCGCCGTCTCCGCCGCCGGGATGGTGCTGGGGATGCTCCGGGGCTACACCGAACTCACCGATAAAAGCTACAAGCAGCAGCACTACCAGCGGGTACAGGAGTTTTGCCGCCGGTTCCAGGAGACCCGGGGCCACCTGCGCTGCGGCGACCTGCTGGAGGGCCACCCCGGCGCCGCCGGCCTGACCCCCGCCGACCGCACCCCCGCCTACTACGCCGACCGCCCCTGCGCCGGGATATGTTATGACGCGGCTGGTATTTTGGAGGGGATGTTGGGGGAGACAGAATAACGGAAGATCATGATCTGAAACGAGCCCCCCGGTTTTTAGCCGGGGGGCTCGCTTTTTGAACTTTTACGAAGCAGTGTACTCATCAACTGCTTTATCGAGAAGTTCTCCCAAAATCGTCAGGTAGTTCTCCCCCATGCTTTTTGCTTTTGTGACAGTAGCGGAGGAAACATAGAGGGTAACGGGCTCCCGACGATAGGGTTTTGCCCTTCTGGCAGCGATAAAGGCTTTTTCCATTTCGCTGGTCAACGGGGGGGAATCCTCATCGTAAACGATGGGCCGCTTTGCCGCCTCTGACAGCTGTTGCTTTTCATGGTCAGTCAAAACAGCATTTTTATCCAGTTCAAAGGTCACCATAATATATCCTCCTTTCTTTTGCCGTTGCAAGGCGTGCGGAGATCAGCCTGATGCGAGGGTGTCTTTCTGTGTATACGACAAAAAGAACTTTTCCTGCCAACCCAATGGTGATATAACGGTCCTCATTTTCATTACTATGTGTTTTATCATATATTTCTAATTCGGTTTTCATCCAAAAAGACTTTTACCGCTGTCTCAAAGGAAATCCCATGCTTTTCCAGATTGCGGCTTGCCTTTTCCTCGTCCCACTCAAATCCCAAAGCCACATCTTTTCCCCCTCTGATGAAACGAAACACGAATAGACACCTTGTTTATATCCCAAGCATATCATATCGGCACAGTTAAATCAATCCCCCTACTTCTCCCCCTTCCCCTGCCTTGGCAGCAGCCCGTTCCTGGCGCAGACCGGGGCCATGGCGCGGAGGAAGAGCCAGAGGAGGAACACCTCGATGGGCAGCATGCCGATGTTTTTGGTGAGGCTCTTGACCAGGTAGTAGTAGTACCCCTTGCTGAACTGGATGGCGCTCCACATCGCCCCCAGCCCCACGTTGACCAGCAGGTTCACCGTCAGCTTGGCCCCGATGATCCGGGGCAGGGTGATGCGGGCCCGGTAGAAGAAAAGGGCGTAGAAGAAGGAGCCCAGCATGGTGGAGAGGACATAACCGGGGAAGAATGGACCGTCGGGCCGGACGAAGTAGCCCAGGATATCGGTGGCGAAGCCGGAGAGCAGCGCCACCACCGGCCCGTAGATGGCCGAGCCCAGACTGTTGATGAGGTAGCCAAAGAAGATGTTCAGGTTGTCCCCCAGGGGGATGCGCACCCCTCCCAGGACGATGCGCAGCGCCACCACGATGGCAGCCAGGGTCAGCATCCGCAGGTTCTTCAGTTCCCTTGCGGCGGTGTGCCAGTACCCCCGTGTAAAGGGGCTGGCGACGGTGAGGGAAGCGGGGTCTTTGTACAAAAAAATACACTCCTTTCGTGCATCGGTTTGTACCGTATGCACAGGAGGACAGAAAGAGACTCTGTCCCCAACGGAGTGCAAATATGGTACAGCGGGATGCGGAGCCCTTACCGCAAGGATGGTCCTTTTCGTCTGCCAGGCAACTCCCCGTCCCGGCAGCACTTGACGCAAGGGCTCCTACTCTGTCTTGTTCCGCCCCCAAACGGGGGCGATGTGGTAATGATACCATTCTTTGGGAGAAAGCACAACCCGCCCGGGCAAAAAATCGACCGGACGGGCAAAAAACTTCCCTTTTCTCCAAATCGGGGGATAGACTGTTTGCTTTCTTTGGCAAGACTTTACCAAATCTAAGTCTCCAGGCACCTGCTGCCGCCCTGCACCCAGGTAAGGCGGCGAAGCCGCCGTGCAGGGCGTGCCCGCGGGGGCTACCCCGCGGCGAAGCCGCCGTGCAGGGCGTGCCTGCGGGGGCTACCCCGCGGCGAAGGCGCCGTGCAGGGCGTGCCTGTGGGGGCTACCCCGCAACGAAGGCGCTGTGTACCGCCCGCAGCGCCCGGTCGGATTCCTCCCGGTCGATGAGCACCGATATCTTGATCTCGCTGGTGGCGATCATCTGGATGTTCACCCCCGCCTCGGAGAGGGCCTCGAACATCATGGCGGCAACGCCGGGGTTGGATTCCATCCCGGCCCCCACCACCGACAGCTTGGTGACCCCGTCGCAGGCGATGTTCTTTGCCCGCAGTGTCTGCTTCAGTTCCTCCACCACCGCCACGGCGTCCTCCCGCTGGCTGTCCGAGACGGTAAAGGAGATGTCCTTGGTGTTGTCCCGGCCCACCGATTGCAGGATGATGTCGATGTTGATCTTCCTCGCCGCCAGGGCGGAGAAGATGCGGAAGGCGATGCCCGGCACATCCTCCAGCCCGATGAGGGAGATGCGGGTAACATGGTTGTCCCGGGCCACCCCCTTGATGAGCATCTTTTCCATTTTCGCGACCTCCTTGATCACCGTCCCCGGCTTTTCCACAAGGCTGGAGAGCACCTCCAGGGGGACGTTGTATTTCTTTGCCATCTCGACGCTGCGGTTGTGGAGCACCTGGGCCCCCAGGGTGGCCAGTTCCAGCATCTCGTCGTAGGATATCTCGGCCAGCTTCCTGGCCTCCGGCACCAGGCGGGGATCGGCGGTGTAGACCCCCTCCACGTCGGTGAATATCTGGCACAGATCGGCCCGGCAGGCGGCGGCGATGGCCACGGCGCTGGTGTCCGAGCCCCCCCGGCCCAGGGTGGTGATATCATCGTACCGGTTGAGGCCCTGGAACCCCGCCACGATGACGATGTTCCCCTTGTCCAGTTCGTTTTCGATCCGCTCGGTCTCCACCCGGCGGATGCGGGAATTGCCGTGGGAGGAATCGGTGACGAACCCCGCCTGCCAGCCGGTGAGGGATTTGGCCGGGTAGCCCAGCCCCTCGATGGCCATAGCCAGCAGGGCGATGGAGATCTGCTCCCCGCTGGAAAGAAGGACGTCCATCTCCCGCTTGTTGGCCTTGGGGTTGATCTCCCTGGCCTTTTCGATAAGGTCGTCGGTGGTGTCCCCCTGGGCGGAGACCACCACCACCACGCTGTTGCCCTTGGCGTAGGTCTTGGTGACCCGGCGGGCCACATTCATCACCCGCTGGGCGTCCCGCACCGAGCTGCCGCCGAACTTCTGCACGATCAAACTCATACCATGACCTCCTTCCCGTCCACTGTCAGCCGCGCCCCGGTGTTGTCCGGCAGCAGCGGCACCAGCCGCCAGCCGCCGTAGCCCTGACCATCCATCCAGCACCGCAGCCGCTGGGCAAAGGTGCTGTTGCCAGTCCCTGCCATAGCCATCAGGGTGGAGCCCGCCCCGCTGATGTAGACGCAGTAGGCCCCGAACTCCAGGGCGCAATCCATCACTGGCTTCGCCCCGGGGATGAGTTCCAGGCGGTAGGGCTGGTGCAGCCTGTCCTGGGCGGCCACCCGCAGGTTGCCGTACTCCCCGGCGGCAAGGGACATAGCCATCAGGGCGGAGCGGCTGAGGTTAAAGACCCCGTCGGCCCGGCTCACCTCCTTGGGCAGGGCGGCCCGGGCGGCGCTGGTCTTTAACTCAAAGTCCGGGATGATGGCGGCGAACCGCAGGTCGTCCCGCAGCTGCTGGCGGCAGTAAAAGACCCGGCCGTTTTCGATGGCCGCCGTCACCTGTCCCCCCAGGATGGCGGGGGTGGAGTTGTCCGGGTGGCCCTCCATGGTGGCGGCCATATGGATGATATCCTCCCGGGAAAGGGGGCTGCCCAGCAGGACGTTGCCCCCCATCAGCCCCGCCACGATGCAGGCGGAACTGCTCCCCAGCCCCCGGGCCATGGGGATGGCGTTCTCCTGCTGGATGCGCAGGCCGGAAAGGGGCTTGCCGCAGATATCGAAGAGGTACTTCACCGTTTTGTAGATGAGGTTGTTCTCCCCGGTGGGCACCGGCACCCCGTCCAGGGAGATGACCTCCGCCCCCTCCCAGGGCTCCAGGATGACCCGGTTGTACATCTGCACCGCCAGCCCCAGCGAGTCGAACCCGGACCCGATGTTGGCGCTGGTGGCGGGTATCTTGATCTCTACCTTCAACTAAGACGCCCCCCTTACTGGTCCAGCACGGTGATGCGGGAGAGGATGTTCCCCCCGGCGGCCCGGGCGGCATCCAGGGCGGCGTCCAACTCCCCCTGGGTAGCGGCGGCGGTGATGAGGGCGGTCTCCCCCTCCTCGGCGCCCAGCAGCCGGCAGCCGGGGAAGAAGGTCTCCAGGGCGTCGGGGGCCAGTCCCGCCACCCGCAGCATCGCCCGGGCGGCGCTCTCCTCCCAGGGCTGGAGCAGCCCCTCTTTTTTGGGACCCCAGGGGACAGGCCGGGACCCGGCGGGCTGGGTCAGGGCGGTGATGACATCCCCCACCACCGCCGAGGCGGTGGGCAGCTTGCCGGCGCCGGGGCCATAGAAGAGGGTGGTGCCCACCATGTCCCCGGTGACCTGGACGGCGTTGAACACCCCGTCCACCCGGGAGAGCAGGCAGTCCCCCGGCACCAGCATGGGGGAAACCTCCAGGGCGGCGCGGCCCTCCGCCGTCCGCCGGGCCCGGCCGATGAGTTTGATGGAGCCCCCCCACCGTCCGGCCCAGGCCACGTCCCGGGGACCGATCCTGGTGATGCCCTGGGTGTGGACCTCCTGGGGGTGGAAGTGGCTGCCAAAGGCAATGGAAGCCAGGATGCAAATTTTGCGGCAGGCGTCGTGGCCCTCCACATCGGCGGTGGGGTCGGCCTCGGCGTAGCCCAGGGACTGGGCCTCGGCCAGGGCGTCCCCAAAGGCCATCCCGTCGGCGAACATCCGGGTGAGGATGAAGTTGGTGGTGCCGTTGAGGATACCGGCCACCGCCACCACCCGGTTGGCGGTAAGGCTCTCCCGCAGGGGCTGGAGGATGGGGATGCCGCCCCCCACGCTGGCCTCGAAGAGGAACCAGACCCCCTTCTCCGCCGCCAGGGCCAGCAGTTCATCCCCCTTGGCGGCCACCAACTCCTTGTTGGAGGTGACAAAGCTCTTGCCCGCCAGGATGGATTCCCTGGCCCAGGTAAAGGCGGGCTCGACGCCCCCTAGGGCCTCCACCACCACCGACACCTCCGGGTCGTCCCGTATCACCGAAAAATCCCCGGTGAACCGGTCCCCGTAGGCCAGACCCGGGAAGGTCCGGCGGTCCAGGACATGGGCCGCCTCCACCCCGTCCCCGGCCTGGCGGACCAGGACAGGCTGGTTCTTCTCCAGTATCTCCATGACGCCGGAGCCCACGACGCCGTGGCCCAGCAACGCGATCTTCTTCATATGACTACCTCCTTTGTTATCGGGAACTCACCAGCTTGGCTTCCACCACGCCCTCCAGCGCCCGTATCTGCTCCAGCAGGTCCTGGGGCTGGCTCCCGGCCTCCATCCGGGCGGAGACAGACACCGGGGCCACCCCGTCGGCGGGGATGTTCTGGTTGACGGTGAGGATGTTGGCCCCCTCCCGGGAGAACCGGTCGATGAGGGCTGAAAGGACCCCGGGCCGGTCCTCCAGGTAGACGTTGACGGTGATGACGCTTTGGTCGATGGTCTGGTCGTAGGTAAAGACATGGTCCTTGTATTTATAAAGGGCGCTGCGGGAGATGCCGGAGGCCTTGGCAGCCTCGGACAGGTTCTTCACCCTGCCCACCGCCAGCAGCCGCTTGGCCTCCACCACCCGGCCAAAGACGGCGGGAAGCACTTCCTCCGACACCAGGAGCATTCTGGGAACATCCATGGTTTTTCTCCTTTCCTCTATAGGAAAACAGTTGTAGGTATATTGTGAACAAGTTTACCAAATTCCCCGGCCGGGAACAATTTTTATATTCCGCCAGCCGCCGCCGTTAGCCCCTCCATCCTCCGGTTCCCGGTCCCTTCCGGCTGTATCCTCCTGTTTTCTGACCTCCTATTATTTAGGGGGCCGCGGCATACAATAGGAGGCAGGAAGGGGGGGCGCTATGGGCCGGGAAGGATTTGTAAGATGGGTGGTGTTCTGGGCGGCGGTGGCGGCGGCGGTGCTGGCCGCCCGGCGGGTGCTGCTCCCCTGCCTGGGGCCCTTTTTGGCGGGGTGGCTGGCGGCGGCGGCGGTGCGGCCTGCCGCCCGGTGGCTCTCCCGCCGGACAGGGCTGGGCAAGCGGGCGGCCTCCACCCTCTGCCTGGCGGTGTGCTGGGCGGGGACGGGGGTGGCGTTGTGGTGGCTGGGCTCGCTGGCCTTCTCCCAAGGGGCGGCGCTGCTGGAGCGGCTGCCGGGGTGGTACCGCCAGGGGTTCCTCCCCGCCGCCCGCCAGGCGGGGGTGCAGGCGATGCACTTTTTGGGGCGGCTGGGGGGACCGGAGGCCCGGACCGCCCTCCAGGGGGTGGCTGCCCGGATGGAGCCGGTGCTCCAGCAAAGCGTCTCCTCCCTCTCCGCCCGGGCGTTGGCGGCGGTGGGGGGCTTTGCCGGGCGGCTCCCCGCCGTGGCCCTGGCCTGCTCCTTCACGGTGCTCTCCTCCTTTTTCATCCTGCCGGACTACGAGGAGATCGGGGCCTTCCTGCTGGGGCAGCTCCCCCCTCGGCTGGCGGGGCCGGCCCGGGCCTCCAAGGACTTTCTCCTCTCTACCGTCCGCCAGGTGCTGAAGGCGTATCTCCTCATCATGGTCATCACCTTCGGGGAGATCAGCCTGGGGCTGTGGCTGCTGCGGGTGGACTACTATCTTATCATCGGCCTGGCGGTGGCGGTGCTGGATATCCTGCCGGTCATCGGCAGCGGCAGCATCCTGGTGCCCTGGGGGCTGTGGCTGCTGCTGGGGGGCCGCCCCCCCCTGGGGGCGGGCATCCTGCTGCTTTACGCCGTGGTCACCGCCATCCGCACCGTGTTGGAGCCCCGGGTGGTGGGCCGCCGCATCGGGCTCTCCCCCCTGGTGACCCTGATCTCCATGTACGCCGGGATGAAGCTGGGGGGGATGGCGGGGCTCATCCTGGCCCCCATGGCGGTGACGCTGCTGCTGTTTTTGCAGCAGAGCGGCCATATCCGCCTTCTGCGGGGGGACGGAGTGGACAGAACGCAAAAATAGCGGTAAAATTAAGATGCAGAATCATATAAAAACCGACAGAAAGAACTGTCAATTAAGGAACGGGAGGACGACCACGCCGATGACCTGGAACTGCTGTTCCTTATGTGTCAGGAGGAATATCCCCAGGCCCAGCGGATGCGGCCGGGGCGGAGATGAACCGCCTGTTATGTCCCCAAAAATAATTTGCTTTCTGTCCCCATTTGTGCTAAAATAGATTAGATTTTCTTCCGGCCCGTTACGGGCCGCGGACGACACAAAGGAGGAAGCTGGATGGGAACGAAGCGCCAACAGGGGAGCGCCCTGCTGATCAGCTGTATCATCGTGGCCGCTGTGGCGCTGGTGGGGTGTTTCTACTTCCAAAATGTCCTGGCGGATATCTTCCTGCTGACGGGGGCCGCCGTGCTTTGGATCCTCTTTTTCCGGCAGCAGAAGAAGGGGGAGAACGTCCGGGAACTGCTCTACCGGGAGTTGATGTTCGACGCCCTCTCCAACAATGTTGACGATATCTTTGTCATGCTGGACAGCGAGACCTGGCAGGTGGATTACATCAGCCCCAATGTGGAGCGCCTGCTGGGCTTTCCGCAGGCGGATGTGAAGGCGAATATCTGCCTGCTGGGCGAGGGCACCACCGACGGGCAGACGCCTGTCACCCGGGAGGAACTGGCGGCTATCCCCACCCACAGCTGCCGCCGCTGGTACCGGGAGCGCCTGCACAACCACACCGGCGAACACCGCTGGTACCGGGAAACGGTCTACCGGGAGGAACTCCAAGGCCGGAGCAAGCTGGTCATCGTCATGTCCGACCGCACCCAGGAGCGGAAGATGAACCAGAACCTCCAGGACGCCCTGGAGGCGGCCAAAAGCGCCAACGAGGCCAAGAGCCATTTCCTGGCCAATATGTCCCACGATATCCGCACCCCCATGAACGCCATCATCGGCTTCACCGCCCTGATGGAGCGGGAGGTGGACCACCCGGAGAAGGTGCGGGAGTACACCCGGAAGATATCCGCCTCCGGCCAGCATCTCCTCAGCCTCATCAACGACGTGCTGGACATGAGCAAGATCGAAAGCGGAAAGACCTCCCTGAATACCGTCCAGTTCAGCCTGCCGGAACTGCTGGAGGAGTTGTACACCATCCTCCGGCCCCAGACCAACGCCAAAAACCAGCACCTGGAGTTCCATGTCCAGGGCTGCCCGCCGGAGCAGCTGATGGGGGACAAGCTGCGCCTCAACCAGATCCTGCTGAACCTCCTTTCCAACGCCGTCAAGTACACCCCGGAGGGGGGCGATATCCGGTTCGTGGTCCAAAGCCTGCCCCAGACCGCCTCCCAGTACGTCCGCCTCTGCTTTGCCGTCAAGGATAACGGCATCGGCATGAGCCCGGAATTCGTCAAGACCATCTTCGACCCCTTCTCCCGGGAATTGACCTCCACCTCCAGCGGCATCCAGGGCACCGGCCTGGGAATGGCCATCACCAAAAATCTGGTGGAACTGATGGGTGGGGTCATCCAGGTGGACAGCCAGCCGGGGAAAGGCAGCGTCTTTACGGTGGAACTGATTTTCGCCCTGCCGCCCCAGCATGACAGCAAAGACCAGTGGACCCTGGAGGGGATCACACGGGTGCTGACGGTGGATGATGAGGAGGAGATCTGCAAGGACATCCAGGCCATGATGGCCGGCACCGGGGTGGAGGTCTGCTACACCACCCAGGGGGACCAGGCGGTGGAACTGGCAGTCCAGGCCCAGGCCCGGGGAGAGGAGTTCCAGGCCATCCTGCTGGATTGGCGGATGTCCGGCCACAGCGGGGTGGAGATCGCCCGCCAGCTGCGGGAGCGGATACGCCCGGAGGTCCCCATCCTGGTCCTCACCTCCTACGAATGGAGCGATATCGAGGAGGAGGCCCGGGCGGCGGGCATCGACGCCTTTTTGCCCAAGCCCTTCTTTGTCTCCACCTTCCAGCAGGTGTTGGAGGACCTGTTGGCCGCCAACTCCGGCAAACAGCCGGGGGAGATGGACAACGAGGACGCCCTGCGGGGCCTCTACTTCCTGGTGGCGGAGGACAACGAACTCAACGCCGAGATACTCACCGAGATGCTGGACATGGAGGGGGCCAAGTGCCAGGTGGCGCCCAACGGCCAGGAGGCGCTGGAACTGTTCCGGCAGTCCCAGCCCGGGGACTACGACATGATCCTGATGGATGTACAGATGCCGGTGATGGACGGCTACGAAGCCACCCGGCGGATACGGGCCTGCGGCCACCCCATGGCGGAGCGCATCCCCATCGTGGCCATGACCGCCAACGCCTTTGCGGAGGACGTGCGCAACGCCCTTAACGCCGGGATGAACGGCCATCTATCAAAGCCCATCGATATGGGCGCCATGAAGGACCTGCTGGGCCAGCTGCGGGCGGCCTGCCCCGAACCGCACCACCCGGGGATGGAGCAAGAGCAAGAGACAGAAAAGGAGTGACCGGTAATGGGGATGACATCGGCCCGGGCGTGGTTAGCCGCCCGGGGATTGGAGGACCGCATCCGGGAGTTTGACGTCAGCAGCGCCACGGTGGAACTGGCGGCCCAGGCCCTGGGGGTGGAACCGGGGTGCATCGCCAAGACCCTCTCCTTCTACGACGGGGAAAGCGCCCTGCTGGTCCTGGCGGCAGGGGACGCCAAGATCGACAACCACAAGTTCAAGGCGGAGTTCGGCTTCAAGGCCAAAATGCTCAGTCCCGACGACGCCCTGCGGCTCACCGGCCACCCGGTGGGGGGCATCTGCCCCTTCGGCCTGGCGAACCCGCTGCGAATCTACCTGGACGCCTCGCTGCGGCGGCACGCCACCGTCTACCCCGCCTGCGGCACCAGCAGCAGCGCCGTGGCCCTCACCTGCGCCGAACTGGAACAGGCCAGCGAGGCCATGGGCTGGGTGGATGTCACCAAGGACCCGGTCTGATAAAGAGAGTAAAGGCCCCTTCCACGAAACAACGGAAGGGGCCTTTTTCATGTCATCCCGTCAGTGGCACGATCACCCGCCGTCCGGCCAGTTCCGCCACCGCTACCGGGACCCCGTACACCGCCTGGATGTTCTTTGGGGTCAGCACCTCCGCTCCGCCCCAGGCAAGGGAGGCAGCGTCCTTTAGCAGCAAGAAATGGTCACAGAACGTGGCGGCCAAATTCAGATCGTGGATAGAGGCCACCGCCATCAGGCCCTCGTTCCGGCAAAGGTCCCGGACCAGCCCCATCACCCCCAGCTGATTTTTCAGGTCCAGGCTGCTGGTGGGCTCATCCAACAGCAGCAGCCTGGGCCGCTGGGCCAGAGCCCGGGCCAAAAACACCCGCTGCCGTTCCCCGCCGCTAAGGCTCCCCACTTCCCGGAAGGCCAGTGTCTCCAGCCCCAGCCGCTCCAGGGCGGCTGCGGCCGCCCTGCGGTCCTTTTCCCCCGGGGTGAAGAGGGCGTGGGGGGAACGCCCCAGCAGCACCGCCTCCATCACCGTTTGCGGGAAGGGGGAATGGGTATCCTGGGGCAGATAGGCCACCATCTTCGCCCGCTCCCGGGGGGAGAGCCGAGCCAGGTCCTTCCCTGCCAACAGACATCGCCCGCTCCCCGGCCGCCGCAACATCCCTATGGCGGTAAGGAGGGTGGTCTTGCCGGTGCCGTTGGGACCAAGCAGCCCCAGGAAGGACCCCTCCGGCAGCCGGAAGGAGACCTCCCGAAGCACCGGGGGACCACCATAATCGAAGGAGAGACATTCCACCTCCAAAGCCATCTACCGCCCCCCCTTTCTTCGGACCAACAGGAGATGCAGCAGGATAGGTACCCCAAGAAAGGAGACCACGATGCCTACCGGGATCATCACCGGGGCCAGAATGAGCCGCCCCACCGTGTCGGCAGTGAGGGTGAGAGCCGCCCCCACCACCGCCGACATAGGCAGCAGGCGGCGGTGACCGCTGCCTAGCAGCATCCGGGCGATATGGGGCCCCGCCAATCCCACGAAGCCGATGACCCCGGTAAAGCAGATCACCGCCGCCGTGGCCATCACCGAGAGAACGCCTGCCAGCAGCCGGGTCTGGGAGGGGTCCACCCCCAGGGAGCGAGCGGTCTCGTCGCTGCCGCTGGAAAGGACATCCAGGGCGGGAGCCAGCAGCAGCAGCCCGGCGGAACAGGCCGCCACCGCCCCGACCGCTGTCCGCACCTGTCCCCACTCCGCCCCGTTGAGGGAGCCAAAGGCCCAGGCAACCGCCGCCGCCAACCGGTGCTCGTCGGCAAAGTATTGTATCACCGAGGTGGCGGCACTGAACAGGTAGTTGACAGCGATGCCGGTGAGCACCATCGCCTCCGCCCCCATCCCCGCCCGGATCGAAACGCCGTATACCGCCCCGGCACAAAGAAGAGCCAGGAAAAAAGCGGTAAGGACAACGCCCCCCTGACTGCCGGGGAATAACCCAAGGCCAAAGACGATAGAAAGTGACGCCCCAAAGGCGGCTGCATTGGACACGCCCATCGTAAAGGGGCTTACCAGCGGGTTGCGGGTGATGCCCTGCATCGCCGCCCCGGATATTGAAAGCCCGCACCCCGCCACCACCGCCATCGCCACCCGGGGCAGCCGCAGGTAGAGGATGACCCTTTGGGGGGTAGTCAACTCCATCCCCCGGGCGGCGGCAAACAGAGCGGCAAAAATATCCCAGGGCCCGGTGCCGGTAGCCCCCATGGAGGCGAATACCCCGCAGAGGATCAGCACTCCCCCGCCACCCCCCAGCATGAGGGTGGCAGCCCGCCCCTGCCGCCGTTGG
The DNA here is from genome assembly GCA_910585525.1 of uncultured Angelakisella sp. GTDB lineage: Bacteria > Bacillota > Clostridia > Oscillospirales > Ruminococcaceae > Angelakisella. The sequence continues at coordinate 41,721 of CAJUFR010000010.1, forward strand.
TACCGGGCCGGCAGATCGTCCGGGCCGGCGCCGCCATCCCGGCGGGTCAAGACGCCAGCTCCCCAGCGGTATAAAAGTGACCGGGGATGTTTCGGAACCCCTGGAAGTCCTCCAGCCAGGCCCGGAACACCTCGTCCGGGTCAAGGTCGGGGAGCAGGTCGGGGTAGAGCCATTTGGCTATATACATCGTCCCCACCAGCTTACAGGCCCCGCCGTGGCTGAACTGGGTCATATAATAGATATCACCGTTTCTCACCGCCGGGATGTCCTGCCAGGCGGGCCGGGCAAGGATCGACTGGAGACTTTGCTGGAACTGGAGTTTTTCCGGCGGCGTGTACAGACCGGTACCCGCCCGGGCGCTGTCCGGGGTGATGCACTTGATAATGACCTCCGGCTGCCGCCTGATAACCTCCTCCGGGTCCACCTCCTTGGCGTTGACATTGGCGGCATCCTCATCGAAGATATTTTTGGCGTGGGCCAGCCGGAACATATCATAAAAGGTGTCTCCAGGCAGGATGGAGGAATAATCGGCGTTGCCCTCGTAGTAGTAGGTCCGGGGCGCCACCCCCTCCAGCTGCTGGTCGATGTAGGCAAGTTTATCGGTAAAGTAGGAGCAGAACCGCTCCGCCTGTTCCTCCACACCGAACATCCTGCCGATGTTCCGGCACTGGGCCTCAAAGTCCATGGTGTCATAGCCGGAGATGATGAACACCGGAATGCCGAATGGGGCCAGCTTTTCCTCCGCCTCCTCCCAGCTGCCATTTGCAGGGAGGATGAGTACCTGGGGGGCCAGTTGGACGATCTTCTCATAGTCCAATTCCCGTTGACCCTTACCGATGACTTCATTGGGATCGAACATCCCCCAATAATCCCTGTCCTGGGCGGTATTCAGATCCACGGCGATGACCTTGTCAATGGCGCCGCAGGCCCGGATGAGTTCATTGGTGTACCGCAGCGCCACGGCGCACCGCTCCACCGGGCAGGGAAGTTCCACCTGCCGCCCCAGGTTGTCGGTGAGGATCATGGTGGCGGGAGCAGCAGGCTCCTCTGGAACGGAGACAGGGGAGTTTTCCGGGATGGAGAGCAGGCTGGTGGGCTGGTCTCCCTGTCCACAGGCGCAGAGGGAGAGGAGCATCGCCGCCACAAGCAGCAGGGAAAGGATACCGTTGCTTCGTTTCATGGGGATACCTCTTTTCTTCATTTGATGCAAGGACACCCTTTCCCCGAGAGTTGCGGGACAAACAAAACAGGCCCGCTGTTCATGCTCCGGCCCCCCTTTTGGGGACAAAGCAAGAACAGCGGACCCCGGATTCGGCCCACCGTACCGCCAGCACGCCCCGGCAGACCAGGGCAGGCGGCAGCCCCCGTTTCCTTCCGTTTCCGCGCGGAGGGTCGGGGAAAACACACAAAAGCAGGCTTTCTGGCTCCTGCCGGCCCTTCCCCGCCTTCTCGGCTCCCAACGGAAGCCAATGGCATCATGGAGGAGGGCCTGGGACCGCTCCCTATCGAGCATGCCCCCGGCAGTTACAGCGGCGGGACCGCGCAGGCATCGCACCTGACTTTCCTGCCGGTTCGGGAAAAGCCCCTGAACCGGACGCTCTTTTGCGCGGGTATTCTTTGGGGATAGTTTAACACAGCGCCGGGGGAAAGGCAAGAAATATTTTCCTTACCCCGGCGTTTACAGTTGTCATTTCCTATGGTATATTATTGTGGCAAAGAAGGGAGGTCTTTTCCATGACTAAGATCTTATTCGTATGCCTGGGGAACATCTGCCGCAGCCCCATGGCGGAGTTCGTGTTCCGGGATATGGTGCAGAAGCAGGGGCTGGGGGACCGCTTTTCGGTGGCCTCCGCCGCCACCAGCACCGAGGAACTGGGCAATCCCGTCCACCCCGGCACCCAGCGGCGGCTGGCCCGGGAAGGCATCTCCACCCGGGGCAAAACGGCGGTGCAGCTTACCCGCCGGGATTACCAGCGGTATGCCTACCTTATCGGCATGGAGCAGCGGAACCTGTCCGGGATGCTGCGCATCCTGGGCAGCGACCCGGCGGGCAAGGTCCACCGGCTGCTGGACTTCACAGACCGCCCCCGTGATATCGCCGACCCCTGGTACACCGGCGACTTCGACCGCACCTACGACGATGTGGTAGAGGGATGCCGGGGCCTGCTGGCGCATCTGCTGGAAGAGGGCCGGTGACAACAAAAAACACCCTCCCGGGACGGTCACATCCCGGGAGGGTGTTTTTTGTTTACCATTTTCCCTTGGAGGGCCAGGGCAGCTTCCCTTTCTTTTCCTCCTTGGCGTCGTCCTCCGGCTCCTCGTCCAGGCGCAGGGCCTCCATCAGTTCATGGGTGGCGCCGGCCCCCACCAGCACCAGCACCCGGTCCCCGGCCTGGAGTTTGGTGGGACCGCGGGGGATGATCAGCTGGCCCTTGCGGGTCACCGAGATCAGGACGCACTCGGCAGGGAGCCGCAGGTCCTTCACCGCCTCCCCGTCCAGGGGGCTGTCCTGGGGGAGGATAAACTGGCTGATGGTGGCCTCCCCCCGGTTGAGGGAGATGAGGGACTGGATGGCGGAGGCGTCCACCTCCCGCTCCAGCGTCCGGGCCAGGATATCGGTGCTGGACACCGGCACGTCCACCCCCAGCCGCTGCATGACGCTGAGGTTCCCCGGGTCATTGACCCGGCTGAGGGTCCGCTTCACCCCGAACACCCGCCGGGCGGTCTGGCAGGCGATGAGGTTGGTCTGGTCCGCCCCGGTGGCGGTAACGATGGCGTCGGCGTCCCGGGCCCCGGCGGCCTGGAGGGTGTCCGCCGCGCTGCCGTCCCCGCAGGTCACCGGGATGCCCAACTCATCCGCCGCCCAGCGGCATCGCTCCGGGTCCCGCTCGATGACCAGGGGCTGGTGGCCGTGCTCCAGCAGCGTCTTGGCCAGATAGAACCCCACCTTGCCGGCGCCCATGACAACTACTCTCATGGTAGACCCTCCCTTCCTTACACCAACCGCGCGCAGAGGACACGGTCGCCTTTTTTCAGCTTGTAGTTCCCCGCCGCCTCGTGGAACAGCAGCGTCCCGTCCTTGCGCAGGATGCCGATGATGCTCTCCTCCAGGCTGTGGGAGACCTGTCCGATGGTCTTGCCCCGGTGGTCCGGGGGCACCGCCAGGGCGGAGAGGCTGAGGGTGGTGTTGCCGAACACCACCCGGGCGCTGTCCTGGTCCGACTGGCTGATGATCTGCTGGATCAGGTCCACGGTGATGCTGGTAGGACAGACGGTATGTAGCCCCTCCTGGTCATAGATATCCTGCCGGGCAGGGTCGTAGAGCCGGGTGAGGACCTTTGGCACATGGAAGATCTCTTTGGCGATCTGGGACACCATCAGGTTGGTGTTGTCGTCCCCGGTGACGGCGGCCACCAGGTGGCATTCCTCGATGCCCGCCCGGCGCAGCACCGTCAGGTCGATGGGCACCCCGGTCAGCCGGAAGCCGGTGAAGCCGTCCTCCAGCTGGGTGAAGCTCTCCGCCGAGGAATCCACCACCGAGATATCGTACCCCTCCCGGTAAAGGGCGTTGGCAAGCCCCGCCCCCACTCGTCCGCACCCCACGATAAGGATATTCATAACATGACCGTCCCCTTTCCGGTATCAGTCGTCCAGCTTGAGCACCGCCATAAAGGCTTCCTGGGGGACCTCTACGGTGCCTAGCTGGCGCATCCGCTTCTTGCCCTCCTTCTGCTTTTCCAGCAGCTTCTTCTTCCGGGTGATATCGCCGCCGTAGCACTTGGCAAGAACGTCCTTGCGCATCGCCTTTACCGTCTCCCGGGCGATGATCTTACCCCCGATGGCCGCCTGGATGGGCACCTCGAACAGCTGGCGGGGGATGTGCTCCTTCAGCTTCTCCGCCATCCTCCTGGCCCGGGGGTAGGCGTTGTCGGCAAAGACGATGAAGGACAGGGCGTCCACCATCTCCCCGTTGAGGAGGATATCCAGCTTCACCAGCTTGCTCTCCCGGTAGTCGGCCAGTTCGTAGTCGAAGCTGGCGTACCCCCGGGTCCGGGACTTCAGGGCGTCGAAAAAGTCGTAGATGATCTCCGCCAGGGGGAGGTCGTAGTGGAGTTCCACCCGGTCGGTGTCCAGGTACTTGGTGTCCTTGTAGACCCCCCGCCGTCCCTGGCATAGGTCCATGATGGTGCCGATGAACTCGCTGGGGGTGAAGATGCTGGCCTTGACAAAGGGCTCCTCCGCCCCGGCGATGGTGGCGGGGTCGGGGTAGTTGGTGGGGTTGTCGATGCGCAGCAGTTCCCCGTTGGTGAGGGTGATGTGGTAGACCACGCTGGGGGCGGTGGTGATCAGGTCCAGGTTGTACTCCCGCTCCAGCCTCTCCTGGATGATCTCCATGTGCAGCAGCCCCAAAAAGCCGCACCGGAAGCCAAATCCCAGCGCCACCGAGGTCTCCGGCTCGAAGGAGAGGGCGGCGTCGTTGAGTTGGAGTTTTTCCAGCGCCTCCCGCAGGTCGGGGTACTTGGCCCCGTCGGCGGGGTAGATGCCGCAGAACACCATGGGGTTCACCTTGCGGTAGCCGGGCAGCGCCTGGGGGGTGGGGTCCTCCGCCCCGGTGACGGTGTCCCCCACCCGGGTGTCCTGCACCGTCTTGATGGAGGCGGTGATATACCCCACCTCCCCGGCAGACAGCACCGGCAGGGGGTTAAGGGATGTGGCGCCCATGGAGCCCACCTCCACCACCCCGAACTCCGCCCCGGTGGCCATCATGCGGATGGTCATGCCGGGCTTCACCGTCCCCTCCATCACCCGGACGTAGACGATGACCCCCTTGTAGGGGTCGTAGACCGAATCGAAGATCAGGGCCTTTAAAGGCTTTTCATCCTCCCCCTTGGGGGCGGGGACGCCGTCCACGATGCGCTCCAGCACCTCGTGGATATTGATGCCGTTTTTGGCCGAGATGCGGGGGGCGTCCAGGGCGGGGATGCCGATGATGTCCTCCACCTCGTGGGCCACCCGCTCCGGGTCGGCGGCGGGGAGGTCGATCTTGTTGATGACCGGGACGATCTCCAGGTCGTGGTCCACCGCCAGGTAGGTGTTGGCAAGGGTCTGGGCCTCGATGCCCTGGCTGGCGTCCACCACCAGCACCGCCCCCTCGCAGGCGGCCAGGGAGCGGCTCACCTCGTAGCCGAAGTCCACGTGGCCGGGGGTGTCGATGAGGTTGAACTGGTACCGCTGGCCATTGTCGGCGTCGTAGTAGAGCCGCACCGCCCGGGCCTTGATGGTGATGCCCCGCTCCTTTTCCAGGTCCATGTTGTCCAGGATCTGGGACTCCATCTCCCGCTGGGAGACGGCGGCGGTGGATTCCAGAATGCGGTCGGCCAGGGTGCTCTTGCCGTGGTCGATGTGGGCGATGATGCAGAAGTTGCGGATATTTTCCTTGGGGAAAGACATGGGCGTCCTCCTTAATTTAACGAGTTGGAAACATTATATCATGAACCAACCCAAGACTCCAGGCACCTGCGTTTATTATAGCAGTATCCCGCCCCAACCACAAGAGCCGGGCCGCTACTCCACTGTCAGGGTGTACCCCTCCAATTCCGGCAGCAAGCCCAGGAAGGCTTTTACCGCCGTCCGGGCCTTCTCCCCGGCGGTGTCCAGCAGGCCGCTTTCCACCGCCCGCTTTTCCACCGCCGCCTTCTCCTCCTTGGTGAAGCCGGTGTAATCCTGGATGCGGATGGGGTTAAAGACGTTGCTGCTCTCGTCGAACACCTGGATGCTGTCCTCCGGTATCTCGTGGGAGAGGATGGCCGCCCCCGGCAGCGTCACCGTCACCGTGTTCCCCCTCACCCGCGCCTTGGCCTGGGCCAGGTCCACCCCGGCCTTGATGACCCCGTCGTAGGAGACGATGAACCGCTTGGTGGTGAAGGGGACCTTCCAGCCGTGGAAGTCCTTCTGGTTTTCGAAGCTGCCCATGTTGGTGTAGAAATATTCCACCGACACCAGCTGCTGGACGGCTTGCAGCCGCTCCTCCAGCACCCGGCCGGTGAGCACCGGGGGCGGCTCCGGTTCCGGCTGGGCCTGATGGCTGCCGGCGGAGAGCCCCGCCAGGTAGACCGCCCCTAGGGCGGCGCAGCAAAGGAGGAACAGCGCCATGGCGATCGCCGCCTTGGCCCGCAGCCCCAGCCCCAGTCTGCCGGTCCTTCTCTCGTTCTGCTCCATCGGGCAGCCCCCCTTTTTTGTTGGTCCTGGCACGGGTCTATTATAGCGGAAAAGAGGGAAAAGAACAACCCTGCCTTGTCCCCGGTCAACGGGCATATGGGCTTGATTTTATCCCGGGGATGTAGTAAAATATTTTTAACAATACAATGGGGCGTATCATATTCCCCGGAGCGAAGGAGGAGCTCTCATGCAAGAGCGGATTTTAGTTGTCGACGATGACAAGATGAACCTGATCAGAACCAAAAAGATATTGGAAAAGTATTATGACGTGCTCCTTTCGGAGTCCGGCGACGACGCCCTGCAAAAATTGCAGGAGGAGATCGTGGACCTGGTGCTGCTGGACATCGAGATGCCTGGGATGAACGGCATCGAGACCTTCCAGGAGATGCAGAAGTTTTCGGTGAAGATACCGGTGATCTTCCTGACGGCCTCCGGTGACAAGGACGATGTGATGAACGCCATCAAGCTGGGGGCGGTGAACTACATCAAGAAGCCCTTCCTCCCCCAGGAGCTGCTGAAACGGGTGGCAAAGGAGTTTGAGAAAAAATGAAAGCGGATAAGCAGACTAGCAAGCATCTGCTTCTGGCCGTGGTCATCACCGTGTTCAGCGTCATCCTCATCCTCACCGTCATCGTGATGGGTTGGGAGCCCTGGGTGGTGCCTCTTATGGCCACCGGCTGCGTGGGGGTCTGGTCCCTCCACATCGGCAGGGGCGACCAGGCCAGGATGTACGAGAACCTCTGCGCCGGGCTGATGCTGCTGGAATTCCTCTTCTTCGGCGTCCACGATGTCAGCCTGTACGACATTCCGGCGGTGGCCTGTATCGTGGTATTCATCTTCTCCATGCTGGACCGGAAGCGGCTGTTGTATGTAACGGCCGCTTTATATGTCCTGGTGCTCCTATACCACTATCTCATCCTGCAGACCGTCTTCTCCTATATGCCATCCCAAGATGTGATGCGCCTGGCCCTGGGGGCCGTGGTGGTGTTCGGGGCGGTGGGGGTGGCCCGGTACCGGGTGGACCGCCGGCTGGCGGAACAGCGGCAAAAGGAACGCCTGGTGGAACAGCTGGCGGCGGCGGGGCGGGAAAACGTGGTGCTCCTTTCCAACGTTTCCCACGAGTTCCGCACCCCCATCAACATGGTGATGGGCATCAGCGAGATCATCCTGGAAAAGGACATCGCCCCGGAGATACGGGAGGACGTTCTATCCATCCAGATGGCGGGCAAGCGCCTTTCCAGCCACATCAGCAACATCCTGGACTACACCGAGATCGCCGAGGGCTCCCTCACCCCGGCCCAGGAGGAGTACACCATCACCTCGGTGCTGGTGGACGTGGTGACCACCACCGCCCTCCAAAGCACCAAGCACCAGCTGGAACTGGTCTATGACATCGACCCCCAGGTACCGGCGGTGCTGGTGGGCGACGCCGAAAAGATCACCCACGTGATGAAGGCGCTGCTGGAGAACGCCATCAAGTTCACCGAGGAGGGCGGCATCAACGTCAGCATCGGCTACCGCCAGGAGATCTACGGAATCAACCTGCTCATCGATATCATCGACACCGGCATCGGCATGACCTCCACCCAGCTGACCCAGATGTACGACGACTTCTATCAGGCGGACAGCGGCAGCAGCCGCTTCGCCGGGGGGCTGGGGCTGGGTATCCCCATCGTCCGGGGCCTGCTCCAGGCCATGGGGGGCTTCATCCACTTCGAGAGCGTGGGACAGCAGGGGCTCCAGGCCCATATCTCCATCCCCCAGGGGGTGTCCGACCCCTCCCCCAGCCTTTCCCTGGCCCACCCGGAGGACCTTTGTGTCGCCTGTTACTTCCGGCCGGAAAAGTTCAACTCCGATGAAGTGCGGCTCTTCTATGACAAGCTGATCCTCCACCTGGTGGAGGGTCTGGGCATCGAGGGTTACCAGGCCCACAACTTTGAGGGGCTGCTGAAATTGCAGAGCAGCCATTCCCTGACCCACGTGGTGGTCTCCCAGTCGGAGTACGAGGAGAACCGTTCGTACTACGAGGAACTGACCAGCCGGCTCCAGGTGGTCATCATCGCCGAAAAAGACTTTACCGTCAGCCGGGACAGCCGGCTCCAGATGATCCGCAAGCCCTTCTCCGCCATCTCGGTGGTGAACCTCTTTAACAACGAGGTGACGGTGAACAACTTCAAGGAAGCCCAGGCGGTGGGGGATCGTCCCTTCACCTGCGTGGGGGTCCGGGTGCTGGTGGTGGACGACGAGGAGATGAACCTGGTGGTGGCCAAGGGGGTCCTTGGCAGCTACGGCATCCGGGTGGATACCTGCCTCAGCGGCAAGGACGCCCTGGAACGCTGTATCGCCACCAAATACGACATCGTCTTTTTGGACCACATGATGCCCGGCTTCGACGGGGTGGAGACGCTGCACCGCCTTCGGGAGATGCGGGGCGGTATCTACCAGGACCTGCCGGTGGTGGCGCTTACCGCCAACACCATCAGCGGCGCCCGGGAGATGTTCCGCAACGAGGGCTTTACCGAATTCATCCCCAAGCCCATCGAACGAACGGTGCTGGAGCGCACCCTCCACAAGATACTCCCCTCCCGGTGTATCCAGTACATAGGAGGTCCCTCCGAAAAGGAAGCCCCTGATGAGGAGACCGCCCCCCGGCAGCCGGAGCCCCCGGCTGTACCGGAGACCATGGAGACGCCGGAACCCCATGCTCCGGCGGGACCCGCCAAGGGAGCGGCTCTGCCCTACGCCCAGCTGGTCCAGGCAGGCATCAACGTGGACAAGGGGCTGGACTACTGCTGCGGCGAGGAGGACTTCTACCTGGAGATGCTGCACATCTTCCACGACCAGGGGGAGGAAAAGCTGGAGGAGATCGCCGCCCTTTACGAGGCGTCCAACTGGAAGGATTACGCCGTCAAGGTCCACGCCCTGAAGAGCACCTCCCTCACCATCGGCGCCGAGCAGCTGTCGGAGCACGCCAAGGCCCTGGAGCAGGCGGGCAAGAGCGGGGACGTGGACTACATCCACAAGCATCATCCCGGCTTGCTGCGCCTCTACCGGGAGGTCTGTGACAATATCGCCGGGCTGTAAGGATACTCCGGCCTATCCCCTAGGAAAGGAGAGGACATCGCGTGATAAAAAAATGGCTGGAGATCGTTTTTGACCACCATATCAGCCTGCAGGAGCGGCTGTTCCGGGTGACCACCGGCATCTGCATGGTGGCGCTGTTTTTCATCCTGCCCATGGGCAGGAACCCGGGCAACTTCATCATCCTGGCGGCCAGCCTTGCCGCCATCTCCCTCATCGTAAAATTCAGCATCCGCAAGGAGTGCATCAACGCCGGGGCCACCGGTATCGTGGTACTGCTGCTGCTGCTGTTCCCCTTCAGCTTCTTCACCGCCGGCGGCTTTTACAGCGGCGTGCCGGAGTGGGGGGTCATCTGCTTCATCTATATCAGCCTCATCCTGGAGGGCCGCCGCAGGGTGGTGTTTTTCCTGCTGGCGGTGGCGGAGATCATCGCCTGTTACTACCAAGCCTACCAGGAACTGGGCTGGGTGGCCCAGCACACCCTGGGCCATTCCTTCTTTGATTCCGCCGTCTCGGTGGCGATGGTGGGGCTGCTGTCCAGCGCCCTGCTGCTGTTCCTCAACCGGCTCTACAGCAGGGAGAACGAGATCACCCAGCAGCAGAAGAAGGAGATCGAGGAACTGAACAAGGCGGAGAACAACTTCTTCTCCAGCATGAGCCACGAGATCCGCACCCCCATCAACACCATTATCGGCCTCAACGAGATCATCCTCCGGGGGGACATCTCGGACGAGGTGGCGGAAAACGCCCGGAACATCCAGGGGGCCAGTAAAATGCTGCTGACCCTGGTCAACGATATCCTGGACCTGTCCAAGATCAAGTCCGGCAAGATGGAGATCGTGGGCGTCTCCTACGAGACCGGGAGCCTTTTTTCCGAGATCGTCAACATGATCTGGATCAAGGCCCAGGAGAAGGGGCTGGAGTTCCGTCTCTATGTGGACCCCTCCATCCCCAGCATGCTGTTCGGCGACGAGGTACGGATCAAGCAGGTGCTCATCAACCTCCTGAACAACGCCGTCAAGTACACCAAGGAGGGCTTCGTCAAACTGTCCATCCGGTGCGAGCGCCGGGGGGTGAACCGGGTGCGGGTCTGGTACACGGTGGAGGACAGCGGCCAGGGGGTAAAGAAGGAGAACATCCCCTACATCTTCAACGCCTTCAAGCGGGTGGACGAGGAGAAGAACCGCCACATCGAGGGCACCGGCCTGGGGCTGAGCATCGTTCACCAGCTGGTGGAACTGATGGGGGGCGAGATCAGCGTCAACAGCGTCTACACCCAGGGCAGCACCTTTGTGGTGATGCTGGAGCAGGACATCGTGGACGAACACGCCCTTGGGGAGTTCTCCCTGGCGTCCCGGGTGCAGGCCCGGCAGGGGGAGCAGTACCACCAGAGCTTCGAGGCCCCGGAGGCCCACATCCTGGTGGTGGACGACAACGACATGAACCTGATGGTGGTGCGCAAGCTGCTGGCCGCCACCAAGGTCCACCTGGACACCGCCAGCAGCGGCGCCGAATGCCTGGCCCTGACCCAGAAGCAGCATTACGACGCCATCCTGATGGACCACCTGATGCCGGAGATGGACGGCATCCAGTGCTTCCACGCCCTGCGCACCCAGCCCGGCGGCCTCTGCCAGGATGTGCCGGTCATCGCCCTGACCGCCAACGCCGGCAGCGACAACCAGTTCCTCTACCGCCGGGAGGGGTTCAGCGGCTACCTGGCCAAGCCGGTGAGCGGCGCCCTGCTGGAGGCCGGGGTGCTGAGCATCCTGCCCAAGAACCTGGTGAAACTCAGCGAGGAGGCCAGCCAGTCGGAGATCGGCAAGGACGTCCTCATCTTCGACCAGTCCCAGCGTCGGCCCCTTATCATCACCACCGACAGCGTCTGCGACCTGCCGCCGTCGCTGCTCCAGGCCTTTGGCATCGCCGTCTGCCCCTACTATATCTGCACCGAGAAGGGGCGCTTCCTGGACGAGGTGGAACTCAAGTCCGACGAACTGCTGGTCTACATGAGCCAGGGGAAAAACGGCTATTCCGAGCCACCGGAGGTGGAGGACTACGAGAATTTCTTCGCCCAGCGGCTGGCCGAGGCCCAGAACATCATCCACATCACCATGGCCAAGCACGCCAGCCAGGGGTACTTCAACGCCAAGGACGCCGCCCGGTCCTTTGAGAACGTCACGGTGGTGGATTCCGGGCACCTTTCCAGCAGCATGGGGCTGTCGGTGCTCTGCGCCGCCACTATGGCGGAAAACCATGTCCCCAAGGATGAGATCGTCAAGGCGGTGAAGCGGCTGCGGCGGTACATCTCCTCCGCCTTCATCATCGACAGCACCCACATGATGTGCCAGGCGGGGCAGATCAGCAAGCGGATCAAGACCATCTGCGACGCCCTGCTGCTGCACCCCATCATCTCCCTGCGCAAGAGCCGGATGGTGGTGAGCGGCGCGGGGATGGGGGACTTCGCCCATATGGCCAAAAGCTACGTCCGCCGGACCTTCCGGGATTCCCGCACCATCGACCGGCGGGTGCTGTTCATCACCTACGCCGGCATGGACGCCCAGCGGCTCCAGTACATCCAGGACCTGGTGCAGCAGCACGGCCCCTTTGAACGGGTGTACCTGCAAAAGGCGTCCTCCGCCATCGCCAGCAACTGCGGCCCCGGCGCCTTCGGCCTGCTGTTCATGCGGAAGAACGACGCTGTGGTCACCCTTGCGGAGATGCCGGAATCCATCGAATAGACAAAGCCGCCCCGCCTACCGGCGGGGCTGTTTTGCGCTCCCGGCGGCGTGCCCCCGGCGGCGTGCCGCCGCTGTCGCGCCCTGCACGGCCTTCGGCCTTACCCTGGGAAAAAATCTTGGCGGGTGCCTGGAGGCGGCGTGCCGCCGCTGTCATGCCCTGCTCGGCCTTTGGCCTTACCCTGGGAAAAAATCTTGGCGGGTGCCTGGAGTCTTAGGCTGTTTTATGCTATAATGTGAAAAGCATAAGATGCCATCCACAAAAAAGGAAGCGAAAGAGAGCAGAAAAAGGAGGTTTTTGCCCATGATGACCGACATCGAGATCGCCAAGGCGGCGTCCCCCCGGCATATCCGCGAGGTGGCCGCCGCCCTTTCCATCCCGGAGGATGCCCTGGAATATTATGGCAAGTACAAGGCAAAGCTGGAGGAAGGCTACATCCGCTCGGTAGCGGACCGGCCGGACGGCAAGCTGGTGCTGGTCACCGCCATCAGCCCCACCCCCATGGGGGAGGGAAAGACCACCACCACCGTGGGCCTGGGGGAGGCGATGCCCCTGGTGGGCCAGAACGCCATCATCGCCCTGCGGGAGCCCAGCCTGGGGCCGGTGTTCGGCATCAAGGGTGGGGCCGCCGGCGGCGGCTATGCCCAGGTGCTGCCCATGGAGGACATCAACCTCCACTTCACCGGGGACATGCACGCCATCACCGCCGCCAACAACCTCCTCTGCGCCGTGCTGGACAACTCCCTCCAGCAGGGGAACCCCCTGAACATCGACACCCGACGCATCCTCTTTAAACGCTGCATGGATATGAACGACCGGGCGCTGCGCAACATCCTCGTGGGCCTGGGGGGCCGGATCAACGGCGTCCCCCGGGAGGACGGCTTCCAGATCACCGTCGCCAGCGAGATCATGGCCATCTTCTGCCTTGCCACCGGCATGGAGGACCTGAAGCGCCGCCTGGGGAACATCCTGGTGGCCTACGACACCAACGGCGGCCCTGTCTACGCCAAGGACCTGAAGTGCGTGGGGGCCATGGCCGCCCTGCTCCGGGACGCCTTCAAGCCCAACCTGGTCCAGACCCTCACCGGCACCCCCTGCCTGATGCACGGCGGGCCCTTCGCCAACATCGCCCACGGCTGCAACTCCATCCGGGCCACCCGGCTGGCGCTGAAGCTGGCGGATATCACCATCACCGAGGCGGGCTTCGGCTCCGACCTGGGGGCGGAGAAATTCCTGGATATCAAGTGCCCCACCGCCGGCATCGCCCCCAGCTGCATCGTGCTGGTGGCCACCGTCCGCGCCCTCAAGTACAACGGCGGCGTCCCCAAGGACAAGGTGGCGGAGCCGAATTTGGAGGCGGTCAAGAAGGGCATCGTCAACCTGGCCGCTCACCTTGCCAACATGCAGAAGTACGGCGTCCCGGTGGTGGTGGCCATCAACCGCTTCCCCCAGGACACGGTGGAGGAACTGGACTACATCGCCGCCTACTGCAAGGAGCAGGGGGCGGAGTTCGCCCTGTCCGAGGTGTTTGCCAAGGGGGCCGAGGGCGGCGTGGAACTGGCCAAGAAGGTGGTGGAGGCGGTGGCCAAGCCCTCCAGCTTCCGCTCCATCGTGGCGGATTGCGGCTCCATCAAGGAGCGGCTGGACACCATCGCCAAGACCATCTACGGGGCCAAGGAGGTCATCTACACCCCCGCCGCCCAGAAGGCGCTGCGGGATATCCTGGCCCTGGACCCGGAGATGGACAGCAAGCCGGTCTGCGTTGCCAAGACCCAGTACTCCCTGTCCGACGACCCGGCCAAGCTGGGGCGGCCCAGTGACTTTGCCATTACGGTGCGGGATATCCGGCTCTCCAACGGGGCGGGATTCGTGGTGGCCCTTACCGGGGACATCATGACCATGCCCGGATTGCCCAAGGCCCCCGCCGCCCAGGGGATCGATGTGGACGAGAAGGGGGATATTTGGGGGTTGTTCTGAGATGAAATACCTTCGCAAGGCCCTTATCGCCGCCCTTGTCCTTTCCCTCCTCTTCTGCGGCTGCCGTCGCTGGAACCCCCTGACCTCCTCCCCCCCTTACCTGGAGGTGAACGGCCAGGAGGTGGAAAGCCCTAGCCTGGATGACCTGGAGGAGGGCATCCTGGGACTCAGCGGCGGGGCGAACAGCTATGTCTACCTGGAGCCCAGCAACTCCATCGACGGCATCTGGAGCCTTTCCGCCACCCTGCCCCTGGAGGGGTTCGAGGACGGGCTGGGGTACATCGTGGACGCCTGCTGGGAGGAGGACAACGACTACCGCTACTACGAATGCCGCACCACCGACCAGGAGCAGTTGCTGGACTGGTTCCGGGACTTCTACCGGGGCCGGTCCGCCCCGGATATCTCCGGCTGGGAGGACGTCACCAACTGGTATTACGACGACTATGGCTATGACGACTACGGTTATGACGATGACGATGGCTATGGCTATGACGGCTACTACGACTACAGCTACGATGACCGGATCGCCGCCATCTGAGAGGAGCCGCCCATGATCTTTGAGACCACCGGCCCGGAGGAGACCCGGGCCGCCGCCCGCCAGGTGGCTGCCCTGCTGCGCCCCGGGGACCTGATCGCCTACCGGGGGGGGATGGGGGCCGGCAAGACCACCTTCACCGCCGGGCTGGCCCAGGGGCTGGGGAGCACCGCCTGGGTCTCCAGCCCCACCTTCGCCCTGGTCCACCAGTACGACGGCCCCCTGCCCCTCTGCCACTTCGATATGTTCCGGGTCACCACCCTGGAGGACCTCTATTCCACCGGCTTTTTCGACTACCTGGAAGGGGGGGCGGTGCTGGCGGTGGAGTGGAGCGAAAACATCCAGGAGGCCCTCCCCCGCCCCCATATCACGGTGGAGATCGCCATCGGGGAGGGGGACCGGCGCACCATTACCGTGACAGGAGATGAACGCTTTTTATGAGATACCTGGTCCTGGAGGGTTCCGCCGTGGCTGCCTCCTGCGCCCTGCTGGAAAACCAAAAGGTGCTGGGGGAGTTCTTTGTCAACATCCCCCAGACCCACAGCCAGACCCTCCTGCCCATGGTGGAGGGGCTTCTCTCCACCTGCGGCGTCAACCCAGGCCAGCTGGACTTCTTCGCCGTCACCCGGGGGCCCGGGTCCTTCACCGGCCTGCGCATCGCCATGGCGGCGGTGAAGGGGATGGCCATGGCGGCGGGTAAGCCCTGCGTTGGTGTCTCCACCCTGGAGGCCCTGGCCCGGAACCTTGCCGGCTTTACCGGCAGCGCCGCCGCCGTCATGGACGCCCGGTGCGGCCAGGTCTACGCCGGGCTGTTCTCCCTGGAAGACGGTGAGGTCCGCCGCCTGGCGGAGGATACCGCCCTTTCCGTGGTGGAACTGGGGAAACTTCTGCCAGCGTTAAAAAAACCGGTTTTCCTGGTTGGCGACGGCGCCGAGTTGTGCTATAATAAGCTGTTAGAGGAGCCTCCTCCCGGCCCGCCGCCGGTGGAGTGGCTGCGGCTGGCCCCGCCACACCTGCGGTACCAGCGGGCATCCGCCGCCGGGGCCGCCGCCCTTGCCGCTTGGCTCCGGGGGGAGGAGATGGACGCCGGGGAACTGGTCCCTGCCTATCTTCGCCTGCCCCAGGCGGAACGGGAACTGAAAAAGAAGCAGGAGGAGAAACCGTGAAGCCGGAGTTGCTTCCCGGACTGCTGACGGAGCGGGAGTGACGGTATGCCAAAGCTGGTCCGAAACCTTGCCATCGCCTGCCTTGGGGCCTCGGCGGTGTGCGCCCTTCTCTCCTTCCGCCTGAGCGGAGGGATCTGGCTGGCCCTGGCTGTTACCTTTGGGACGGCGGCCTATCACCTGGGTGCCCGGCTGCTGGTGGGTCATGCCTTTGACCACTGGATGGGCAACCGCGCCGACCTGAACCGGCGGTGGTACCAGCCCCGCCCCTGGGAGGAGAAGCTGTACCGTGTCCTCCGGGTAAAGTCCTGGAAGGACCGGATGCCCACCTTCTACCCCGACGAGTTTTCCCCGGAAAAGCACAGCCTGGACGAGATCGCCCAGACCACGTGCCAATCCGAACTGGTCCACGAGACCAATGTTTTGATCAGCTTCCTGCCCCTTGCCGCCGCTATCCCCTTGGGGGCCTTCTGGGTCTTTTTTATCACCTCCCTGGGGAGTGCTTTGTTCGACCTGTCGCTGGTCATCCTCCAGCGGTACAACCGCCCCCGCATCCTGCGACTGGCTCAACGGCAGGCCCGGCGCAAGGCGAGGGTATAAAAACTGTCTTATCGTCAACCGACCTGTCGAGAAAACGAAAGGAGACCCCTCCATGAAAGTTGCCATTTCCTGCGACCACGCCGCCTTCCACCTGAAAGAGGCCATCCGGGCCCACCTGGAGGAGCGTGGTATCCCCTACCACGACTTCGGCATCTACGCCGCCGACGAGAAACGGGATTATCCCTATGCCTCCTTCTACGCCTGCCAGGCCATCCAGGCCGGGGAGTGCGACCTGGGCATCGTCATGTGCGGCACCGGCGTGGGGGTGAGCATGGCCGCCAACAAGATGGCGGGGATCCGCGCCGCCTGCTGCTCCGATTACTTCAGCGCCAAATACACCCGGGCCCACAACGACGCCAACGTTCTCTGCATGGGGGAGCGTGTTGTTGGGGCCGGTCTCGCCATTGAATTGGCGGATGTTTTTTTGGACACCCCCTTTGAGGGCGGCCGCCACGCCCGGCGGATCGCCCAGATCGCCGCCATCGAGGGCGGCAAGCTGGCCCCGGAATCAATAGAATAGTTGTCCTTGGAGCATTGTCTATTGGCAGTGCTCTTTATTTAAGACGTAAAAAATGGAGGTAAAAAACGATGTCGACCAAACCCTTTATCATGGACCACCCCCTGATCCAGCACAAACTCTCCTGGCTGCGGGACAAGAACACCGGCTCCAAGGAGTTTCGGGCACTGGTAAACGAGATCGCCAGCCTGATGTGCTACGAGGCCACCCGTGACCTGCCCCTGGAGGATGTGGAGATTGAGACCCCCATGGGCCCCGCTGTCACAAAGGTCATCAGCGGCCGGAAGCTGGCCTTTGTCCCTATCCTCCGGGCCGGCATGGGGATGCTGGACGGGATGCTGGCGCTGCTGCCCGCCGCCAAGGTGGGGCATATCGGCCTGTACCGTGACGAGGAGACCGCCACCCCGGTGGAATACTACTGCAAGCTGCCCACTGATATCGCCGAGCGGGATGTCATCGTTTTGGACCCCATGCTGGCTACCGGCGGCTCCGCCATCGACGCCATCACCCAGATCAAGGCCCGGGGCTGCCGCAGCATCAAGTTCATGTGCATCATCGCCGCCCCGGAGGGCCTGGAAGCCCTGGGCAACGCCCACCCCGATGTCCATATCTACTGCGCATCCCTTGACGAGTGCCTCAACGAGCAGAAGTACATCATTCCCGGACTGGGCGACGCCGGGGACCGCATCTACGGGACCAAGTAAGACTAGTTAAAAAGAGAAAACAGGAAATGACAGGCAGCGGCAGCTTGTCATTTCCTGTTTTTCTGTACTTGGCGATGTTTAGTTCGCGATGGCATCCTTCGCCTGCTGGAGGGTGATATCCCTATCCAAAAACCGCTGATAAAGGTCACAGAGGATACCCGTCTCCCCGAAGGCCACCTGCTCCCCCTTTTCCAGCCAGAGGACCTTGTTGCACAGTTCCCGGACCTGCTGGACCGAGTGACTCACCAGGATGGTGGTGGCGCCGCCCTGGATGATTTCCCGCATTTTAGCTTCGCTCTTCTTGCGGAAGGCCCCGTCGCCGACACTCAGCACCTCGTCCAGGATGAGGATATCCGGTTGGACCAGGGAGGCGATGGAAAAGGCCAGGCGGGACTTCATGCCGGAGGACAGCTGTTTGAAAGGACGGTCCTGGAAGTCTGCGAGTTCCGCAAACTCGATGATCTGCTGGTAGGTCTCGTCCATGAACTTCCGGGTATAGCCCAGCATAGCCCCCCGGAGGTAGGTGTTCTCCCGGACGGTGAGGTCTCCGTCGAAGCCGCTGGCTAACTCCAGCAGGGCAGCGATGGTACCCTGACGTTTAACGTAGCCTTTCGTCGGTTCCATGATGCCGGAGACGGCCTTTAACAGGGTGG
>CAJUFR010000011.1 GCA_910585525.1 uncultured Angelakisella sp.
CCCCGGAGGGCTACGGCCAGCCACAGTACCCCGGCTATCCGGGTTACCCCCCCTACTACGGCTACCCGGGGTATCCCCCGGCACCCTATCCCCAGCAGCAGGCCTACCCGGAACCGGCCTTCCGCCAGCCCCCGGTGAACGTCCAGAACACCCAGTTCCCTCAGTTCACGGTGCAGGGTTCCCCCACCCCCAACATCAACGGCAACATGGACCTCCTGATGGGGGTGGCCCTGGACGTGACGGTGGAGATCGGCTCCGCCAAGCGGAAGATCAAAGAGGTCATCGAGTTCGGGCAGGGCACTGTCATCGAACTGGATAAGCAGGCCGGCGCCCCGGTGGATATCGTGGTCAACGGCAAACTGCTGGCCCGGGGCGACGTGGTGGTCATCGACGACAACTTCGGCGTGCGCATCACCGAGATACTGGGCACCCGTGAGTTGCTGGAGAGCCTGAAAGAGGACGGTATGTAAGAACCAGTATTCACAACCGTCTGACACAGTCAGGTCGGGTCTTTTTCCACCCTGCTGCGTTAAAAATCCTTGCAATACACAAAGTATTGTCTGCGGATTTTTGCCTTGCAGGACGAAAAAATCCCTCGCCCTGCCTGTATCATCCGATTATGAATACAGGTTCTAACCTCCGCAAAGCAAGTGGAAAAACCTGTCCAAGGGTCCAAATAAAGAAAAGCATTAGAAGGAGACAGTAAAATGGGTAAGAAGATCATGCTGGTGGACGACGCCGCTTTCATGCGTATGACCATCAAAAACTGCCTCACCAAGGCGGGCTATACCGAACTTATCGAGGCCGGCGACGGCCAGCAGGCTGTTGACACCTACGGCAAGGAGCACCCCGACCTGGTGATCATGGACATCACCATGCCCAACATGGACGGCATCCAGGCCCTCCAGGCCATCAAGGGCAGCGACCCCGGGGCCAAGATCGTCATGTGCTCCGCCATGGGCCAGGAGGCCATGGTGGTGGAGGCCATCAAGCTGGGGGCCATGGACTTTATCGTCAAGCCCTTCAAGCCGGACCGCATCCTGCAAACCGTGCAGAAGATCCTGGGCTGAGCCGATGCCGGAGACAGGAGCAGTCCAAAGTTCTGGCTCGGTGGTCCTCTCCCTGGTGGGAGGGCTGCTGCTCTTTGTCCTGGTGCTGGCCCTGGCGTGGTTCTGCAGCCGATGGCTGGGGGGCCGTTACGGCTTCCAGTCCATGGGCAGGACGATCCGGGTGCTGGAACGGGTGATGGTGGGCCCCGACCGCTCGCTGCTGGTGGTGCGGACCGGGGAGCAGGTTTGGCTGCTGGGGTGCACCCCCCAGCACATCGAAAAGATCGGCGAACTGGACCCGGCCCAGTACCCCCAGGGGGAAGGGCCGGATACCGGCAACGCCCCGGATTTTTCCGCCGCGCTGCAAAGCGCCATCCGGGGGTGGGTCCCGGGGAAAAAGCAGGGGAATGGTAACGAGGATGAATGAAGTCGCCCAAAAAAAACTAGAACTGCGCCGGCTGTTAAAGCGGCTGCTCCTCTCCCTGGCCATCACCGGGGTGCTGGCGGCCTGCTTTACGGTGACTGCCCACGCCGCCTCGGTAACGGTGGACCTGGGCTCCGGTGACGGCGGCACCTCCTTCGGCATCCTGGAGGCGCTGCTGCTGGTGACCCTGCTGGCGCTGGCGCCATCCATCCTCATCATGATGACCAGCTTTACCCGGATCATCATCGTCCTGTCCTTCCTGCGCAACGCCCTGGGGACGCAGCAATCCCCCCCCAACCAGGTGTTGGTGGGGCTGGCGCTGTTCCTCACCCTTTTCATCATGTGGCCCACCTTTACCGAGATCAACGAGACCGCCTACCAGCCCTACCGCGAAGGGGAACTGACCCAGGAGTTGGCGCTGGACCGGGCGGAGCAGTCGATGAAGGAGTTCATGGTCAAGCAGATCTACGCCGACGACATCAACCTGTTCCTCACCATCTCCAACCAAAAGACCGGCCGGGAGCAGATGATGCCCGCCGACCAGGAGGGGCTGCTGGAACTGGGGATGGAGATCATCGTCCCCTCCTTCATCACCAGCGAACTGAAGCGCGCCTTCACCATGGGCTTCCTGCTGTTCATCCCCTTTGTCATCATCGACATGGTGGTGTCCAGCATCCTCATGTCCATGGGCATGGTGATGCTCCCCCCCTCCATGATCTCGCTGCCCTTCAAGATCATGATGTTCGTCCTGGTGGACGGCTGGGGCCTGCTGGTGGGGACGCTGGTAAGCGGGTTCCACTAGATGTTTAACGCAAAGGAGGTGGCCCCGTGACCCAAGGGGAAGTGCTGGCGGTGTTCCAGGAGGCGCTGCTGGTGGCGATGAAGATCTCCGCGCCGCTGCTGATCGCCAGCATCGCCATCGGGCTGGTGGTGGCCATCTTCCAGGCGGCCACCCAGATCCACGAGCAGACGCTCACCTTTGTGCCGAAGGTGCTGGTCATCGCCCTGATGCTTATCGTTTTGGGCTCCTGGATGATGACCATGATGAGCGACCTGATCAACCACGTCTTTTCCCTGATGGTGACCTTGTGATATGCTGAACTCGATGGTGATGAACTCCCCGGCCTGGCTGCTGGTGTTCGCCCGGATGGGGGGGCTGCTGGGGATGAACCCCCTGCTGGCCCGGCGCAACGTCCCCGCCATGGTGCGGACAGGACTCACCTTCCTGTTGACCGCCCTCATCGCCCCCGGCATCACCGTTACGGGGTTGGCGGCGGAAAACTCCCTCTCCCTGGCCCTGGGGATGATGAAGGAACTGTTCGTGGGCTTCGCCTGCGGCTTTGTGTTCCAGATATTCTACTACATGCTCCTCTTTGCCGGGGACATGATGGACACCAACTTCGGCATGTCCATGGCCAAGGTCTTTGACCCGGGCACCAGCATCCAGATGTCGGTCTCCGGCAACATGATAAACACCCTCTTTGTCCTTTACATCTTCGTCACCAACAGCCATCTGCTGATGATCCGCATCTTCGCCGGCTCCTTCCAGGTACTGCCGGCAGGGGCGGTGACCTTTAGTCAGGAGACCGCACGGTTCTTCCTGGAACTGTTCATGGCGGTGTTCTCCATGGGGCTGCGGCTGGCGCTGCCTTTCATCGCGGCGGAGTTCGTGCTGGAGCTTTCCATGGGCGTGCTGATGAAACTCATCCCCCAGATCCACATCTTCGTCATCAACATCCAGTTCAAGATGATCCTGGGGCTGCTGCTGCTGCTGGCCTTTGCCGGCCCGGTGGCCTCCTTTACCGACAACTACATGCGCATCATGTTCGAGAACCTGCAATACGCTTTCTCCGCCCTGGCCGGGTAGCCCCGGCGGGCTGGCCTGCCCCAAGGGAAGGGATGGAGATAAAAATCGTGGCCTGTTAAAGGGGGGATGACGCTTGGCCGGTGAGAAAACCGAAAAAGCGACACCCAAACGAAAACAGGACGAACGAAAAAAAGGTAACGTTTTCCAAAGCCGGGAAGTGGTAGTGGTCTTTTCCCTGCTGGCTTCCTTCTACGGGCTCAAGTTCCTCTCCCCCCTTATCATGAACACCCTGGAGAAAAGCATCGCCGATTTTTTTTATCTGGCGGGCAGCGTCCAGCAGCTGGAGGCGGGGGAACTTATCCGGTACTTCATCCAGGCCTGCGGGGTGTTCCTGGTGGCATCCCTTCCTATGCTTCTCATATGCAGCGGGGTGACCATCATCTTCACCATGGCCCAGACCCGGGGGCTATTCACCATGAAAAGCGCCGCCCCCAAATTCAACCGCCTCAACCCCATCGAGGGCATCAAAAAGATGTTTTCCCTCCGGGGGGTGGTGGAACTCATCAAATCCCTTGCCAAGATCATCGTCCTTGGCTACATCATCTGGGGCCAGTTCCGGGACGCCTTCTGGTCCTTCCCCCGGCTGATGGACATGGACCCCATGCAGGGGATGGCCTTTACCGGCAACATGATCCTGGAGATCGCCAAGACGGCCGCCATCATCATGATCTTCGTGGCCGCCGCCGACTACTTCTACCAGTGGTGGGAGTACGAAAAGAACCTGCGGATGAGCAAGCAGGAACTGAAAGAAGAGTACAAACAGACCGAAGGTGACCCCCAGGTAAAGGGGAAGATCCGGGAGCGCCAGCAGGCCCAGGCCCGCCAGCGCATGATGCAGAAGGTCCCCGGCGCCGATGTGGTCATCCGAAACCCCACCCATTACGCGGTGGCCCTCAAGTACGACCCGGAGCGCAACGGCGCCCCCGTGGTGGTGGCCAAGGGCGCCGACAGCCTGGCCCTGCGCATCGTGGCGGTGGCCCAGGAGAACGGGGTCTTTATCACCGAAAACAAGCCGCTGGCCCGCGGCCTTTATGAGACGGTGGACCTGGACCGGGAGATCCCCGACCAGTTCTACCAGCCCGTCGCCGAGGTGCTGGCCTTCGTATACAGCCTGAAAAGGAAGGGATTGAACGAGGTATAAATGAAGCTGTTTAACAACGTCATTTCCGCCATGGTGGTGGGGGTCATCTTCCTGATCATCGTCCCCCTCCCCACCTGGCTTTTGGACTTCATGTTCATCACCAACCTTGCCATCTCCCTGGTCATCCTGCTGACCACCATGTACATCAAGCGGGCGCTGGAGTTCTCCATCTATCCCTCCATCCTGCTGATCACCACCCTGTTCCGCCTGGCACTGAACATCTCCTCCACCCGCAGCATCCTCCGCAACGAGGGCTACGCCGGCGAGGTGGTCAAGACCTTCGGCGAGTTCGTCATCCAGGGCGACGTGGTGGTGGGCCTGGTCATCTTCCTCATCATCGTCCTGGTGCAGTTCATCGTCATCACCAAGGGCTCCGAGCGCGTGGCCGAGGTCTCCGCCCGGTTCACCCTGGACGCCATGCCGGGCAAGCAGATGGCCATCGACGCCGACCTCAGTTCCGGCCTCATCGACGAGGACACCGCCCGCCAGCGCCGCAGCGATATCCAGCGGGAAGCCGACTTCTTCGGCTCCATGGACGGTGCTTCCAAGTTCGTCAAGGGCGACGCCATCATGTCCCTGGTCACCACCTTCATCAACCTGATCGGCGGCATCCTGGTGGGCTTTATGACCGGCGTCGGCTCCTTTGGGGAGATCATGCAGATCTACTCCACCGCCACCGTGGGCGACGGTCTCATGTCCCAGATTCCCGCCCTCCTCATCTCGGTGGCCACCGGTATGATCGTCACCCGCTCCGCCTCGGAGAACAACCTCAACGAGGACGTCATCCACCAGTTCACCTCCCAGCCCATGGTGCTGATCATGACCTCCCTGGCTATGATCTGCCTTTGCTTCATCGGCTTCCCTGTCCCCCAGGTGCTCACCCTTTCCGCCATGCTCATGGGCCTGGGCCTCCTGCTGATGCGGGGCCAGACCCAGCGGAAGGCAGCGGCGGTGGCGGCGGCGGAAGGCCCCTCCATCAAGGAGGAGGTCACCAGCGAGGCCGACTTCTACAAAAACATCGACAACGTTTACAACCTTCTCAACGTGGACCAGATCTCCATGGAATTCGGATACAGCCTTATCCCCCTGGTGGACGAGGGCAGCGGCGGCAGCTTTGTGGACCGTGTGGTCATGTTCCGTAAGCAGTTCGTCCAGGAGATGGGCCTGGTGTTCCCCTCGGTCCGCCTCAAGGACAGCGGCCAGCTGAACCCCAACCAGTATTCCATCAGCATCAAGGGGGAGCAGGTGGCCCAGGGGGAGGTGCTGGTGGACCACTACCTGGCCCTGGCCCCCGACCCGGACCACGACACCCTGGAGGGCATCGAGACGGTGGAGCCGGCCTTCGGCATCGCCGCCAAGTGGATCAGCGAGGACCGCCGGGTGAAGGCGGAACTGGCGGGCTATACCCTTATCGACCCCACCTCGGTCATCATCACCCACCTTTCGGAGGTCATCAAAAACCACGCCCACGAACTGCTCAGCCGCCAGGAGGTAGGCAACATCCTGGGCAACCTCCGCAAGACCAACGAGGCCCTGATCAACGACACCATCCCCGCCATCATCAGCGTGGGCACCCTGCAAAAGATCCTCTGCAACCTCCTCCGGGAGGGGGTGCCCATCCGGGATATCGAGACCATCCTGGAGACGCTGGCCGACTACGGCGTCACCGTCAAGGACATGGATATGCTCACCGAGTACGTCCGCCAGTCCCTGAAGCGGGCCATCACCCACCGGTTCGCCGAGGCGGGGCAGCTGAAGGTCATCAGCCTGGACGCCGGCATCGAAAACCAGATCATGGGCGCGGTGAAGAAGCTGGATACCGGCTCCTATCTGGCCCTGGACCCCCAGACCATCCAGGGTATCATCACCACCACCAGCCGGGAGATCGACAAGATCAAGGACCTGGTCACCACCCCCATCATCCTCACCTCCCCCATCGTACGGGTCTACTTCAAAAAGCTGGTGGACCAGTTCTACCTGGGCGCCACCGTCCTTTCCTTCAACGAGATCGACACCGATGTCAAGATACAAGCCCTTGGCAACATCGTACTGCCGCAATAAAATACAGCTGAAAGGAGGACCGGGTCCGCTATGGCAGTTGCAGAATTACAGGAAATGGATACAACCCAGGAGGAACCGGAACTTCTGATGCGCCAATACAAGGAGACCGGCTCCCTGGAACTTCGCAACCAGCTGGTGATGCACTACAGCTACATCGCCAAAACGGTGGCGGTAAAGATGAGCAGCACCTACCACAAGTACGCCACGGTGGAGGAGATGGTGAACCACGGCGCCATCGCCCTCATCGACAGCCTGGAACGGTATGACCCGGACCAGGGGGTCAAGTTTTCCACCTACGCCTACACCAAGGTGCGGGGGGCCATCATCGACTACGTCCGCAAGCAGGACTGGCTGCCCCGCCGGGTGCGCCAGACCGATATCCTTATCACCAAGGCGGAGGAGCAGCTTACCAACGAGTTGGGCCGCACCCCCACCCGGGAGGAGATGGCCGCCCGTCTGGAGATGCCCCTGGCAAAGTACGACAAATGCGTCTTTGAGATGTCCGGGGAGAGTATGTATTCCTTCGAAGCCCTTCTCTCCACCCCGGTGCAGATGAACCACTTCAAACTCCAGGAGGACGAACTGGGGCCCGAGGAGCAGATGGACGAACAGGAACTGCGCCAGGAACTGGCCAAGGCCATCGACAGCCTGGGGGAGCAGGAGCGCACCGTCCTTTCCCTTTACTACTACGAAAACCTTACCATGCGGGAGATCGGCCAGGTGATGGGCGTCAGCGAACAGCGCATCGGCCAGATCAACCGCAAGCTGATCCGCAAGCTGCGGGAACGGATGACCGACTACATGAAAGGATGATGAAACGATGCTGAGAGGATTTTATACCGCCGCCTCCGGGATCCTGGTCCAGGAGCGCACCATCGACGTGCTGACCAACAACATGGCCAACGCCAAGACCCCTGGCTTCCGGGCCTCCCGGGTGGTGTCCACCACCTTTGACCACGAACTGCTCACCCGCATCGAGGACGCCAACACCGGCCGCATCGGCACCGGCAGCCCCATGCGCCGGGTGGAGGACGTGCTGGTGAACTTCAGCCCCAACTCCCTGGAGGAGACCTTCCGCCCCTACGACATGGCCCTGGACGGTGTGGGTTACTTCAACATCCAGACCGAGGACGGCGCCACCCAGTACCTGACCCGCAACGGCAGCTTTGACGTGGACGACAACAACCAGCTGGTGCTCCCCGGCCACGGCCTGGTGATGGGGGAAAACGGCCCCATCCAGCTGCTGACCTCCGACTTTACGGTGGAGAGCGACGGCAACATCTACGACGCCACCGGGGAACTGGTGGACCGGCTGCTGATCACCATCCCCCCGGAGGGGGCGGAACTGGAGCAGGTGGAAAACGGCCTCTTTACGGTACCGGACATGGCCGCCAACCTGCCGGTGGACGCCACCACCAAGGTGGTGCAAAGCTGGCTGGAGCGCAACAACATCGACCTGAACCAGGAGTACACCATGGTGATGGAGGCCCAGCGCGCCTTCCAGGCGTGCAGTTCCGCCCTCCAGATCATCGACAAGATCGACCAGAAGGCCGCCAGCCAGATCGCCGCGCTGTGACCCGGCGGCTCGCCTTTGAATAACGCCCCCCTATGGAAAGGATCGTGATACTATGAACATTTCTTTTCACAACGGCGTCTCCGGCATGATGGCCTTCCAGGAGGACATGAACCGGATCGCCCACAACGTGGCCAACAGCGGCACCATCGGCTTCAAGCCGGATAAGTCCACCTTCTCCGACCTGCTGTACACCCGGATGGCGGTAAACAGCGAGGAGCAGCCGCTGGTGGGCCACGGCGCCCGCATCGGGGATTCCCGGCTGGTCTACCGCCAGGGCCCGGTGCTACAGGGGGGGACCGAACTGGACTTCGCCCTGATGGGGGACGGCTTCTTTGCGGTGCGCCGCCCTGACGGCTCCACCGAGTACACCCGCAACGGCTCCTTCGATATCAGCATCGAGGGGAAGAAAGGCTTTTTGGTCACCTTCGACGGCTCCCACGTGCTGGACGCCGAGGGCAAGACCATCGAGTTCGAGCGGGAAAAGGCGGACGGTCTCTTCGACCTGGAGGGGCTCAAGGACCGCCTGGGGATCTACGACTTCCCCAATCCCTTTGGCCTGGAGCACTCCAGCGGGAGTTGCTTTGTACCCACCCAGACCTCCGGCGAGGCGGTAGCCATCGTCCAGGGGGAGACCACCTACGAGGGGCGGCAATACCAGGTATTTTCCGGCGCCCTGGAGCAGTCCGGCGTGGAGTTGGCGGACGAGATGGTTGGCGTTATCGTCAGCCAGCGGGCTTTCCAGCTGAACGCCAAGATGGTCCAGACGGCGGACGAGTTGGAGCAGGTCATCAACAACCTGCGTTGACAAGGGAGGAGGTGAATGAGTGGCATTACATAACTACGATGAATTGAGTGATATGCACATCGACGCCCTGCGGGAGATCGGCAACATCGGCTCCGGCAACGCGGCGTCCTCCCTTGCCATGATGCTTTCGGACCAGATCGACATCTCGGTGCCGGTGGTCCGCATCCTGGATTACGAGCAGGTGATGGAGGAACTGGGCGGCCCGGAGCAGATGATCGTGGGCCTCCTCCTCTGCCTGGACGGGGACGTCAACGGGATGATCATGTTCCTGCTGCACCAGAACTTCGCCAACACGCTGCTGGCATCGCTGATCGGGGAGGCGGACGTGGGCGGCACGGTGGACGAGATGAGTTATTCGGCCCTGCAGGAGGTAGCCAACATCATGGCGGCCTCCTACGTCAACGCCATCGCCGACCTCACCGGGTTCACCATCAATGTTTCGGTGCCGTCTATGTGCGTGGATATGCTGGGGGCCATCCTCAGCGTTCCCGCCATCCACTACGCCAATATCAGCGACAAGATGATCTTCATCGAGGACAAGTTCCATGGCAAAGACCTGAACGCGCCAAACCACATCCTGCTGATCCCCGACGTGGAATCGCTGGATAAGATCATGACAAGTCTGGGGATAGAATTATGAGTGCAAACATCAAGATCGGCATCTCCGATCTGAATGTTGCCCGCTCTCCCGACGTCCTGATGACCTATGCGCTGGGCTCCTGCGTCGGCATCTGCCTGTACGACAGGGCGAAGAAGATCGGGGGCCTTTCTCACATCATGCTGCCGGACAGCAGCGCAAGCCACGGGGCAGCGCAGCCCTATCGTTTCGCAGACACGGCCATCCCCATCCTGGTACAGAAGATGGTCCTGCTGGGCGCGAATAAGCGAGCACTGACAGCCAAGATCGCGGGCGGAGCCCGGATGTTTTCTACGGCGTCGAACAACTCCCTTTCCAACATTGGACAGCGCAACGTTGTGGCGGTGAAGGGGGCCCTGGCCAAGCTGGGCATCCCCATTATTGCAGAGGACACAGGCAAGGACTACGGGCGGACATTGTTTTTTACAGTAGAGGACGGCATCATGTACATCAAATCCGCCAAGTGCGGCGAATGGCACTTCTAGGCGGTGTGCCGCCGCTGTCGGGTCCTGCCCGGGCGGCGTGCCGCCGCTGTCGGACCCTGCCCGGCCGCTTCGCGGCCTTATGCGGGTACAGGGCGGCAGGGGGTGCCTGGAGTTTTGGGCTGATGATTTTGTGATGATGTTGTCCTGTCCGCGTGAAGTTACTGCGGCACAACAAAAAAACATCCCGGAGAGATGTAGTCCCCGGGATGTTTTTTGTCTGTCTTTACAGGGGGCGGCGGGTGTTAAGGTAGCGGACGATCTCTCCGCCGATCTCCCCCAGGGGAAGCTGCACCTTGACGGCGCCGTTGTTAAAGGCCACCATGGGCATGCCGTACACCACGCAGCTGTCCTTGTCCTGGCCCACCGTGTAGGCCCCGGCGTTGTGCATCTTCAGCAGGCCCTTGGCCCCGTCGGAGCCCATGCCGGTGAGGATGACCCCCATGGCGTTGGCCCCCGCGGTCTGGGCCACCGAATCAAAGAGGACGTCCACCGAGGGACAGTGGCCGCTGACCTTGGGGCCAGGCTCGCTGCGGACATAGTAACCGTTTGCGTCCTTGGCCAGCCGCAGGTGGAATTCCCCGGCACCGATGATGATACGGCCCCGCTCCACCCGGTCCCCGGGGGCGGCTTCCTTCACCGACATCTTGCAGATGCGGTCCAGCCGCTGGGCGTACATATTGGTGAACACCGGGGGCATATGCTGGACGATGACGATGCCGGGGGTGTCCGCCGGCAGGTTCTGCACCACCTCCAGGATGGCCTCGGTGCCGCCGGTGGAGGCCCCGATAGCGATGACGATGTTGGGGTCCACCGTCCGGTTCAGGGAAAGGGGGATGCGGGAGGTGGCAGAAGGGGCGGACGTGGCCGCGGCCCCTGTGGCGGCTGCCGTCCCGGCGGAGGATGCCATGGCGGGGGGAGCGGCCGGCTTGACGAAGCGACGGCTCACCTTTGCGGCGGCGGCGATGCGGATCTTCACCGAAAGTTCGGTCATAAACTGCTTCATGCCCTCGGGGCCCTTGATCTCCGGCTTGCGGATAAACTCCACGGCGCCGGCGCTCAGGGCATCCAGCACCCGGATAGGGGCGGAACTGACCACCACCACCGGCACCGGGTGGGTGGGCATCAGCTTCTTCAAAAAGTCGATGCCGTTCAGCTTGGGCATCTCCACGTCCAGGGTGACCACGTCGGGGTTCAGGGCCTTGATCTTCTCCATGGCGTCCAGGGCGTCCACCGCCTGGCCTACCACCTCCACCCGCTGGTCCCCGGCCAGCGCCCCGGCCAGGGCCTTGCGGAAGAAGATGGAGTCATCCACGATCAGCAGCTTGATCTTCTGGTTGATAGCCATAGGATCACTCCCTCCTCTGGTAGATAGCAGGCTGGACGTAGCTGTACCGGGTGGTGGCACCCACCCCTTCGGAGTGGCCGATGAAGAAGTAGCCCCCCTGGGAGGTCCAGTCATAGAACTTGTTGATGATGCTCTCCTTGGTGGCGGCATCGAAGTAGATCATGACGTTGCGGCAGAAGATGAGGTCGAAGGGCCGCTTAAAGTGGAAGGGCTCCATCAGGTTGCCGGGGCGGAACACCACCTCTTTGCGGATGCGCTCGCAGATCTGGAACTTGCCGTCGGGCAGGGTGGTGACGTACTTGGAGCGCCAGGTGGCGGGCAGGCCCTTCAACTCCTCCTCGGTGTAGATGCCCTGCTTGGCCTTGTTCAGCACCCGCATGGAGATATCGGTGGCCAGGATGGTGGTATCCCACTTGCCCTTGCGGGGGCCAAAATACTGGTCGATGACCATGGCGATGTTGTAAGCCTCCTGGCCGGAGGAGCAGCCGGCGCTCCAGATGCGGAACTCGTTGTTGCGCCGGGTCTTTTCAAAGTAGGGCAGCACGGTGGAGGTGAGGAAGTCGAAATGCTCCTTTTCCCGCATAAAGAAGGAAAGGTTGGTGGTAAGTTTGTTGAGCATCCCGGTCATCTCGGTGCCGGACTGGTCGTTTTTGACCAGGTCCAGGTACTGCTGGAAGGTGGTGAGGTTCTTCTGCCGCAGTTCGTGGGAAAGGCGGCTTTCGATGAGCACCCGCTTTTTGGTCAGGTCGATGCCGTACTTGCTTTTGACAAAGGTGGTCAGTTCGGCGAACTCCTTGTCAGTCATACGGATGATGCGGGACTGGGTGCTGTCCGGGGCGGGGGTGGGATTCAGTGGCATAATGGCATGGCTCCTTTATTCAGGCGTAGGTAAAGGGAACGGGAAGCCCCACCGGGGGGCCTATGATACAGCAAAAACCCATCCGCCGCATAGGGGGGACAGGGTTTTTGCATTGGAAGGACTTAGTACAGCCGCAGGTCGCTTTGGAAGAACTTTTCGCAGTCGATGTTGAGGATGACCTTGCCCCCCACGTTGGCGATGGAGGCCAGGTAGCGGTCGCCGTTGCGGCCGGTCTCCGGGGGCGGGTTGCGCAGGGCGTTCTCCATGGACACCACGTCGGCCACCATGTCCACGATCAGGCCCACCTGCATGTCGGAGATGTTCACGATGATGATGCAGGTCTTGTCGTCGTAAGGCCGCTCCTCCTGGCCGAACTTGAGCCGGACATCAATGACCGGAGCCACCTTGCCCCGGAGGTTGATGACCCCCTTGAAGTAGACCGGCAGGCCAGGGATATGGGTGACAGGCAGGACGCTGATGATCTCGGATATGTACAAAAGCTCGATGCCGTAGCAGGTGTCGTCGATAAAGAAGGTGAGGTAACGGCCCTTCAGATCGTCCAGGGCGTCCTCGGCGATGTTTTTCACGTCAATGCTCATAAGTGTTTCCCCCTTTCCGGTCAGTGGCTGGAGTTGAGCAGATTATTGGCGTCCAGGATCAGGCTGATGCTGCCATCCCCCAGGATGGTGCAGCCGGACAGACCCAGCTGCTTGAGTTCATATTTGGTAAGGAACTTGGGGAAGGGCTTGACCACCACCTGCTGCTCGCCCAGCAGTTCATCGGCAAAGATGCAGGCCACCTTGTCGCTGTTCTCGATCTGCATGATGATGCCCTCGTGGAGGTCGGTGACCTGGGTGGGGATGCCAAAGACCTGGTGCAGGCGGATGAGGGGGAAGCACTGGCCCCGGAGCATGATCATCTCGGTGCCGTCGGTGTCCAGGATGACCTGGTGGTCCTCCGACACCTTGAAGGACTGCTTGATGGAGGAGATGGGGAGGGTAAAGACCGAATCCCCTACAGTGAGTTCCATGCCGTCCACGATGGCCAGGGTGAGGGGGATCTTGATGGTAAAGGTGGTACCCACGTCCTTCTTGCTGTCGATGGAGAGGGTGCCGCCCACCTTTTCCAGGTTCTGGCGTACCACGTCCATCCCCACGCCACGGCCGGAGAACTCGGTGACCTCCTTGTTGGTGGAAAAGCCGGGGAGCATGATGAGGCCGAATATCTCCTTGTCGGTGTACTCGCTCTCGGGCTTGGTGAGGATGCCGTTGGCCCGGGCTTTGCTCATCAGCGCCTCGGTGTCCAGGCCCTGGCCGTCATCGGCGATGGTGATGACGATCTCGCCGCCCACGTTCTTGGCGGCGATGGTGATGCGTCCCCGGGGGGGCTTGCCCTTGGCCCGGCGCTCCTCCACCGGCTCGATGCCGTGGTCCATGGAGTTGCGGATCATGTGCATGAAGGGGTCGCCGATGGCCTCGTTGATGGTCTTGTCCACCTCGGTGTCGCCGCCCTCGGTGACCAGGTCCACATCCTTGCCCAGCTTTTTGCACATATCCCGGACGATGCGGTTCATCTTCTGGAACACCCCGGACAGGGGCACCATGCGGATGGACATCACCACGTCCTGGAGTTCGTCGGTGAGTTTCCGCAGCTCCCGGGCGGACTTGTGGAAGTTATCCAGCTTCAGCCCCCGGAGTTCGGGGTTGCCCACCACCATCGATTCGGAGGTGACGATCTCCCCCACCAGGTCCATCAGCTGGTCCAGCTTGGACTGGTTGACGCTGACCAGGCTCTGCTTCACCTTGCCGGCGCCCGCGTTGGCAGCGGCGGGGGCTGCGGGGGCGGGGGCGGAGGCGGACTTCTCCTCGCTCTTGGGGGCGGGGGCGGCCTCGGCCGGGGCGGGGGCCGGGTCATTGTCCATCATCTCGTAGGTTTTGATGTTCACCGAATTCTCGATGGCATGGATGACGTCATCCACCGATCCGGTGGGCTTAAAGTCGATGATAAGGCCGTTTTTGATGATCTCGGAGCAGAGGGAGGAATCCCCCTCCGGGTTGGCCGGGATGGATTCGATGTGGTCGCACAGGTCCTTCAGCTGGGAGATGAGCATGAACGCCCGGATGTTCTCCATCTGGCAGCCGTCCTCGAAGTAGATCTTCACCCGGGACAGGTCGCCGCTGCTGGGGGGCGGGGCGGCGGGAGCGGCCGCGGCGGCGGCCTCCCCCTGGGCGGGGGCGGCGGGAGCGGCCTCCCCCTTCATAATGGCGGCCAGGCGCTTGAGTTCGGCGATCATGCCGCCGGGGTCCTTGGTGGCCTCCCCGTTGTTCTGCACCGACTCCACCTCGGTCTTGAGGAAGTCGGAGGCCTGGAACACCAGGTCGAAAAGGGCCTCGTTGACGTTGCTCAGGCGGGCCGGGTCCTCACGGATGATGAAGAAAACATCCTCCACGGCGTGGGCCAGGGTCGAGATTCCGTTGAATTCCATCATGGCGGAGGAGCCCTTGATGGTGTGCATGGTTCGGAATATCTCGTTGATGCTGTCCTCGCTGAAGCTTTTGGATTTTTCGGATTCCAGGAGTATCTCGTCCAGCTGCTCCAGAAGGGTGGTCGTCTCGTAGATAAATACCTCTAACATCGGTTCCATGCTGGGATCAATAGCCATTATGCTTCACCTACTGTTCCATCAGAATTGATTCGTCATCTTGTTCGTTCCAAAGGCTTTATAGATACTATTCGGCAGCTTTTCAAGAAACCCAACCATAAACTCTTGTGTTATTTCGGTTTTGTACGATAATTATTATGTAGAGGTATGCGGGGAAGGTGCGCCCTTTGGCCCCCTCCCCCCGGCGGACGCCGCCGGGATCGCTGCCCAGGCTGTTTTATGAGGGGAGGTTGGCCGGAGCACAGGGCGTCCGGCAGGCAGATGGCGGATATATTAAGGGTCACGACCCCCCTGGTGAACAAAAGCCAGATGGTCGAGACCAAACCCAACGTAGACCTGGCCACCCAGTACCCCATCCAGGACCCCACCCGGGTGCCCCGGCCGGGGAACCAGTCGGAGCTGCTGGGACAAAATAACGGCATGCTCCAGCAGGACGAGACCTCCGCCCTGCTGCTGAGCCTTCTCAAAGACCCCTCGGTGACGGTGAACTTCCTCAAGAGCATCTCCTCCATGGAGGCGGTCATCAAGCTGCTGCCGGTGAACAACAGCCCCTTTACCAAGGAGATCGAGCAGATGTTCGGGGAACTGCTGGTGCCGGCGGAGGACATCGCCGCCGAGATGGGCCGCCAGGAGCACGGCTCCACCTACTTCAAGGGGGAACTGTTCGACCTGCTCCGGGACGCCCTGCGGCAGAACCCCGGCCAGGGGGAACTGCGGGACGCCGCCGTCAGCTTCCTGAAGGCGATGACCCTCTTCCACACCCGGCGGGAGGCCCTGGGCTCGGTGGCCAACAGCCTGGAGTACCTGGCCAAGACCCTCTCGGCCAGCAAGAGCCTGTCCGGCAAGCTGCTGGAACTGGCCGGCCGGTACCGGGCGGAGGACGCCCCCCGGAGGTTCCCCGACCTGCGCCAGGACACCCTCGCCCTCTTTCGGGAGGTGGAGGAGAGCATCCTCTTTACCCAGGACACCGAAAAGGTGCTGCGGATGGCCATCTACAACCTCTCCCGGTACAACGACAACGGCAGCTTTTTGCAGGAATCGGTGTCCCGGATGCTGATCCAGCTGCGGGGGGAGACGGCCCGGGAGACCTTCCTTTCCAACCTCCAGGAATTCCTGGAGCAGGAAAAGCTGCCCCCACAGGAGAACCGCACCGCCCTGGGTGTTCTCACCCGCATTTTGCAGCGGCAGATGAGCAACGAGGAGCTGATGGCCATCAGTTCCGACAAGATGGAGAAGATCATCCACAGCCTCCTCTCCTCCCCCTGCAACTTCACCCCGCTGCTCCACTTCGTGCTGCCGGTGCAGTACCAGGATATCCAGTCCTTTGCCGAGGTGTGGATCAACCCCAACGGCGGGGAGGACGACCGGGACCGCCCGGAGGACGGCACCCGGGTCATCCACATGCTGCTGGCCTTCGACGTGGAGAGCATCGGCCGGTTCGAGTTGGAACTGTTCGTCCGGGATAAGGTCATCGACTTTTCCCTCTACTGCCCGCCCCCCTACGCGGGCATCTATGACGAGGTGAAGAACGACCTGCGCAGCTGCGCCGGCAAGACCGGCTACCGCTTCGGCGAGATCAGAGTGGACCGCCTGGACCGTCCCCGCTCCCTGATGGACGTGTTCAAGTCGCTTCCCTACAAAAGGACGGGTGTGGATGTCACGATATAAGAAAAACAAGGCGGTAGCCCTGAAATACAACGTGGAGGAGGACCTGGCCCCCATCGTCATCGCCTCCGGCTATGGCGAGGTGGCCCAGCGGATCATCGACGTGGCGGAGCAGCGGGGCATCCCGGTGTTCCGGGACGACAGCGCCGTGTCGCTGCTCTGCATGCTGGAGGTGGGCAGCAACATCCCGCCGGAACTGTACGAGGTGGTGGCCGCCATCTACTGCCAGCTGCTCAAGACCTCCCACCGGCTCAAAAACGGTCTCAGCCCCCGGGAGTGATGACGTAAAACGGAAGGAGTGACCCCTATGCTTTCCAATGATTATAACGGCTCTATCTGCGAGGTGAAGGGCCTCAACAACAGCCTGCTGGCCACCGGCTCCATCCGGGTCATCAGCGACGAGATGCTGGAGGTCCAGGACAGCGGCGGCCACCTGCCGGTGCTGGCTATGGATTCCAAGGTGAAGCTCATCATCCACCACACCAAGAAGGGGGTCCAGGTGCTGGCGGGACGGGTGTACATCTCCAACGAAAAGGCGCTGCGCCTCAAGGACCTGCAAAGCTACGCCGAGTACGAGAAGCGCCGCTTCTTCCGCCAGACCATCGACCACAGCGCCACCCTGCTGCTCCCCGCCGGGATGCCCGACGCCAACGGGGAGCCGCTGCCGGCAAAGCTGCCGGTGCGGGTCAAGGACGTCAGCCTCTGCGGCCTATTGTTCGAAAGCGACCGGCCCTTCTCCATCGGGGACGAGATGCGCATCAGCATGACCATGACCCACAACGAACTGGAGACACTGACCATCGCCGTCCGCCGGGAGGTGCCGGCCCAGGGGACCAAGAAGGCTTACGGCTGTGAAGTGCTGGACCTTTCCAACCGGGTGGAGCAGCGGCTCAACGCCTTCGTGCTGGAACAGCAGCAGCGGCAGATCCGCCGCAGCCGCAGGTAAACAGGCTGTATCCATAAAAAGGACGATAAAGGGAGGGGGTGCCCTATGGGCGCCAAAGCGGGAAACAAGGGGAAGAGCCGGGGACGGCCCAGAAAGAATAACATCCCCCAGGGACAGGGACAGCCCAAGCAGCCGTCCCAAAAGACCCAGGGGAAGGACCTGCTGTTTATCCTGGATATCGGCACCCGCAGCGTCATCGGGGTGGCCGGCCGGCTGGAGGAGGGGATGCTCCGCGTCCTCTGCGTGGAATCGGCGGAGCACTCCGAGCGGGCGGTGGTGGACGGCCAGATCGAGGACATCGAGCAGACCGCCCGCATCGCCGGGCAGGTCAAGAGCCGGATGGAGCAGGCGCTGGGCCTCACCCTCACCGAGGTCCACGTGGCCGCCGCCGGCCGGGTGCTAAAGACCGAGCACGTGGTCTGCCAGATGGAACTGGACGACCAGCGGCCGGTGGGGGCCAAGGAACTGGCCGCCCTGGAATCCATGGCCATCCAGAAAGCCTATCAGGACCTGGTGTCCAGCCTGGAGGAGGGGGACAACACCGATTTTTGCAGCGTGGGCCACACGGTGGTGGGGTACCAGCTGGACGGCTACTCCTTCTCCACCCTGTCGGGGCACAAGGGCAAGCTGGCGGGGGTGGACCTGATCGCCACCTTCCTCCCCAGCGAGGTGGTGGAGAGCCTTTACACCACCATGTCGATGCTGGGGCTTTCCATCGCCAGCATGACGCTGGAGCCTATCGCCGCCATGAACGCCGTGGTGCCCAAGGAACTGCGGCTGCTGAACATCGCCCTGGTGGACGTGGGGGCCGGCACCTCGGATATCGCGGTGGCGGACCGGGGCAGCATCTGCGGCTACACCATGGCCACCGTGGCGGGGGACGAGGTCACCGAACGGGTGATGCAGGAACTTCTGGTGGATTTCTCCATGGCGGAGCAGATCAAGTTCGCCGCCAGCGCCGGTACCGAGACCATCGAGTACACCGACATCCTGGGCTTCCCCGCCGCCATCACCCTGGCGGAACTCACCGAGAAGCTGGAGCCCACCATCCAGGACCTGGCCCACAAGATCGCCCAGGGCATCCTGAACATCAACGATACCGCCCCCAAGGCGGTGTTCATGGTGGGGGGCGGCAGCCGCACCCCCGGTCTCTGCGCCCTGGTGGCCCAGGCGCTGGATATCGACGACAAGAAGGTGGCAATCGGCGGCAACAACTACATGAAGCGGCAGATCATCGCCGACCCCCAGTACCTGAGCGCCGAGTACGCCACCCCCATCGGCATCGCCGTCACCGCCATGACGGCGGGCAACGGGGAGAACTTCGCCGTCTCCCTCAACGGCTCCCGCTTGCAGCTGCTGGGCCGCACCATGACGGTGATGGAGGCGCTGCGCCGGGGCGGGTTCCAGTACGGCCAGATCATGGGCCGCTCCGGCAAGAGCGTGGTATTTGAATACAACGGCCAGCGGCGCATCGCCCGGGGGGAACTGCCCACCCTGGCGGAGATCCGGGTCAACGGCGCCCTGGCCGGCCTCTCCACCCCCCTCCAGGCGGGGGACGAGATCTACTTCCTGCCGGCGGTGGACGGCGCCGACGCCGCCCCGCTGGTGTCCGACGTGGCCGACCGGTGGGAGACCTTCCAGGTGGAGCTGTTCGGCCAGGCGGTGGAGGCCGGGACCCAGGCCACCGTCAACGGCGTGCTGTCCGAGGGCAGCCGCCGGGTCCGCCAGATGGACCAGCTGGAGGTGCGCCAGGTGGAGACGGTGGGGGAACTGCTGGAGGCCATAGGCTTCCCCGGCTGGGAGGAGGACGTCACCCTCAACGGCATCCCCTGCACCGGCCCGGACCAGCCCCTGCGCCCCGGGGACCGCATCGAACTGGACCCTGGCTCCCCCAGGGGGGAGGAACTGCTCCCAAAACCCCCGGCCCCCGTCCCTGAAGCACCGCCCCCCCAGGAC
Source organism: uncultured Angelakisella sp. (assembly GCA_910585525.1). Taxonomy (GTDB): domain Bacteria; phylum Bacillota; class Clostridia; order Oscillospirales; family Ruminococcaceae; genus Angelakisella. The sequence goes on from CAJUFR010000011.1 coordinate 19,479, forward strand.
AGCCCCCGCCCGGAGCCCGCGGGGGGCATCCGGGTCACCCTCAACGGGAGGGGCCTGGACCTGCCGGGGCGGGAGGACGGCGGGCAGTACCAGCTTTTTGACCTGTTCAACTATCTGGATATCGACCCCAGCCACCCCCGGGGCACCATCGTCCTGCGGCGCAACGGGGCGGAGGCAGCCTCCTACCTGGAGGCCATCCAGGACCGGGACCAGGTGGAGATCTACTGGTCCCAGGACCTGGAACAGCTGATGTAAGAAAAAGGAAGGGTGCGGCATACCATGGTGATGAGCCGGGAAAGGAGCCGGCAGCGGTACTGGGGGGGATGGCTGACTGCCCTCAGCTACCTTTGCGCCTTTGCCCTGGCGCTGGTGCTCTGCCGGGGCTTTGCCCCCGGGGGACGGTGGCACCGCAACGGGCCGGGCCTGCGCCGGGAGCGCCGCCCCTACCTGGTGCTGGAACTGCCGGTGGCCTGGGAGGACACCGCCCTGGGGCCCCTGGCGGGGAACGGGGAGGAACTGCCCTCCCCCCACCGCCAGCTGATCCGGCGCCACGGCCCGGACCTTTGGGAGTACACCCAATGGCTCCGGCGCTACCCCTGGGAGGGGGAGCACCTGGAGGTGCGGCAGTGGGGGGGCAGCTACGAGGTCTACTTTGTCCCCGCCACCCCCGGCACCACCCGGGTCCCGGTCCCGGTGGGCTACGACTACACCCTTTCCGGCGACGGGGAAAGCGGATTCATCGTCACCGTATCCAAATGACCGACAACATTGGCAGCCCGGACAGCGCCCGGTCCAGGGCGCGGAGGAGGAAGCATCATGAATAACAACGCCATTCAATCCCGTCTGATGGGGCAGGCCATCTCCAGCCGGATGTTCAGCGGCTACGCCCAGGCCAACAACATCCGCCTGGCCCAGGTGGTCTCCAAAAAGCTCACCGCCGCCCAGGAGGCCAGCGGGCTGCACCCCACCCTGGACAGCCTGCACACCCCCCTGCGGCCCAAGGCCCTTAGCTTTGAGCAGAGCGCCTTCCTGAAAAACTACCGCAACAACATGCTGGACCTGCAATCCACCGCCGCCCAGGCCACCGCCGCCCGGACCAGGCAGACGCTGGCCGCCGGCTCCTCCGACCCGGCGGTGGCGGAGGTGGCGGGCCGGCTGGAGGACCTCTCCGACCGGTACACCGTGACGGTGGAGCAGGTGGCCAGCGGCCAGGTGGACCGCTCCGCCGCCATCCAGGCCGACGCCCCCATGCCCACCACCAGCGGCTCCCTCTACCTGGAGACCGACAAGGGCCGGTTCGATTTCTACCTCAGCGGGGCGGGGATGGAGGACAACCGGGAGATGCTGGAGACCTTCGCCGACCGTGTCAACCAGAAGGAGACCGGCGTCACCGCCTCGGTGCAGACCCAGGAGGACGGCAAGATCTATTTACAGCTGGAGAGCGAAACCGGCGGGGACAGCGGCTTCACCGTCAAGGGGACGCTGGCCGGCCGTCTGGATATCCAGAAGACCGAGGCCCCCCAGCGGGAGGCGGTCTACACCGTCCAGAAGAACGGCGGCGAGGTGCAGCGTGTCACCTCGGACAAAAACACCGTCACCATCGACAAGGGCATCACCGCCACACTGAAGAAGCCGGGCACCACCCAGGTCTCCTCCATCACCGACGCGGCGGAGGGGATGGCGGATAACCTCTCCCGGCTGGTGGACAAATACAACAGCACCCTCAACTTCCTGCGGCAGAACAGCGACCGGGGCTGGGGGGTCCGGGACCAGCTGCGCCGGATGACCGGCATCTCCACCCCGGACAGCAGCCGGGAGAAGATCGGCGTCACCAGCGGCCGGGACGGCACCCTCAGCTTTGACCGGGATACCTTCCTCACTCAGGCCCGCCGCTCCCCCCGGGACACCCAGCGCATCGTGGAGGACTTTACCCAGAGCCTGCGGGAGGACGCCCAGCAGGGGATGAAGGAGAGTTCCGGCAGCCTGGTGGGTCCCCTGGAGTACGTGCAGCGGGCCGAGCGGACCCAGCTGGACCCGGTGAACGTGCTGAGCACCTACAGCCGCAACGGGGTCTACAACCTGATGAACCTCTACGCCGCCGGGGTCCTGATGAACCTGAACGCGTAAAAAAACGCCCGTCCACGCCGGTGTGGACGGGTGTTCTTTTGCCTTGGGGATTACCCCATCACCGTCAGGGTGGCCAGGGTATCCCCCGCCGACGCCCCGGCGATATTAAAACCCCGGCTGGAGTGGAGGGTCAGCGACGCGGGGGCCTCCAGGCTGACGATGGACTGGCCCATGGCGGTGAAGGGCTGGCCCGGGTTCTCCTTGTCAACGTGGCAGACGGTGCCGGGGACCGGGGCCTCCCCCAGCCGCAGGCAGAGGACGGTGCTCACCCGGGCCGCCACCGGGAAGTTCACCTGGTATTGCAGCCGGTACACCCCGGGGGACAATATCTGGACGCCGTCCTCCCGGCACTGCGCCCCCACGCTCTGGCTCAGAGGGTCCAACGGCACCACACCGCCGCCGTAGGGCACCGACAGTTCCCCTTCCCGGTGGAGCATGGCGAAGCTGGGGGTCCCTCCTCCCCCGCTCCCCCCCGGCCCGGGAGGGCCCATGGGGCCGGGCTCCCCCTGGGGGCCCTGGGGACCGGCGGGGCCAGGCTCCCCCTGGGGGCCCTGGGGACCGGCGGGGCCGGGCTCTCCCTGGGGGCCACGCTCCCCGGCGGGGCCGGGCTCCCCCTGGGGGCCACGTTCACCGGCGGGGCCAGGTTCCCCCTGGGGGCCTCGCTCTCCGGCGGGGCCAGGTTCCCCCTGGGGACCACGCTCCCCGGCGGGGCCCATGGCACCGGGGACGCCGTCGGCGCCTTGGGGGCCACGGGGACCGGCGGGACCCATGGGGCCCATGAGCCCGGCGGGGCCCTGGGGGCCGGTGGCGCCGGCGGGACCCTGGGGACCGCACTCACCGGCGGGGCCGGGGGCCCCTCGGGGGCCTTGGGGACCGGGCATCCCCCGCTGGCCGGGGGGGCCCATCCGCCCGGCGGGTCCCATAGGCCCCCTAGGCCCGGGAGGTCCCGGCGGGCAGCAGCAAGGATAGTTCTGACGGTTCATCAAAAAAACGCCCCTTTCTTTGGCTGGGTGGGTGCCAGCTTCTTTCCCCACATCCTATGCGATTTACGGAAAAAGGTTCCCGGGACAGCAAAAAAAGCCCCCTTTCGGGGGCTCCACTTGCCGGATCCTGCTTTTTTTCTCAGAAGCTGTACCGATAGCCGAAGCGAGCAGATTGGCGAGCAAATTTTTTGTATGCCGACGCCAAAAAAATGCAGGAATACTTGGTGTATTTCAAGTTTTTTTGGCAAAGGCAGACGGAAAATTTGCCGTCAAGATGCTTGCGGCGGCTATTGGGACGGCTTCTTACTCCACCAGCGTCGCCGCCAGGGTCCGCAACTCCTCCAGAGTGCGGGGCTTGATGTCGCACATGATAATAGAGTGCTGCACCAGGGGGGAGAGGGTCTGGAAAAACTCGTCCATCTCCCGGTTATCAAAGCTGAACACCGTCAGTCACCCCCTTTCGGCTGGAACTTTTGCCGCCAGACCTCCCGCTTTACCCGGTCGGACGCGGTGCGGAGATAGACCTGGCTGTTCTCGTCCTCCCCCAGCAGGGCGGTGATGGGGGAAGGCCGGGGCTGCTCCGCGTTGTAAAAGTGGCGCAGCGCCTCGGGGGTCATGGTGTTGTGCTGTAGGATATCCAGCTGGATGGCCCGGGGCATGGCGTTGAACACCCGGCGGCTTTGGGCGTCGCTTTGCAGCTGGGCCAGCACGTCCACCGGGTAAGAACTGCCAAGGGGGTTCTTCATGGGCTCTGTGGGCTTTTGCTCGTTTCTGCGGTCCATAAAAAAGATCACCTCGGGGATAGTGTCCCCCGAGGTGGCCCAAGGATACCCTGGAAACCGCTACCGCCGCAGCCCGATGGCGGAAAACACCACGGCGCAGCCGCCGCAGATGGCGGCGATGATGCCCAGCACCAGCCCGCAGATGGAAAAGCCCTTCATCCTCTCCAGCCCCCTTTCCAAAAAAAAACGCTCCTTTTCCGCCATCATAGCACATTTTCTCCGGGAAGTGAAGCCGTGGAGCGGAGTTTTTTCCCGGCGGTGTGGGGGAAATGTTGTGGTTGGAAAGTTTGCGGACAAGAACAAAATTTTTATGAAAAATTCATAGTTTTTTGCGCCGAAATATGTTAAACTAAATCGAGACCTATTCATGAAGGAGAAGTGCGCCCCATGGTGGAACAGATCATCAACATCGAACGGATGGAGCACGCCCTGAACCTCTTTGGCAGCCAGGACGAGAATATGCGGCAGATCGAACAGACCTACGGTGTCACCGTGCTGTTCCGGGGCACCGACATGAAGGTGAGCGGCGAACCGGAGGCGGTGATGAACGCCGTCCGCTGCATCGAGGGGCTGCTGAGCATGGTGGAACGGGGGGAGAGCCTCACCAGCCAGAGCATCCGCTACGTGGCCTCCCTGGTGGAGGAGGGCAAGGAGCAGGAGGTCCAGGCGCTGAACCGGGACGTCATCTGCATCACCGCCAAGGGCAAGCCTTTAAAGGCCCGGACCCTGGGACAGCAGGGGTACGTGGAGGCCATCCGCCAGAACACCGTCACCTTCGGCATCGGCCCCGCCGGCACCGGCAAGACCTACCTGGCGGTGGCCATGGCGGTGAAGGCGTTCCGGGCCCACGACGTCAACCGCATCGTCCTCACCCGGCCGGCGGTGGAGGCGGGGGAAAAGCTGGGCTTCCTGCCCGGCGACCTCCAGAACAAGGTGGACCCCTACCTCCGGCCCCTTTACGACGCCCTCTTTGACATGCTGGGGGCGGAGAACTTCCAGAAGTACCAGGAGCGGGGCAACATCGAGGTGGCCCCCCTGGCCTACATGCGGGGCCGCACCCTGGACGACAGCTTCATCATCCTGGACGAGGCCCAGAACACCACCCCGGAACAGATGAAGATGTTCCTCACCCGGCTGGGGGCGGGGTCCCGGGCGGTGATCACCGGGGACGTCACCCAGATCGACCTCCCCGACGCCCGGCGCAGCGGCCTGGTGGAGGCGGCCAAGGTCCTGAAGGGGGTGGAGGACATCTCCATCATCCAGTTCACCGAAAAGGACGTGGTGCGCCACAAACTGGTGCAGGACATCATCCGTGCCTACGAGAAATATTACAGCGACAGCCGCCGGGGCGGCCGGGAAGCCCCCCGGCCCCTCCGCCGGGAGGATCACCGAAGATAAGAAACGATACCATAAAACACGACAAAACGAATGGGGGTCATGAATGTGGACAAGGTGAAGGTACAGATCACCAACCGGCAAAAGGAGGTCAAGATACCCTCCGGCATCCGGCTGCTCATCCGCCGCTGCTGCAACGCCGTGCTGCGCACCGAGGGCTTTTCCGGCAGCGCCGAGGTCAGTGTCAGCTTCCTCAACAACGCCCAGATACGGGAACTGAACCGGGACCACCGGGGCAAGGACATCGAGACCGACGTCCTCTCCTTCCCCATGGGGGAAAACGGGGTGTACGACAAGAACATGGAGACCGGGGCCAGCGTCCTGGGGGACATCGTCATCTCGGTGGAGAAGGCGGTATCCCAGGCGGAGCTGTACGGCCACACCTTGCAGCGGGAGATCGGCTTTTTGACCGTCCACTCGATGCTCCACCTGCTGGGCTACGACCACGAGAGCGGCGGTCTCGCCGCCGCCCTGATGCGGGAGAAGGAGGAGGAGGTGCTGGCCAGCCTGGGCCTCACCCGGGATATCTCCTACGTGATCCCCCATTCCTAACAGACTGAAAGGAACGACACGCCGATGATACAGCAGACCACCCCGGCGGGCAGCCGGTCCGCCTTTGTTGCCCTGGTGGGCAAGCCCAACGTGGGCAAAAGCAGCCTTCTCAACCGCCTGGTGGGGGAGAAGGTGGCCATCGTCACCCAAAAGCCCCAGACCACCCGCACCCGCATCACCGGGGTGCTCACCAAGGGGGAGACCCAGCTGGTGTTCATCGACACCCCCGGCCTCCTCAAGGCCAAGGACGCCCTGGGGCGGTACATGGTCAAGCAGGTGAACGATTCGGTGGCCGACGTGGACCTGGCGGTGCTGGTCACCGAGCCGGGGCCGGAACTGTCCAAGGCCGACGGGGAACTGATCGAAAGTTTCAAGCGGCTGCGCCTCCCCGCCATCGCCGTGGTGAACAAGATCGACACCCTGGAGGAGAAGGAAAAGCTGCTGCCAAAGATGGCGGCGCTGGGCAGCGCCTATGACTTCCGGCACATCATCCCCATCAGCGCCCTCACCGGGGAGGGGGTGGACACCCTGCTGGAGGTGCTGCTGGACAGCGCCCAGGAGGGGGTGCACTTCTTCCCCGACGACGCCCTCACCGACCAGCCGGAGCGGGTGCTCTGCGCCGAGATGATCCGGGAGCAGATCCTTCTGCACATGCGGGAGGAGATCCCCCACGGGGTGGCGGTGGTGGTGGAGGAGATGAAGGACCGCCCCCTGGAACGCTGCAAGGACAATGTCCCCATGGTGGATATCTCCGCCATGATCTACTGCGAGCGGGACGGCCACAAGGGGATGCTCATCGGCAAGGGGGGCCAGATGCTCAAGGCCATCGCCACCGCCGCCCGCCAGTCGATGGAGGACTTTTTGGGGGTCAAGGTGAACCTCCAGTGCCGGGTCAAGACCAAGGAGGCCTGGAAGAACAACGAACAGCAGCTGCGGAACTTCGGCTTCCGGTAGCGGGACCGCGGCTTTTTTCAGCTTGGGAAGGATGTCGTTTACCATGTTAAAGATGTGGGCAACTGTGACCACTGTCATCAACACCGCCCTGGCGGTGGCGGGGCTGGGGGTGGCGGGCTACGCCGTCACCGCCAAGCCCCGGTTCGCGTTATTCTACTACGGGGTGGCCTTTATCTGCGTCCTCGGGGCCGGGGTGGGCTTTGTGAACCTGTGGTTTTTAAACGAGGCGGTGCGCCGTAAGGAGGAGAAGGACCGCCCCATCCGGGAGGAGCGGGAGCGGAAGAAAGCGGAGCGGGCCGCCAAAAAGGCGGAACGGGAGGCAGCCAGGGCCGAAAAGGAGGCCGCCAAAGCCGCCGCCCGGGCCCAGGAGGAGGCAGCCGCCCAGGCAGCGGAGACCGCCCTCCTGGACCAGCCGGAGGACCAGCCCGAGGACGCCCCGGAGGAGACCACCCCCACCGAACCACCCCCAGAAGAAGATGGGGATGTTACTGTATTATAACAACAGCCCAAGACCCCAGGCACCCGCCATCGCCCCGCACCCGCTAAGGCTGCGAAGCAGCCAGGTAGGGCCCGACAGCGGCGGCACGCCGCCCGCCGCCAAATTGTTGGAAATGTGGCCGGGGATTCCCAGTCATAAGCCCCAGGGGGGCGGCGCACACTGTAAGCATAACCAATATGCCGGAGGTGGGCGCAGCTATGGGAACACAGGAGCAGGAGTGCTGGGAGCAGTTTTGCAGGACCGGCCTGGTCAGTGATTATCTGGAGTACCGGGCAGCGGTGGACTACCGCCGCCCAGCCCCGATGGAGGGAAGCATCGATGCAGATCGGCACCAAAGCGGTGGTGCTCTCGGCCCGGAACATGGAGGAGCATGACCGGCTGGTGACGCTGCTGACCCAGGACCATGGCCTGGTGACCGCCTACGCCAAGGGGGCCCGGCGGCAGAAGGGGACCATGGCCTCGGCCACCGAGCAGCTGTCCTACTCCGCCTTCCAGCTGTTCCGCAGCCGGGAAAAGACCTATGTGGACAAGGCGGAGGCGGAGACCATCTTCTTCGCCATCCGCCAGGAGATGGACCGGCTCTCCCTGGCCAGCTACTTCTGCCAGCTATGCCGGGAACTGATCCCGGAGGGGGACACCCAGCCGGGGTACTTGCACCTGATGATGAACACGCTGACGCTGCTGGACCGGGGCAAGCTGCCCCTGGGGCAGCTGAAGGCGGTCTTTGAACTGCGGCTGCTCACCATGTCCGGGTACATGCCCGACCTGGTGGCCTGCGCCGCCTGCGGCTCCCCACCGGAAGGGGAGGTGCATTTTTCCCCGGCGGCGGGGGTGGTGTACTGCGGGGGATGCACCCCCAGGACAGGGACAGTCCCCCTTCCCCCCGGGGTGTTCGCCGCCATGCGGCACATCATCTACAGCGAGTTCGGGCGGCTCTTTTCCTTCCGGCTGCCGGAGGACGGGCTGGCCCGGCTGGAACGGGTCAGCGAGGATTACCTGCTGGCCCAGGTGGAGCGGGTGCTGCCGGCCCTCAGCTTCTATCGCAGCCTGGGGCAGGTCCCCTCCCCTGCCGCCACAACGACACATCAACCAATCAACAGAGGATAACACATATGGATAATAAACATTACATCGCCCTGGAACTGGATAAAGTGCTGGAACTGCTGGCGGCCAAGACCACCAGCGCCGCCAGCGCCCAGCGGGCCAGGGATATCATCCCCTACCACGACTGGCGGGACGTCTCCCGGGCGGTCCGGGAGACCGCCGAGGTGAACACCCTCTCGGTCCGGTTCGGCACCCCCGGCCTGGGGGGCATCCGGGACTGTTCCCAGGAACTCCACCGGGCCCAGGTGGGGGGACGGCTCTCCATCCCGGAACTGCTCTCCGCCTGCCGGGTGCTGCGTACCATCCGTTCGGTAAAGGACTGGCGCAAGCAGGCGGAGGAGCCCACCTCGGTGGACTACCTTTTCGACGCCCTCACCCCCAACAGAGCCCTGGAGGAGGAGATCGACCGCTGCATCCTGAACGAGGAGGAACTCCAGGACACCGCCTCGGCGGAACTGGGCAGCATCCGGCGGCGGATCAGGAAGGCACAGCTTTCCATCCGGGAGAAGCTGGACGGCATCATCCGCAGCCCCCAGTACGCCCAGGTGCTCCAGGAGCCCATCGTCACCATCCGGGACGGCCGGTTCGTGGTGCCGGTGAAGGCGGAGCGGAAGGGGGAACTCCGGGGGCTGGTCCACGACACCTCCGGTTCCGGGGCCACCGTCTTTGTGGAACCCATGGCGGTGGTGGACGCCAACAACGAGATCCGCATCCTCCGGGGGGAGGAGCAGGAGGAGATCGACCGCATCCTGCTGGAACTCTCCGGCCGGGTGGGGGAGATGGCGGAACTGATCGCCGGATCCTTCGACGCCCTGGTGGCGCTGGACCTTCTCTTTGCCAAATCCCGCCTGGCCGACGCCATGGGGGCCAGCGTCCCGGAGGTCCGCCGGGACCGGACGCTGAAGCTGAACAAGGCCCGGCACCCCCTCATCCCCAGGGAAAAGGTGGTGCCGGTGGATATCATGCTGGGGGAGACCTTCGATACCCTGGTGATCACCGGCCCCAACACCGGGGGCAAGACGGTGGCCCTCAAGACGCTGGGCCTCCTCACACTGATGACGGCCTGCGGCATGCTGCTGCCCTGCGGGGACGGCAGCTGTGTCCCGGTGTTCGACCGGGTGCTGGCCGACATCGGGGACGAGCAGAGCATCGAGCAGAGCCTTTCCACCTTCTCGGCCCACATCACCAACATCATCTCCATCCTGGACCAGGCGGGGGAAAACAGCCTGGTCCTCACCGACGAACTGGGGGCGGGCACCGACCCGGTGGAGGGGGCCGCTTTGGCTGTCTCCATCCTGGAGGCGCTGCGGCGCAAAGGGGCGCTGATCGCCGCCACCACCCATTATGCCGAGATCAAGATGTACGCCCTCACCACCCCCGGGGTGGAAAACGGCAGCTGTGAATTCAACGTGGAGACCCTCTCCCCCACCTACCGGCTCCTGATCGGGGTGCCGGGGCGTTCCAACGCCTTCGCCATCAGCCGCCGCCTGGGGCTGCCGGAGGATGTGATCCAGCGGGCCAGGGAACTGGTGAGCAGCGAGAACACCCGGTTCGAGGACGTGGTCAGCGACCTGGAGCGGACCCGCCAGGCGCTGGAGAAGGAGCAGCAGGCCGCCGCCAGCCGCCGCCAGCAGATGGACGCCCTGAAGCGGGAGATGGAGGAGGAGCGGCAGCGGCTCTACGCCCAGCTGGATAAGGAAGCCCAGCAGGCCCGGCAGCAGGCCCAGACCATGGTGGAGCGGGTAAAGAGCCAGACCGACCTGCTCCTCAATGAGATGGAGGAACTGAAAAAGCAGCAGGACAAGGAGGAGTTCTCCCACAAGCTGTCCCAGCTGCGGGCGGGGTACAAGGGTCGGATCGAGCACCTGCGGGATATGGCCGACCCGGTGGCCCAGCGCCGGGGGGAAGCCTACGTGCTGCCCCGGAAGCTGAAAAGCGGCGACACCGTCCTGCTCACCGGCCTGAACCTGGAGGGGACGGTCCTCTCCGGGCCGGACAGTTCCGGCTGCTACATGGTCCAGGCGGGCATCCTGAAAAGCAAGGTGAAGGAGGAGGAACTCCGCCTGGTGGACACCAAGGAGCGGAAGGTGACGGTAAACGGCCGCCGCCGCGCCCCCTCCACCCAAAGCAAGGTGGACCGGGAAGCCCGCACCGAGGTGGACATCCGGGGGATGGACACCATCGACGGCATCGCCACGGTGGACCGGTTCCTGGACCAGGCCGCCATGATGGGGATGGGCACTGTCACCATCATCCACGGCAAGGGCACCGGGGTGCTGCGCACCGCCATCCAGAAGCACCTGCGGGGAGCCAAAAACGTCAAGTCCTTCCGCCCCGGCATGTACGGGGAGGGGGAGGCTGGGGTCACCGTGGTGGAACTGATATAGGCGGGATCGGGATGGAACAGGTGAAAAACTTTGAGGAGATCAAGGCGCTGGTCAACGAGATCGCCGAGTTCTACGACGGCCCGAACGAGGAGCAGACCAAAGAGATGCAGCGGCTCACCGAGGTGGACTGGGACCCCGAGGACCTGCAGATGATCTGCTGCGGCTACTGGGAATCCCCCTACAAACTGGAGGAGATCGTCTACTACCTGGTCCACCAGGAGTGGCCGGAGAAGCAGGGATGAGAACACGAAGCCCCACCCTTTGTCAGTACATAGGGTGGGGTTTCTTACCAAAAGGAGGGAGAGACAATGGACGCCAACCGGCGCAAACTGGAGGCGGTGTTCCTGGACCTGGACGGCAGCCTTTTGAACAGCCGGCGCCAGGTGGGGGAACGGGACCGTCGGACTATCGCCAGGTTACAGCAGGCGGGGGTGCGGGTGTACATCGCCACCGGGCGGCACTATGAACTTTCGGCCCGGCATCACCGGGAACTGGGTCTCACCGGGCCGATGCTGGCCTCCGACGGGGCGGTGCTCTACCACCCTGTCCAGCGGCGGGTGCTCTACCGCCACCCCATCCCCCCGGCGGTGAGCCGGGCGGCGATCCAGGCGGCGATGGACGCCGGGGAGGAATTCTACTTCCATGACACCGCCGCCGCCTATTTCAGCCCCAACTTCGGGCGCATCCAGGTGTGGCGGGACTACGCCGCCGGGTGCGGCCCGGAGGACCTGCGCCCCGCCCTGGGCCAGCTGCCCCCCGGCTACCTGGCGGGGGAGCCGGAGGTGATGACCTTTATGGCCCACCGCCCCAGTCCCGCTTTTGTGGAGACGCTGAAGCGGCTCTGCGGGGAGACGGTGCCACTCTACCTTTCCCGGGACGGGATGGTGGCCATCGCCACCGCCCCCGGCTGGGACAAGGGCCGCGGAGCGGCCTTCCTGGCGGAGCAGGAGGGCTTCTCCTTGGAAAACGCCCTGGCCCTGGGGGACACCGGCAACGACCTGCCGCTGCTGCGGGCGGCGGGCTGGCCGGTGGTGCCGGAAAACGGCAGCCCTGAAGCTAAGGCCCTGGCCCGGATGATAACGGCGGACAACGACCATGAGCCGCTGTCCGCCGCTGTGGAGACGCTATTCGGGGATACTTACTCCCCCTGAGCCTGGCCGTTCAGCGCCACGAAGGGGTTGACGCTGTTCCCCATCACCTGGGGGTACTTGCCGTCCCACTTCTGCACCCGCTGCAACTCGATGTACTCGGGGCTCTGCTGCAGCTGCTTCTGGATGGCCTCGATGGCGTAGGCTTCGGCGTCGGCCCGGATCTTCTGGCTCTCCGCCTCGGCCTGGGCCTCGATGACCATCTGGCGGGCCAGTTCCTCCTTCTCCTTGGTCTTGTTCTGCATCTTCAGTGCTTCCTGCTCCGCCACCACCTTGGCCCGGATGGCTTCCTCAAAGCCGTCCTCAAAGTCCAGGTTCTCGATGGCGAAGGAGACGACAATGATGCCGCTCTGGCCCAGGCTCTCCCGCAGTTTGTCCTCGATGCTCTCCTGGACGGTGGTCCGGTTCTGCACCAGGTCCTCCGCCTTGTACTGGCCGATCTCGTTTTTCACGATGGACTGCATCTGGGGGATGAGCAGCTTGGATTCCACGTTGTTGATGCCCACGTTGCGGATGATGTTGGAAAGTTCCCCCCGGTCATAGACGTAGTTCAGCTTGGTCTGGATGCCCTCCACCGTCTGGGTGTCCTTGGTGTAGGCGTTGGCGTCCATCTGGTACATCTGCTCCCGCACATCCACCTGGCGGATGGTCTGGACAAAGGGGACCTTGAAGTTCAGCCCGGCGGAAAGGGAATCGTCCACGATCTTGCCGAACTGGTACTTGACGCCGATGTAGCCCTCCTCGATGATGGTGAAGGAGGCGGAGCCCAGGGCCACCAGCGCCGCCGCCAGCAGCACCAGCAGCAGCCTGCGTCCCAGCTTCTTGCCGGCCTCCTGGTAGCGGGGGATGTTGTCCTGGGGGGCGTTGGCGCTGCCAAAGTTGATGTTCATTCTTTTTCCTTTCTACAGGGGGGACGGCCTTCCGGCCCTCCCCGGTACAGCCTGGGGCATCCCGGCCGGGGTGCTTGTTGGCTTTCGTCGTGGTACCAGTGTACCATGCCGGGGGCCCAAAAGGCAAGGGCGGCCCCAGGCGGTTTTCCGCCCCCCTGGCCCCGGAAAACCGCCCTTACGGGACCTTCTCCCCCCTGCGCACCCTCCCTTATCCGCTCTTATGCTCTCTTATCCGCCTGTTTTCTATCGAAAAATTGTAAACGGTTTACGCGGTTTCTCCCCCAAACCGGAACCGGCCCGGGACCTTTTTCCAGGTTCCGGGCCGGTCCATTTCCATCATGGAGCGGGGGGCTGTGTTTTTTAGTACCGGCCAAAGTTGGCGGAATCGTCGCCGGTGAGGTCCTTGCCGAACTGGTAGTCGTTGCCGGGCAGGATGGCGTTGAGGAGGATGCCCAGGATGGCGGCGATGGCCAGGCCGGAAAGGCTGATGGTCATGCTGGCGTTCTGGAAGATGGTGATGCCGCCAACGCTGTTGAAGCCCAGGGCGGAGACCAGGATCACCGCCGCGATGATGAGGTTCCGGGAGTTGGTGAAGTCCACCTGGTTCTCCACCACGTTGCGCACCCCGATGGCGGAGATCATGCCGTAGAGGATGAGGCTGACGCCGCCGATGATGGCGGTGGGGATGGTGTTGACGATGGCGTCGAACTTGGGGCTGACCGAGAGGATGATGGCCGCCACCGCCGCGATGCGGATGACCTTGGGGTCATAGACCTTGGTGAGGGCCAGGACGCCGGTGTTCTCGCCGTAGGTGGTGTTGGCGGGGCCGCCGAAGAAGCCGGCCAGGGTGGTGGCCAGGCCGTCGCCCAGCAGCGTCCGGGCCAGGCCGGGCTTGGCGATGAAGTTCTGGCCCACGGTGGCGGAGATGGCGGCCATGTCGCCGATGTGCTCCATCATGGCGGCCAGGGCGATGGGCATGATGGTGAGGATGGCCCCCAGGTCGAACTTAGCCATGGCGGAGGCGTGGATGGGGAAACCGAAGAGGTCGGCGGCGGCGATGGGGGCGAAGTCCACCTCCCCCAGGACCAGTGCCAGGACGTAGGAGCCCAGCACGCCCAGCAGGATGGGAACGATCTTCACCATCCCCTTGCCCCAGATGTTGCAGACGATGATGATGGCCAGGGCGGCCACCGCCAGCAGCCAGTTGGTGCTGGCGTTGCTGATGGCGGAGGGGGCCAGGATCAGGCCGATGGAGATGATGATGGGCCCGGTGACCACCGGCGGGAAGAACCGCATCACCTTGTTCACCCCGAAGAGGTGGATGAGCCCGGCCACCGCCACGTACACCAGGCCGGCGGCCACCACGCCGCCGCAGGCGTAGGGGAGCATCTCGGCGTTGGGGACGGTCAGTTCGCCGTTGGCGTCGGCCAGCTTGGGGGCCACGATGGCGAAGCCACCCAGGAAGGCGAAGGAGGACCCCAGGAAGGCGGGGACCTTGCGGCCGGTGATGAAATGGAACAGCAGGGTGCCCAGACCCGCCATCAGCAGGGTGGTGCTGACGCTGAGGCCGGTGATCAGGGGCACCAGGACAGTGGCGCCGAACATGGCAAAGACATGCTGGATCCCCAGGATCAGCATTTTGGGCACCCCAAGGGTGCGGGCGTCGTAGATGGCCTGGTTGGACTGGTTCTCTTTGGTCATTCTCTACATCCTCCTCAATTCTGCATCTTCCACAGGACCCAAAAAAAGAAGGTACTGGCGGTTTCTAAATAGAAACTCCAATACCTTCTTTTGATAGCGCCGGTGGAAAAAGGAAGCGGGCCCTCTTCCGGGAAAAGAGGGACGCCATAGGCAAAAACAAATCTAACTGCCGGTACATCATCCCTCACCACTCCTTTCCGTTCCCGGATATTATAGCGAACGGAAAGGTGTTTGTAAAGGGGGGAGGGTAGAAATTCCCCACAGTCATCCGGCGGGTATTTTGTTGATATTGCCCAAACCCGGTCAGTCGTTCACCTGGATGGTGATGATGGAGACATCCTCCAGGGGCTTGTTGTCCTGGGGGTCGGTGGCCACGGCAGCGATGGCGTCCACCACCTCCATCCCCTCGGTCACCTGGCCGAAAACGGTGTGCTTATAGTCCAGGTGGGGGGTGCCGCCTACCTCCTTGTACCGCTGGACGGCGGGCTGGTACTCGTCCAGCAGTTCCTGGGACAGGCCGTTCTGCTGGTAGCCGTTCAGCTTTCCCTGGGCCTGCTCCAGCACCGCCTGGGCCTGGTCCACGGGGGCCAGGTCGATCTCCCGCTGGAGTTTGTTCACCGTCCACTGGAACTGGTAGGCCATGGCGTCGTTCTCGGTCATGGGGGTGCCGCACTGGACGATGAAAAACTGGCTGCCGTTGGTGTTGGTGCCACTGTTGGCCATGGAAAGGGCGCCACGGAAGTTGCGCAGGCCGGGGGTGAACTCGTCCTCAAAGCTGCCGCCCCAGATGCTCTCCCCGCCCCGGCCGGTGCCGGTGGGGTCCCCCCCCTGGATCATAAAGTCCTGGATGACCCGGTGGAAGATGATGCCGTCATAGTAGCCCTTCTTTGCCAGGCCGATGAAGTTTTCCACCGCCTTGGGGGCCTGGTCGGGGTAAAGCTGCACCGTAATGTCCCCCATGGTGGTCTTGATCACCGCCGTGGGGCCGTTGGCCGGGGCGAACTGCGGGTTGGTCATGTCGTTTCCTCCTTGTTGTTGGGGCTGGGAACTCTGCTGGCTCTGGGACGGGGCCTCCTGGGAGGGCGGCTCCGAAGAGGCAGGTGTCTGGGAGGACGAGCCTCCGCCGCTGCCGCAGGCCGCCAGCATCAGCAGGGCAAGTCCTGCCGCTAGGATCTTCTGGATGGTCATGGATGGGTCCCTCCAATGGTCTTGAGTTTTTTGCAAGGGTCGTTCCGAAACATTATAGCACAGGGGGGAGGAAAAATACAAGCAGCGGCGGCGGAGAGGAAAATTCTCCAGACAGTTGACTTCTGGCTCCAGAATGGGTAAACTAAGAGAGGAAGAAAAACCAGTTTTGACATCATACAGAAGAAAGGCCGGGCGGTGCCGCCGTCCGGGGGAGGACAGACGGATGGACGAGAACGAGCGCATGGAAAAAGACGTTATCAGCCTGCTGGACGAGGACGGCAAGGAGCACGAGTTTGAGATCGTAGACGCTCTGGAACTGGAGGGCAAGCAGTACCTGGCCCTGGTCCCCCTTTACGACGAGAGCCAGGCGGAAGAGGCCCTGGAGGACAGCGGCGAACTGGTGATCCTCCAGGTCAGCGAGGAGACCGACGAGGACGGGGAGCAGTACCTGGACGCCATCGAGGACGAGGACCTGTACAACCGGGTAGCCGAACTGTTTATGGGCCGCCTGGAGGACTACTTCGACTTCGAGGAAGAGACCGAGGAGTAAATCCCCCCCGTAAAACCAGCCCAAGTCTCCAGGCACCCACTAAAACGAACCCGAACCCTAAGGCCGCGAAGCGGCCGAGCAGGGCCCGCCTCCAGGCGCATGCCTGGCAGAGCCCGCCTCCAGGCGCGTGCCTGGCCTGCGGCGTGCGTGATTACCGGTTAATATAATCCAACACTTATATTAAGGGAGCCTTAAGCTCCGTGCGCGGATTGCAGACCTCCCGGCCCCCGCCGGACGAAGGGAGCGTGATGCGCAGGGCGGGCACCCACCTGTCGGTAGACGGGTTTTATCATCCGGTGTAACGGCGTTGCGGGTCTTTTCTTTTCCAATCAAAAAACCTCTGCCCGGCTTGGCCTGGCGGAGGTTTTTTCTTGTTCCGACGCTATATCACAAGGACCCTTTCACCCAAAAAGTCCTCCCCGGGCGCCTTTGGATCTGCTCCAGATCATCAAACACCGTCGGCGTCCTCCCCGTCCCCCCTTTCGCACCCCCGCCGGTACCCTGCCGGGCAGAGGTGCCCTTCGCTCCAGCGCACCATCTCCTCCAGCACCGGCACCAGGCTCTCCCCCAGGGGCGTCAGGGTGTACTCCACCCGGGGCGGCACCTGGGGGTAGACCTCCCGGTGGAGCAGCCCGTCCCGCTCCAACTCCCGAAGCTGCTTGGTGAGGGTGGACTGGGTGATCCCCTCCAGCCGCCGTGTCAACTCCCCGAACCGCTGCATCCGGTAAAAGGAGACATACCACAGGATGAGCAGCTTCCACTTGCCCCCCAGCATCCCTTGGAGCAGGCTCATGGGCAGGCACCGGGCCATAGTCTCCGGCTCCTGGAACTTGTTCTTCGCCATCGTTTTCCCTCCATGGTGCAAAAAATGATACTACTTCTAAAAAAAGACCGTACTTGTATTTCCGCCTGTACCATTTTATCATAAGGACAAGAAAAAATCAAAAAAGGAGTTGTCTTTATGCACTACACCGGCACCATCTGGCGGCCGCCCTACGAGGCGGGTTCGCTGCTCATCCAGGTGACGGCGGGCTGCACCCACCACCGCTGCAAGTTCTGCACCCTCTACGACGACCTCCCCTTCCGGTTCCGCCTTTCCCCCATGGAGGAGGTGGAAGCCGACCTGCTGGAGGCCCAGATGGAACTGCGCGGCATCGACGAGGCCCGGCTGAAGCTGGGGGGACTGGAGCGCCGCCCCCAGGTGGGGCGGGTGTTCCTGGTGGGGGCCAACCCCTTCGCCCTGGCCTTCGCCAAGCTGGAGAAGATCGCCCGGCTGGTCCGCCAATACTTCCCCGAGTGCCGGACCATCGGCTGCTTCGCCCGGGTCACCGACGTGGCCCGCAAAAGCCGGGAGGAACTGGCGGAACTGTCCCGGCTGGGGTATGACGGCATCTCCATAGGAGTGGAAACGGGGGACGACCAGGCCCTGGCCTTTATGGACAAGGGCTACCCCGCCAGCGAGATCGTCACCCAGGCCGGGCGGCTGGACCAGGCGGGCATCCGGTACTTCTTCATGTACCTGGCGGGGCTCTCCGGGGAGGGGAAGGGGGAGGAGGGGGCGGCAAAGAGCGCCGCCATCTTCAACCAGACCCGCCCCCAACTCATCGGCTCCTCGATGCTCACCGTCTGGCCCGGCTCCCGGCTGCACCAAGAGATGGAGGCGGGAAATTGGCGGGAGGAGAGCGAGCGGGAAAAGCTGCGGGAACTCCGCGCCCTGGTGGCGGGGCTGGAGATACCCACCCGCTTCGCCACCCTGGGGGCCTCCAACGCCGTCTGGGCCGAAGGAAAACTCCCCCAGGAGAAGGCGCGGGTGCTGTCCGCCCTGGACGATGCCCTGGCCACCCAAAAGGAAGAGAGCCTGCGCCTCTACCGGGAAACGCTGCCCCACCTGTAAAAGATCATTCAAAAGCGGGCGGCCATCCACATAGGACGGCCGCCCGCTGAACAGTCTGTCACTCCGCCTGGCCGGAGGACCTTTTTCTGTACCCGGAGCATATCCATGCCACCACCGCCGTGGCCACCACCATGGCGATCAGGTGGAAGGTCATGCCAGGAAAGACCTCCCGCAAAAAATCGATCTCCCACGACAGACACCTTTCCAGCATCACCACCGCAAAGACGGCCAGGTAGACGCCAATACAGCGGACCAGGAGTTGCTGCCGCTCCTTCCGTGTTTGGAAGGCGTCCTTCAACTCATTCTGCTGCCGCTCCAACACCTCTGTTTTAAGGGTAAGGGTGTCCACCTCCGACGGCCTCAGCAGATAGTCGATGGTGACATGGAAGCTGTCGCTGAGCGCTATGAGTTTATCTGTCTCTGGCATCGCCTGCCCGGACTCCCACTTAGAGACCGATTGGCGTGAAACATCCAGCTTCTCCGCCAGCTGCTCCTGGGTCAAACCATGGGCCTTCCTCAGTTCCAAAATCTTCTCTGCTGTGTTCATGTTGATGACCTCCGTGATCTTGATGCCATTATCATACCAAAAACAGGGACCGCAAGCCATCAATGGAACTGTATTTCTTGTCAACCCGTGGTTGCGGACCGCGTACAGAGCCGATATATACCAAAAACACCCGCCCACCAAACCGGTGGACGGGCGTTTTTAAAAAGCTATCCGCAGTATCCCCGCTTACATATCCCGGGAAGCCACCCAGGCCGCGCCGGTGCCGCAGATATCCGGCACCACCACGTCCCCTACCTTCACCGGGGCGGTGAGTTCCACGCTGTCCAGCAGCTTCATGGCGTCCTGGATCATCCCCTTGGGGATGTCCTTATCCGTCTTGACCGGCAGCCGCTTGTGGATGCCCCCGGCGATCTTCACCGTGGAGGTGATGACCCGGGTCGGGTTCGTCAATTCTTTCTTGCCGTAGTCCACGCCCCGGGCGCAGCCGAAGCCGGTGACCTCGTAGTTGTTATCCTCGTCCACCGCAAGGTGGCACCCCTTGGGGCAGACGATGCAGATCAGATTTGTCATGGTAAACCCTCCCTTACTGCTTCTCCACCGTGATGGTGATGGTCGCCCCCTGGGCCTTGTCCAGCAGGACACGGGGGATGGCGATCTTCTCCATCTCGCCGGGGGCCATATGCTCCCGCTTGAACTGGCAGAGGACGTTTTCCCCGTCCTTTACCTGGATGACCATATCCCGGTAGACGTTGTTCACGCGGAAGAACACCTCTACCGTTTTCTCCACGTTCTCCCGGCGGATGTGCTGGGGGACGGTGTAGGTGACGCAGCTGCCGGTCTTGACCTCCAGCACGCTGCCCCGGGCCTGCTCCCCGGCGGCGTACTTGGCGGCGGCGGCGCCGGCCCGCATGCTCTCGGCGGTGACGAAGTCCACCAGGTCATGGACGTGGACCACGTTGCCGCAGCCGAAGATGCCGGGGACGCTGGTCTCCATGTTCTCGAACACCACGGCGCCGTTGGTCCGGGGGTCCATCTGGATCTTGGCGGAGCGGGTCAACTCGTTCTCCGGGATCAGGCCCACCGAAAGGAGCACCGTGTCGCAGTCAAAGACGATCTCGCTGCCGGGGATGGGGGCCCGGTTCTCGTCCACCTTGCTGACCACCACCTTCTCCACCCGCTCCTTGCCCTGGATGTCGGTGATGGTGTGGGAGAGGTAGAGGGGGATGCCGTAGTCGTTGAGGCACTGGACGATGTTCCGGTTCAGGCCGTTGGAGTAGGGGCAGAGTTCGACGCAGGCCAGCACCTTGGCCCCCTCCAGCGTCATCCGGCGGGCCATGATGAGGCCGATGTCGCCGGAGCCCAGGATGACCACCCGCTTGCCGCACATCCAGCCCTCCATGTTGACGTACCGCTGGGCGGCGCCGGCGGTGAAGATACCGGCGGGCCGGTCGCCGGGGATGGCGATGGCGCCCCGGGTCCGCTCCCGGCAGCCCATGGAGAGGACCACAGCCTTGCCCTCCAGGGCCTGATAGCCCTCCTTGGTGTTGATGCAGTGGACCACCTTGTCCTGGCTGATCTCCAGGACCATGGTGTCCAGCTTCACCTCCACGTCGGTCTTGCGGAGCATCTCCACGAACCGCCCGGCGTACTCGGGGCCGGTGAGTTCCTCCTTGAAGTAGTGGAGGCCGAAGCCGTTGTGGATGCACTGGTTCAGGATGCCGCCCAGTTCCTTGTCACGCTCGATGATAACGATCTTCTTCGCGCCCTTTTCGGAAGCGGAGCAGGCGGCGGCAAGGCCGGCGGGGCCGCCGCCGATGATGATGACGTCGTATTTCATGTCACTTGCCCTCCTTTGTGGGTTGGGTGAGGATGTAGGAGCCCTCCTCGTCCATCAGCACCTGGTCCAGGGGGAGACCCAGTTCCCGGGACAGGATCTCGTGGACACGGGGACCACAGAACCCCCCCTGGCACCGGCCCATCCCGGCGTTGCAGCGGCGCTTGATGCCGTCGATGGAGCGGGGGACGATGGGGCGGTGGATGGCCTCCACGATCTCCCCCTCGGTCACCGTCTCGCACCGGCAGATGACACGGCCGTAAAGGGGGTTTTCCTTCACCAGCCGGGCCTTCTCCCCGGCGGAGAGGTGGCGGAAAACCACACGCTTGCGGGTGTCCACAAAGTTCTCCTTGGCGGTGGCGGCAAGGCCGCTCTTCTTCAGCAACTCCACCGCCTCCAGGGCGATGGCCGGAGCGGAGGAAAGGCCGGGGGACTTGATGCCACCCAGGTTGATGAAGCCCTTGGCGGCGGGGGATTCCTCGATGATAAAGTCGGGCTGGTCGCTGTTGGCCCGGACCCCGGCGAAGTTGCGGATGGAATCCCGGAAGTTGACGCCGGGCACCGACTTCACCGACATCCGGCGGACGAAGGCCAGGCCGCCGGCGGTGTTGTTGACGTCATCCGCCTTGTCCACCCCTTCGGCGTTGGGGCCGACGATGAGGTTGCCGTGGACGGTGGGGGCCACCAGGACGCCCTTGCCGTCCGGGTTGGGGCACTGGAACACCACCTTGTTCACCAGTTCCCCCTGGGTCTTATCCAGCAGGAAGTATTCCCCGCGGTTGGGCAGGGTGTGGAAGGTGTCGCCCCCCACCATGGCGTGGACCTTGTCGGCCTCCACGCCGGCGGCGTTGACCACGTACCTGGCCTCCACCTCCCCGGCGGTGGTATGTAGCAGGAAGGTCTCCCCCTTCTTCTCGATGGACTCCACCCTGGCGGAAAGCTTCACCTCGGCGCCGTTGACCACGGCGGTCTCGGCCAGGGCGATGCAGAACTCCCAGGGGCTGACGATGGCGGCGGAGGGGGCGTAGAGGGCGCCCACCACTTCCCCGCTGATGGCCGGCTCCATGGCCCGGACCTCGTCGCCGGTGAGGACCTTCATATCCGGCACGCCGTTCTGGTTGCCCCGGTCATAAAGTTCCTGCACCGTTTTCATCTCGTCCTCGTTAAAGGCCAGGACGAAGGAGCCGATCTGCTTGCGCTCCACCGCCAGCTTTTCGCAGAGTTCCTTGGCCAGCTTGACCCCCTCCACGTTGAGGCGGGCCATCTTGGTCCCCGGCTCCGGGTCGTACCCGGCGTGGAGGATGGCGCTGTTGGCCTTGGTGGTGCCGTTGGCCACGTCGTTTTCGGCCTCCAGGGCGACCACCTTCAGGTCGTACCGGGAAAGCTCGTAGGCGGTGGCGGCGCCGATGATCCCACAGCCGATGATCGCTACATCATACATCATGGTTTCGGTTCCCCTTCTTTCTTTTGCCCCCGCCCCCCTGGGAGGACCGGTGGCTTTTCTCATTTTTCTCACCCTGCGATGCAAAAAGAGCCAAGGAAAACAAGACCCGGGACGGGTCCGTTTACCTTGACTCAAATTCTCACAAGATAAAAAGACAATGGTATTGTAGCACGCCGGGAGTAAAAAGACAATCGCCGTTTTTCACAAAAATCCAGGTACTTTTTTCGCTTCCTCCGCTCTCCCCCCTTTTCAAACCCGGCGGGATACGGTATGATAGTGCGGTAGAGGAAAAGGAGGTGCCGTTATGACAGACGTCATCATTATCGGCGGCGGGGCGGCGGGGCTCTGCTGCGCCGGGCACGCGGCGGGGCGGGGGCTTTCCGTCCTGGTGGCGGAGGGCCGGGAGCGGCCGGCCCGGAAGATACTGGTCACCGGCAAGGGCCGGTGCAACCTCACCAACGACTGCGCCCCCCAGGAGGTGCTGAAGAACGTGTGCAGCAACCCCAAGTTCCTGTACAGCGCCCTGGCGGGGTTCGGCCCCGCCGACACCATGGCGCTGTTCCGGGGGCTGGGGGTCCAACTCAAGACCGAGCGGGGGAACCGGGTATTCCCTGTCTCGGACAGCGCCCGGGAGGTGGCCGACGCCCTGGTGCGGTTCGCCCGGGACAAGGGGGCCCGTGTCGTCCAGGGCAAGGTGGAGGAGATCCTGCTGGAGAACGGCGCCGCCGCCGGGGTGCGGTGCGCCGGGGGGGCGGTCTACCGGGCCCCCCGGGTGGTGCTGGCCGCCGGGGGGATGAGCTACCCCGGCACCGGCAGCGACGGCAGCGGCTTCCGGCTGGCGGAGGCGGCGGGGCACACCATCGTCCCGCCCCGGGGGAGCCTGGTGCCGGTGCTCTGCAAGGAGGGCTGCTGCGCCGGGATGGCGGGGCTGTCCCTGAAAAACGTCACCCTCTCCCTGTGGGAGGAGGGGCGGAAGAAGCCGCTGTTCCGGGAACTGGGGGAACTGCTGTTCACCCACCAGGGGGTGTCCGGCCCCCTGGTCCTTTCGGCCAGCGCCCTGATGCGGAAGCCCGCCGGCTGTTACCGGCTGGCCATTGACATGAAGCCCGGCCTGACGCCAGAACAGCTGGACGCCCGGCTGCTCCGGGACTTTGGCGATTCCCCCAACCGGGACCTGGGCAACGTCCTGGGGGCGCTGCTGCCCCGGGCCTTTATCACCGCCGCCCTGGAGGCGGCGGTGCTGGCCCCGGACCGGAAGGTCCGGGAGGTGACCCGGGAGGAGCGGGGCCGTCTGGGGGCGGTGGTAAAGGCATTCCCCCTTACCCCCTCCGCCCTGGGTCCGGTGGAGGAGGCGGTGGTCACCGCCGGGGGGGTGAAGGTGTCGGAGGTAGACCCCAAGACCATGGCCTCCAAACTGGTGCCGGGGCTCTACTTCGCCGGGGAGGTGCTGGACATCGACGCCCGCACCGGCGGCTTCAACCTCCAGCTGGCCTTTTCCACCGGCTACGCCGCCGCCATGGGACTCTAATTTCCGCCTTATCGTTGACAGCCTCCCGTTGCTGCTGATATACTTATTTCAGCGGTATCCGACAAATTCTGGAGGAGGTCATCATCATGGGTAAATTCGCGATCAAAACAGTAAAGACCGGGGTAAAGTTCAACCTCAAGGCGGGCAACGGCGAGGTCATCGCCACCTCCGAGGTCTACACCCGGCTGGCCGCCTGCAAAAAGGGCATCGAGAGCGTCCGCAGGAACGCCGTGGTGGCCAAGCTGGAGGACCAGACGGTGGAGGGCTTCCAGGTCCTCACCAACCCCAAGTTCGAGGTCTACACCGACAAGGCCGGGGAGTACCGCTTCCGCCTCAAGGCCCGCAACGGGGAGATCATCGCCACCTCCGAGGGATACAAGGCCAAGGCCTCCTGCATGAACGGCATCGAGAGCGTCCGCAAAAACGCCCCCGACGCCCCGGTGGTGGAGGAGAACGACGACTGAGCCCTTCCCCCAGCACCATAGGCAATATAGCGCCCGGGCCTTTTCCAGGTCCGGGCGTTTTTCAGCTTGCCAGGTCCTCCAGGGCTTCGGCCTCGTTGTCGGCGGAGAAGAGGAACTGTCCCTGGTTGTCGTAGACCTCCACGTGGCCCATGACGGGGATGATGCGGTACTCCATGCTGGCGGCCTCCTTTCTGTTATGGCTCTGCGCCTTTCTTTCACCCTTATTATAACGGAACCTGTGTCCCGTTGTCAGGACAGCTGCTGGAGGCAAGCCCCTGCCGGGGAGGTTTTTCTCCCCGCGCCGGCGGGCCGCCCCCTTTACAGGTGGCCCGGCATCTGTTATAATATCCCCAGACGCCCGGTCAAGAAGGCCGGGCCGGGGAACCTCCCCCGACGCCCCTGGAAGGGGCCGCGCCCACCCTGTACAAAACGAATATCGTAACGAACAGGCCAGGAAGGCAGCGCCGGAGTACCGGCGGTGTTTTGTTGGCTTGCTGCTTTTTCCGGGAACAGAAGGGCCCGGCCGGGGCAGCACCGGCCAAGGAGGTTTTCCATCATGAACCAAAAGACAAAAGACATGGTCTCCGCCGCTCTCTGCGTCGCCCTGGGGCTCATCGTGCCCCAGGTGTTCCATCTGATTCCCTTTGTGGGGACGGTGCCCAACCTGGGGGGCGTGTTCCTGCCCATGCACATCCCGGTGCTGCTCTGCGGCCTGCTCTGCGGCTGGCGGTACGGCGCCGCCTGCGGGGCGGTGGTGCCCCTTCTCTCCTCGGTGGTCACCGGCATGCCGGTGCTCTGGCCCCAGGGGGTGTCCATGGTGTTCGAGTTGGCCGCCTACGGCCTGGTGGCCGGGCTGCTCTACCGGGGGATGAAGAAGGGAGTCTACCCCGCCCTGGTCGCCGCCATGGTGGCGGGGCGGCTGGTCTCCGGCGCCGCCAAGGCCATCCTCTTCGGCATGGCCGGCAAGCCCTTCGGCATGGCTGCCTTTCTCAGCGGGGCCTTTACCACCGCCATCCCCGGCATCATTTTGCAGCTGGTGCTGCTCCCCGCCCTGGTGCTGGCCCTGGAGCGTTCCGGCGTCGTTGCCCCCGCCCGGGCGGGTT
Organism: uncultured Angelakisella sp.; assembly: GCA_910585525.1. Taxonomy (GTDB): domain Bacteria; phylum Bacillota; class Clostridia; order Oscillospirales; family Ruminococcaceae; genus Angelakisella. The sequence goes on from CAJUFR010000011.1 coordinate 44,514, forward strand.
CCGCCGCCTGATCCTTTATTTAGGAGGAGATCCGCATGTGGTTCGTTACCGACCCCGAGGAGTTGAGAAATTACCGATACTCGTCGTCCCTGAAGAAGGCCAAGGCCGACCTGGTCCGGCGCTATGAGGGGCTGGACGGGTCGGGGCCTCACGTGCTGTGGCCGGTGCTCCGGGACAGTTTGTGGTACACCGGCATCAGTTCCGACCCTGTATCCAGCCTGGCGGCCCACGGCGTGGACGTCAGCCAGACCGACCGCTTCGTCTGCTGGGTCATCCCGGTGAAGTTCGCCCGGGAGTTAAAGGCCCAGGCCCTCTCCCTCGGCCAGTTCCGTCACGCCGCCGACGACGCCAGCGACTACATCGCCCCGGAGCTGCCCTACACCTACCTTTACAACTTCCTGGTGGAGAAGGGGAGCGTTCTTTCCATCTGTCCCGACGGCTTCACCCCCATGAAGTACCTCCCTGGCCGCCCCGCCCAGGTCTTTGTCTGGCGCGGGGACGGGAGCCGGGTCTCCTGGGACATCCCCACCAAGGACCGGGACAGCTACCCGGAGGTCCTTGGGGACCTGCTGGAAAAGGCGCGGGCCGGGGAGGTGGTCCGGCTGCTGCTCCGGTGCCAGGGGGCCACCATCGTCCAGTGCGACTTCCGGGAGGGTGGCTGGAACCTTTACTTCGACGCCAGGACCTCCCAAAGCGGCTACGTTTACCGGTATCTGCCGGAGGAGGGGCAGGAGGGGGACTGGGAGGCGCTGCACGGCATCCTGCTGGATTTTCTCCGGTCCTACAAGAAGAAGAGGGGGACCAAGTGGAGGTATCTCCGAAAGGCGCTGGTCTCGGACGATATGCGGTTTGAAAACGGGATGATCTGTCATCAGTGAAGTACACGGGCGGCGGGCCGGAGGCGGTCTGCTGCCTGTGTTTTTTGGTCTGGAGGATAGGGGTTTGTTGCCCAAAACGCGCCCTCCCGCCGCGGCGGCACGCCGCAACTTATCGCAATATCTGCCACCGTGTTCGGGGGTTCGCCTTGGGGCGGCAAAAGGCCCCTCCCCGGGGTGGCGAACAGCGTCGGGACCAGGCGGATCCTGCGACGGAAAATACTGGATTCTCCCGCCCGGCCGTGGTACTATACTAACAGACGGACAAGCCCAATGCCAATGACAGAAACGGGGGGACAGGAAATGAAACTGCCGGGTCGGCCTAAAACGCTGCGCCAGGTGATCTCGCTGCCGGTGGGCAGCATCCTGCCCAGCCCCCACCAGCCCCGCCGGGACTTCGACCTGGAGGAACTGGACATCCTCTCCAAAAGCATCGCCCAGAACGGCCTCCTCTCCCCCATCATCGTCCGCCGGGACCCGGCGGGCGGGGGGCGGTACTTCCTCATCGCCGGGGAGCGCAGGCTGCTGGCCTGCCGCCGCCTGGGGTACGAGGAGGTCCCCGCCATCGTCAGCGACGCCCCGGAGGCCAACGCCGCCGTCCTCACCCTCATCGAGAACCTCCACCGCCAGGACCTCAACTGCTTCGAGGAGGCGGAGGGCATCTACGCCCTGATGAAGGAAAGCGGCCTGAGCCAGCAAAAGGTCTGCGCCATGCTGGCCAAGCCCCAGCCCACCGTGGCCAACAAGCTGCGGCTGCTGCGGCTGGACCCACAGGTGCGGCAGTTCCTCATCGATCACCGGATGGGGGAGCGGATCGCCCGGTGTCTCCTGGCCCTGGAGGGCACCGACCGCCAGCTGAAGGCCGCCCGCCACATCCTCCAGAACCAGATGAGCGCACGCCAGGCGGAGGGGTATATCTCCACCCTCACCGGTCCCAAAAAGGGCGGCCGGTCCCCGGTGGGCTACCTGCGGGATTTCCGTATCCTCTTTTCCTCGGTGGACAAGGCGGTGGAGGAGATCAAACGCTGCGGCATCTCGGTCCAGGCCCAGACCACCGAGGAGGACGGCTTCGTCTGCTACACCATCCGGGTGCCCAAGACCGCCTCCCCCCAGAAGGCCGCCCCCCGCCGGGAGCGTCAGGCGGTCACTGTGTAACTTTGCTTTCCTCTCGGGGGAGGGTTTCCCTCTTTTCCCTCCCCCTTCCCCCCTGGCTGACGTGGCGGGCCGGCCCCCGGCGCGCCGTTGGCATAAACGCGCTTCCCATAGCTGAACCAAGGACCCCCCGCCACATGGCGGGGGGTCCTTGGTCCAGTATAGCTGGCTATCCTTATTTCTCGTTGTAGGTGTTGGCCCCGTAGTGGTTCACGGCGGGGGCGGGGGCCGCTGCCGCCGCTGCCGGTCCCTGGGCCATCTTTTCCACGGCGAAGCCGCCGTGCTTCTGGGCGGCCACGGCGTTGCGGATAAAGGAGAAGCTGCCCACCGCCATGAACACGAAGCCCATCAGCAGGTCGGGGGCGTAGGCACCCAGCAGCTCCAGTTCCGGGTCAAAGAGGAAGTCCGGCACCGCCCGCAGCGATTCCAGGATGCCGATGCCATACTCCTGGAACACCTCGTAGATGTCCAGGCCGACGCAGATATACTGGCTCACCAGGGCCATAAACACCGCCACCAGCACACTGGCGACGATGCCGGCCATGTCCAGCTTTTTGCCAAATTTCTCGTACCCCTTAAAGGAGCAGACCATCAGCACCAGGCCGCAGATGGCGGCGATGTACCCCAGCTGGTAAACCAGCACCCACAGGGCCACCCCCGCCAGGGAGAAGAGCATCGCCCCCACGATCCCCGCCGGCAGGTTGCCGGGGATCTCCTTCTGCTGGGCCTTTGCCGCCTGGGTCATCTGGTCCAGGCACCGGGGGCAGACCACGTTGTAGCCCCTGCCGATGTGGTAAAGGGAGGTATCCGCCGCGCCGCACTGGTCGCAGACCGATACCATCCCGTTGGCGGCAAGCCACCCGGTGACCTCCTTGTAGAAGCTGATGAGGGACTGGGCGGTGATGTCCCGCTTTTTGTCCATGGCGATGCGGGCGGTGAGCAGCTGGCCGTTGTAGGTCCCCGCCGTGCAGACGGGGTTGCGGGCGGCGTAGTCCGCCATCCACTGGTCCAGCTGGGGCGCCATATCACACCCCGGCCGGCTGGCCCACACCACGATGTCGTAGCTGCGGTTTTTGGAATTCATGACGGTCAGCATGGCGTAGCCCCGGTAGTAGCCGCAAAGCAGATCGTTCTGCCCCCGCAGCTGCATCCCGGTGGCGTCTCTTGCCTGGACGAGTTCGTGCTTCATGGTGACGATACTTCCCTTCTCGGATATTCACACAAAAAGATGTTATCTATAGTATAGAACGGCGAAAAAGGGAAGTCAAGGGGGACCCTTTACAGAAAGATGCCGATGGCCTCCAGGATGCCGTAGCTGGCCACCCCCATGATGACGCCGCTGGTCAGCACCCCCAGGGCGATGGCGGGGATGGCCCGGGAGAGGGGCATCCGCAGGAAGGTGGCGGCTACCGAGCCGGTCCAGGCCCCGGTGCCGGGGAAGGGGATGGCCACAAAGGCCCACAGGCCGAAGAACTCGTATTTGCCGAAGCCCTGGGCGGCCTTGTCCGCCTTGTTGATGACCCGCTGGAAAAAACCGCCCACATAGGGCCAGGTGGCCAGCCAGCCCAGCAGCTTGCGGCCGAAGAGCAGCAGGAAGGGCACCGGCAGCAGGTTGCCCAGGACGCAGACCAGATACACCTGCCAGAAGGGGAAGCCCATCCCCACCCCGATGGGGACCCCTCCCCGCAGTTCCACGATGGGCAGCATCGAGATGGCGAAGAGATACCAGTATTTTTTCAGCATAGGGGAACTCCTTATCTATTATGAAATATCCCCTCTAGTTTACAGGGGATGAGGGCAATAATCAAGGGGGACGGGGAAAAATAGCAGGGTGCTGGCAGACGGCGGGCCGGAGTGACGGAAGTTTGTAAATAATTTGTGAAAGCCCTTGACTTCCCAGGGAAATAACGGTACAATAATACTCGTTAGCACTCCACTTCAACGAGTGCTAAGAACCAAAACGAAAGGCGGTGGACAGGATGGAACTGGACCCCAGGAAGCTGCGCATCCTCTCCGCCATCGTGGAGACCCACATCGCCACCGGGGAGCCGGTGGGCTCCAAGCTGGTGGCAAGGCTGCTGGACGGGGAGGTCTCCCCCGCCACCATCCGCAACGAGATGGCGGCGCTGTTCGACCAGGGCCTGCTGGAGCAGCCCCACACCAGCGCCGGGCGGGTCCCCTCCCACCTGGGCTACCGTCTCTACCTGGACCAGCTGATGCGGCGGCGGCCCCTGACCGGGCCGGAGAAGCAGCGGATCGAAGCGTTGTTCAACCTCCGGGACCCCGACCCCGACCGCCTGCTGGAGGACGCCGCCAAGACACTGGCGGAGCAGACCGGCTGCGCCGTCATCTCCACCGCCCTGACCAAGGAGAGCGCCCGGGTGCGGAAGATCGAACTCATCCCCGCCACCAGCCGCACCGTGGTCATCCTCCTCATCGCCAGCAACGGCATGGTGAAGAACAAGGTCTGCCGGGTGGACTTCCAGCTGACCGCCAAGGTGCTGGAGTTCTTCCAGGGCTTCATCGACCGGCACTTCACCGGCCGGAGCATCAACGACATCAGCGCCAGCTACCTGAACTCGGTGGCCTTCGGCATGGGGGAGGAGTATATGGATATCTTCACCCCCCTCCTCTCCGCCGTCTTTGACCTCTGCCGGGAGTGCAGCGACGGCCAGATCTACCGCAGCGGCACCGCCAACCTGCTGGAGCACGAGGACCTGCGCCGGGTGGCCAACCAGCTGTTCCGGGTCATCAACTCCCGGGAGGCGGTGATGGAACTGGTGGACCGGGGGAGCGAGGGCATCCGGGTGCTGGTGGGCAAGGAGAACCCCAACAGCGCCTTCGCCGGGTCCTCGGTGATCATCAGCAAGTACCGCATCGGCCAGGACAACACCGGCGCCATGGGGCTCATCGGGCCCATCCGCATGGACTACGCCCGGCTCATCCCCCACCTGGAGTATTTTTCCCAGACCCTGGGGCGGCTGCTGGGCGAAACACTGGAAGAACAAAAATGACTGTAAGATAGAGGGAGGATACCGACTTGGCAGAACAGGAGAAGGAAACACTGGACCAGCAGCCCCCCCTGGAGGAGCCGGCCATGGAGCAGACCGAGGCGGAGACCGCCGCCGGGACCCCGGAGGATGAGGCCGCCCGCCAGCTGGAGCAGCTGCGGGAGGAGAACAAGGCCCTGGAGGAACGGCACCTGCGGCTGATGGCGGAGTTCGGCAACTTCAAAAACCGCACCGCCAAGGAGAAGGACAACATCTACGGCGACGCCGTGGCGGGCACCCTGCGGGAGCTGCTGCCGGTGCTGGATAACCTCCAGCGGGCGCTGGACAGCCCCTGCGCCGACGAGGATTACAAAAAAGGCGTGGAACTGATCCACAAGGGCCTGTGGGAGATCATGACCGGCATGGGGGTGGAGGAGATCGCCGCCACCGGCGTCCCCTTCGACCCGGATATCCACAACGCCGTGATGCACATCGAGGACGACAGCCTGGGCAAAAACACCGTGGCCCAGGTGCTCCAAAAGGGGTACCGCATGGGGGAGCGCATCCTCCGCTACGCCATGGTGCAGGCGGCAAACTAAGTCACCCAAGGAATCATAACATAGAGAACATGTCAGACCAAAGCGATACTATGGAGGTAATGGAATATGAGTAAGATCATCGGCATCGACCTTGGCACCACCAACAGCTGCGTGGCCGTCATGGAGGGCGGCGAAGCCGTCGTCATCCCCAACCCGGAAGGAGACCGCACCACACCCTCCGTCGTGGCCTTTAAGGACGACGGGGAGCGCCTGGTGGGCAAGGTGGCCAAGCGCCAGGCCGTCACCAACGCCCAGCGGACCATCAGTTCCATCAAGCGCCAGATGGGCACCGATCACAAGGTCACGGTGGACGGCAAAAGCTACACCCCCCAGGAGATCTCCGCCATGATCCTGCAAAAGATGAAGAACGACGCCGAAGCCTACCTGGGGGAGACCGTCTCCGAGGCGGTGATCACCGTCCCCGCCTACTTCACCGACGCCCAGCGCCAGGCCACCAAGGACGCCGGCCGCATCGCCGGGCTGGAGGTAAAGCGGATCATCAACGAGCCCACCGCCGCCGCCCTGGCCTACGGCATCGACAAGGAGACCGACCAGGTGGTGATGGTCTACGACCTGGGGGGCGGCACCTTCGACGTCTCCATCATCGAGATGGGGGACGGGGTCCAGGAGGTCAAGGCCACCGCCGGCAACAACCACCTGGGCGGCGACGACTTTGACGAGCGGCTGCTGAACTACCTGGCCGACCAGTTCCAGAGCGAGAACCACATCGACCTGCGGAAGGACCCCATGGCCCGGCAGCGCCTGATCGAGGCGGCGGAGAAGGCCAAGATCGAACTTTCCGGCATGACCACCGCCCAGGTGAACCTGCCCTATATCACCGCCGACGCCAGCGGCCCCAAGCACCTGGACACCACCATCACCCGGGCCAAGTTCAACGAACTCACCGCCGACCTGGTGGAGGCCACCATGGGCCCCGTCAAGCAGGCGCTGTCCGATTCCGGCCTCAAGCCCTCCGACATCAACAAGGTGCTGCTGGTGGGCGGCTCCACCCGCATCCCCGCCGTCCAGGAGGCGGTGAAGAACTTCATGGGCAAGGAGCCCTTCAAGGGCATCAACCCCGATGAGTGCGTGGCGCTGGGGGCCTCCCTCCAGGGCGGCGTGCTGGCCGGCGACGTCAAGGGGCTGCTGCTGCTGGATGTCACCCCCCTCTCCCTGGGCGTGGAGACGCTGGGCGGCCTCACCGACCGCATCATTGAGCGCAACACCATCATCCCCGCCAAAAAGAGCAAGGTCTATTCCACCGCCGCCGACGGCCAGACCTCGGTGGAGATCCGGGTGCTCCAGGGCGAGCGGGAGATGGCCAACGACAACAAGCTGCTGGGCAACTTCCAGCTCAGCGGCATCCCCGCCGCCCCCCGGGGCGTGCCCCAGATCGAGGTGACCTTCGACATCGACGCCAACGGCATCGTCAACGTCTCGGCCAAGGACCTGGGCACCGGCCGGGAGCAGTCCATCACCATCACCTCCTCCACCAACATGAGCAAGGACGACGTGGAAAAGGCGGTGCGGGAGGCGGAGCAGTTCGCCGCCGCCGACAAGAAGCGCCGGGAGGGCATCGACATCCGCAACAACGCCGACCAGGTCATCTACCAGGTGGAAAAGACCATGACCGACATGGGCGACAAGCTGGACGCCGGCAAGAAGCAGGAATTGGAGACCAAGGTGGCCGCCCTGAAGGAAGCCATGAAGGGTGAAAACCTGGACGACATCAAGGCCAAGCAGGAGGAACTCCAGAAGCTGCTCTACGACGCCTCCGCCCAGATGTACCAGGCCGCCCAGGCCGCCGCCCAGGCCCAGGGCCAGGCCGGCCCCGGCGCCCCCCAGGATGACGGCGTGGTGGACGCCGACTACCGGGATGTAGACGAAAACAACTGATCGATCAGCGAACACGGCAGGATAGGGGGGAAAGCCCCTCTATCCTGCCAGTCATGACATGAGATAGAGGTGATGGGAATTGCCGGAAAAAAAGCGTGATTATTACGAGGTGCTGGGGGTCCAGAAAGGGGTCGGGGACGACGAACTGAAAAAAGCCTACCGCAAGCTGGCCAAGCAGTACCACCCCGACCTGCACCCCGACGACAAAGAGGCGGAGGCGCACTTTAAAGAGATCAACGAGGCCTACGAGGTCCTCTCGGATAAAGACAAGCGGGCCCGGTACGACCAGTTCGGCCACGCCGGGGTGGACCCCAACTACAGCGCCGGGCCGGGTGGCTACGGCGGCGGGTTCGGGGGCTTTGGCGGGTTCGAGGACATCTTCGGGGATCTGGGGGATATCTTCGGCGGCGGGGGTTTCGGCGGCTCCACCCGTGCCCGCAACCCCAACGGCCCCACCCGGGGCAACAGCCAGGGCTTCACCCTGCCCCTCTCCTTTATGGAGGCGGTGAAGGGGTGCCAGAAGGAGGTCACCTACCAGCGGCTGGAAAGCTGCGCCGCCTGCTCCGGCACCGGCGCCGCCGAGGGCAGCCGCCCCGAGACCTGCCCCGATTGCGGCGGCAGCGGCTACGTCACCGTCCGCAAGCAGAGCATCCTTGGCATGATGCAGGTGCGCCAGCCCTGCTCCCGGTGCGGCGGCACCGGCAAGGTCATCAAAAACCCCTGCCAGAAGTGCGGCGGCAAGGGCCGGGTGCGGGTGAACCGGAAGCTCACCGTCAACGTCCCCGCCGGCATCGATGACGGCCAGACCTTCATCGTCCGGGGGGAGGGGGACCACGGCACCAACGGCGGCCCCGCCGGCGACCTCCAGGTCACGGTGACGGTGCGCCCCGACACCATCTTCGAGCGGGACGGCCAGAACATCTGGTGCGATATCCCCCTCACCTACACCCAGGCGGTGCTGGGGGACGAGATCGTGGTCCCCACCGTGGACGGCAAGGTGAAGTACACCGTCCCCGAGGGGACCCAGAACGGCACCGTGTTCCGCCTCCGGGACAAGGGGGTGGTGGACCCCAACACCGGCCGCAACCGGGGGGACCAGTACGTCCGGGTCACCATCGAGGTGCCCAAGGGCCTTTCCCGCAGCCAAAAGGATAAACTCCGGGAGTTTGAAGCAAGCCTCAGCGAAAAGAACTACCACAAGCGCCAGGGCTTCTTCGACCGCCTCCGGGAGGCCTTCGACAAGGACAAGGATAAGTAAGACAACGACGCCCCCGGCTTTTGGGTCGGGGGCGCTTGGTATGAAAATAAGGAGGAAGCGCCTATGCCGGAGCCTATCACCGTCCGGCCCATCGCCCATATCCGCAGCGGCTTCCCGGAAAAGTTCGGCATCCCACGGCAAAGCGGCCTGGTCCCCTCCCTCCGGGCGGAGGTGGTGTTCCAGCCGGAGTACCGGGTCCCCGAGGCCTTCCGGGGGCTGGAGCAGTTCTCCCACCTCTGGCTCATCTGGCAGTTCTCCCAGGCGGCCCGGCCGGGGGAAGGCTGGTCCCCCACCGTCCGCCCGCCCCGGCTGGGGGGCAACGCCCGGATGGGGGTGTTCGCCACCCGCTCCCCCTTCCGGCCCAACTCCCTGGGGCTTTCCTCGGTGGGGCTGGTGGAGGTGCGGCTCCAGGGGCCGGAGGGGCCGACGCTGGTGGTCTCCGGCGCCGACCTGCTGGACGGCACCCCCATCCTGGACGTCAAGCCCTACCTCCCCTACACCGACGCCCACCCGGAGGCCTCCGGCGGCTTTTCCCTCCCCGGGGGCCAGGGCCTTTTGGCGGTGGACTTCCCCCCGGCGCTGCTGGCCCGGGTGCCGGAATGCCATCGCCCGGCGCTGCTGGAACTGCTGGCCCAGGACCCCAGGCCGGGGTACCAGCACCAGCCGGACCGGGTCTACCGCCTGGCCTTCGGCGGGGTGGAGGTGGGGTTCCTGGTGGACGGGGAGCAGCTGCGGGTGGTGGAGGTCCGGTGAGCCCGCCGCCTTGACTTTTCCCTCCCCCCGGGATATACTAAAACAATACTCATCCAGTGTATATTCCCACCGAAGGAGGCCCGCTATGCACATCACCCTGGAATCTGACTACGCCGTGCGCATCGTTTCCCGCCTGGCCCGGCAGGGCGGGCGGATGGACGCCAAGCGGATCGCCGAGGAGACCGGCGTCACCCTCCGCTTCTCCCTCAAGATACTGCGCAAGCTGGTCACCGGCGGGCTGGTCCGGTCCTACAAGGGCACCAAGGGGGGGTACGAACTGGCCCGCTCGGCCAAGGACATCTCCCTCTGCGACGTCATCGAAACGGTGGAGGGCCCCTACGCCCTCTCCCGGTGCGTGGGGGAGCCGGACTTCCGGTGCAGCCGCAGCCCCGACGGCAGCTGCTGCAAGTTCCGCCGGGTCTACGCCGATATCTCCCAACTGGTGCGCCAACGCCTCAGCCAAGTGACCTTTGAAGAAAAAAACTAAGACAAGCCCCCTTCCTGTCCCAGGAAGGGGGCTTTCTTTATCATCATACAAATGGCGCTGTGACTCCAGGCACCCACCACCGCCCAGCACCACCTAAGCCCCCAAAGGGGGCGGGTAGGGCGCGCCCGCCGGGCCACCGGCCTAGAAACCGGGCCAGTAGGTGCCGATGAAGTTGGCGGGGTTCATGATCACGCCGTTGATGCGGATCTCAAAATGGCAGTGGTTGCCGCTGGCGTTGCCGGTCCGTCCCACCAGGGCGATAAGATCGCCCTGACGCACGTACTGGCCGCTGGTGACGAAGACCGAACTGCAGTGGGCGTACCGGGTAACGGCGCCGTCACCGTGGCTGATGTCCACACGCTTGCCGTAGGGCCAGATAGCGTAGTTGGTGGCGTAGGTGACCTGGCCGTCCCGGGCGGCCCGTATCTCGGTGCCGGCGGATGCCGCGATGTCCATGCCGGTGTGGCCGTAGTAGCCGTACAGCCCGGCGGAGACATAACCGCCCTTGACCGGCCACATGTAGGAATTGCTGCCGCTGCTGCTGGGGTCCAGATAGGTGAGGATGGCCATGGTGCCCACCCGCACCTGGGCGTCCACCGGCTCCCGCTTCACCTCCGGGGTGCCGATGCGGGTCTCCGCCACCTGTTCGCCGTCGATGTAGGTGACGTCCGCCGTCACCGTCTGCAACCCGTTGATACCGGCGGAGATGGGGACCGAGTAGCCCTTATAATAGCGGCTGTCCTCGATGCTGATGGTGCCGTAGGGTATCTCCTCGTCGTAGACCTCCCGGCGGGTGACCTGCACCCCCAGGTCCATGGTGACACGGGCCACCGTCAGCCGCTCCCCGGGGATCAGGGGGATGGAATCCAGGTCGATCCGGTCCTCCTCGTCCTCCCCGCCGGGGATCATCTCGTGGTCCCGCTGCTCCAGCAGGGTGTTCAGTTCCAGCAGCTGCTCCACCGGGACGTTGTACTCCTGGGCGATGGCGGTAAGGGTCTCCCCCTCCTCCACCTTGTGCTCCACCGTCCGGGTCTGGTCCGACTGCATGTCCTGGGTGATGCGGTAGAGGGGGCGGATGGAGGTGCTGGGGTAGATGCCCCGGCGAACGCTGATGCTCTTGACGAACTGCACCAACTCGTGCTCGATGCCGGTGCGGTAGGCGTCCAGCATGGAATCCAGATAGATGAGGATCTCGTTGCCGTCCTCGATGGCCCCCAGGAAGGCCCCCTCGATGTAGACGCCGTCAGCCTCCTCGACCTCGTTGAGGGAGGCGGACATGATGCGGTTGGCCAGCGTCTCCTGGTCCACCAGGTCCTCCTCGCCGGCGATGACGATGTGGAAGATGGGCCGGCTATCCTCCGGGGGCTGGTACTCCTCCCCCAGCATCCGGTCCAGCACCATCTGCTGGGCGTCGTAAAAGACGCTCTCCCGGGGGATGTACCCCAGGTGCTGCCCGGCATATTCCACCGACAGGGCGTAGTTGATGCCCTGGAAGTAGGTGAGGGTGGCCGCCAGGATGGTGATGCCCACGATGGGGGCCACAAAGTTGGCGATGTGGTTCAACGGCCGGCCCAGGGACCGGAGGTACTGCCACCAAAGCCCCGCCTTTTTGCCCAGGCTCCCTTTGCCCCCGCCGGTCTCCCGGAGGTTCTGGAACAACCGGCTGGTGAGCCGGGCCAGTTCCCGGTAGGGGAAAAGGGTGGTGTCCGAAATGTGGGTGCAGACCCGCAGGAAGCGGCTGTGCTGCTCCTGGAACCACCTGGGGACGTAGTACCGCACCCAACCCATCAGCCGCTCCCACTCCCGGCGGAGCAGGTTCATGTCCCGCATCAGCTGGATGCCGATGTAATACACCTCGATGTAGACCCACTCCAGCAAGGAGGGCTCGTCCTTCCCTGCGGAGGGCTTTTTTTGTTTCTCCGGCTTCTCCTCCCCCTTGATGGCGGCGGGGCGGGGGGGCTTTTCCTTTTTGCGCCGTTCCTTTTTCTCCGGCTTTTGCTCCGGGGGCGGGGGCTCCTTGGCCTCCTCCTTGGGGGGCTCCGGCGGCTCCACCGCCCGGATGGCTTCCTCCAGTTCGGGGCTGTCCGGCTCCTCCGGCTGGGCCGCCGCTGTCCCCAGCCGGCCCAGGATGTCGGCCCACCGCCGCTTCCCCTCCCGGGGCTTGGGGGCAGGCTTCAGGTCCTCCAGGTCCATGGGGGCCTCGGGGGCAGGCTCCGGCTCCCGGGCCGCTTTGGGCCGGGGCGGCTCCTCCGGCGGGGCGGCCCGCCGCTTTTTGGCGAACTTCCCCTCCCCCGGTGTCTGGGGCGGGGCGAGCCGGGGCTTCTTTTCCTTGGGCGGGCGGGGCTCCATAGGCCCCTCGTAGATGCCCAACTCCCGGTAATGGGCCAGGAGGGCGTCGTAGTCCATCTCCCCGCTGGGGGAATTGTTTTTCCGCTCCCCCCGGGAGTCCTTCTGTTCCAGCGCCAACGCCATCACTCCTTTCCGCCACGGCCGCATATGTTATCATTATAGTCCCTTCCGCCGAAAAAAGCAAGAAAGGCGGCTGGTCCGGTCCTATTTTACCGCTTTCCGCCGGGGATTTTGTTAAGGCATTGTTACGATTTTTAAAAGGAGGCGGCAAAAAGACAAACCTTTCGAGTGATTTTTACAAAATATTATTACATTTTATCCAGAAATATGGTAAAATAAGAACAAACCCCATTCAAAAAAGGAGCGATGCAGAATGAAATACAATCCCATTATGGAAAAGCTGGACCTCCCGGCCAAGGAGGAACTTCTGCACTGGGACCCCAAGGCGCTGATCCTGTCGGAGGAGAAAGCCTTCCGCCAGCGGGTCATCGAGGTGTTCTGGCGGGCGGAGGCGGAGGAGTCCCAGGTGATCCTGCTCAGCGGCCCCACCTCCTCCGGCAAGACCACCGCCTCCCGCATCCTGGCGGAGGGGCTGACCCGGGGGGGCAACCGGGCGGTGCGCATCTCCCTGGACGACTTCTACAAGGACCGGTCCCAGGCCCCCCTGTGGGAGGACGGCCAGAAGAACTTTGAGACCATCGACGGCCTGGACCTGGACACCCTGGGGGAGTGCATGGAGGACCTGCTGGCCACCGGCCACACCAAGGTGCCTATCTTCGACTTCGCCAGCGGCACCCGCTCCCCCCTCAGCCGGGACCTGACCTTTGACGACCGCACCTGCCTGATCTTTGAGGGGCTTCACGCCCTCAACCCCCGCATCACCCCCCTGGTGGATAAGTTCCGTATCCTGCGCCTTTACATCAGCGTCCACAGCGACTACGTGGACGGGGAGGGGCGGACGCTCATCACCGCCCGGCAGCTGCGGCTGCTCCGGCGGCTGCTCCGGGATCGGGTGCGCCGCAACACCGGCGCCACCGAGACGCTGCGCCTTTGGGACTACGTGCTGCGGGGGGAGAACCTGTACATGCAGCCCTACCGCCCCCTGGCGGATATGCACATCAACTCCGCCCACGGCTACGAGCCCTTCCTCTACAGCCGGGAGGGGGCCGAGATGCTCCGGGGCGTCCCGGCGGACGACCCCCACCATCAGATGGTCACCGAACTGATCGCCGCCCTGGACGGCCTGCCCAGCCTGGATTGGGACCTGGTGCCCCGCACCTCCCTGATCCAGGAGTTCATCGACAGAAAATAAGAAAGTAGGGTGTAAACAGTATGAAGCTGCGATTTTACGGCGCCGACAAGGAAGTCACCGGCTCCTGCCACCTGCTGGAGGTCCGGGGGAAGAAGATACTCATCGACTGCGGCCTGCAGCAGGGCGGCGACGAGTTGGACGACAACGCCCTGCCCTTCGCCGCCGGGGAGGTCGACTGCGTGCTGGTGACCCACGCCCACATCGACCACAGCGGCCGCATCCCGCTGCTGGTGAAGAACGGCTACAAGGGTCCCGTCATCGCCACCCGCCTCACCTGCGACCTGTTGCGGATCATGCTGATGGATTCCGCCCGCATCCAGGAGATGGACGCCCAGTGGAAGACCCAGAAGCTGTCCCGGGCCGGGGCGGACCCGGTGGAACCCCTTTACACGGTAGAGGACACCCAGGCGGCGCTGGAACTGCTGCGCCCCTGCGAATACCGCCAGGAGGTCCCCCTCTTTGACGGGGTCCAGGCCACCTTCATCGACGCCGGGCACCTGCTGGGCTCGGCCAGCATCCTGGTCACCGCCCGGGAGTCGGGGCTGACCCGGACCATCGCCTTTTCCGGCGACATCGGCAACACCGACCAGCCCATCATCCGGGACCCGGACTACATCACCCAGGCGGACTACGTGGTGATGGAGTCCACCTACGGCAACCGCCTCCACGAAGCCGGCGGCTACACGGTGGAGGAACTGGCCCAGATATTCGACAAGACCCTCTCCCGGGGGGGCAACGTGGTCATCCCCTCCTTCGCCGTGGGGCGCACCCAGGAACTCCTGTACTACATCCGGGAGATGAAGGGCCAGCGGATGGTCCGCTCCATGCCGGACTTCCCGGTCTACGTGGACTCCCCCCTGGCCCTGGAGGCCACCGAGATC